>JALQYE010000060.1 GCA_023254245.1 Emticicia sp.
AGCCACAAAATTTCACGTTCTACGAAGCTGCTTGTATTTGTGAAGGACCCTATCTGGCTTTAAATTATTTAGCAAAATTCAAGATTGATAAAAACACTCAAATACTCATCAACGGCACGTCTGGCTCAATTGGTAGTTCGGGTTTGCAGTTGGCCAAATATTTCGGAGCGGAGGTAACAGCCGTAACCGATACTAAAAATCTTGCTTTAGCCAAGACTCTCGGAGCCGATTTTGTGGTAGATTACACCAAGGAAGATTTTACGGACACCGATAAAAAGTTTGATTTGGTTTTTGATGCCGTTGGCAAAAGTTCGTTTTTCAAGTGCAAAAAACTATTGAAAGAAAACGGCACTTATTTCTCGACCGAATTGGGGTATTTGTCTCAGAATGTCTATTTACCACTTTTCACCAAGAAAATCATTTTCCCGATTCCGAAAGATACGAAAGAACAAGTAGAGTTTTTCAAAGATTTAGCCGAAAAAGGGCATCTGCGTGCCATAATTGACAGACAGTATAGTTTAGAGGAAGTTGCCGAAGCACACCGATACGTCGAAAAAGGAATGAAAGTGGGAAGTGTTTCTATAAAAGTTGTTTGATTGAACTAAAAATTAAACCATGCTGATTCAAGAATATCAAGAAAAATGGGTAGAAGATTTCAAGGCTATCGAAAGTGTTATTACTGATGCTTTGATAGGTCTTAATATATCTATTGAACACGTTGGAAGTACCGCTGTTCCAAAGTTGGCAGCCAAACCAATCATTGACATTGATATTGTTTATGGAAATAATGTGCCTTTTGAAACAATAAAAAAGGGATTAGAGAGAATAGGATATTTCCACAATGGAAATCAAGGAATTATAAATCGAGAGGTATTTAAAAGAAAAAACTGGTGGAGTAAACACCAAATACTCGACACAATTACACATCATTTATATGTCTGCCCTGTTGATAGCGAAGAGTTACGAAGACACATTTTATTCAGAAACTACTTGATTATCAACGAAACTGCCAGAATCGAATACCAACAATTAAAATACGAAATTGCTGCCGTCGCTAATCAAGATAAGAAACAATATGCAGCACTAAAAGATGTAGAAGCGAGAGCTTTTATAAATGACATTCTTACAAAAGCTGGCCAATTATAAATTAATCACAAACTTATCAGCATCTAAATAAGCAGGAAAACGTTGACGGAATTCGTCGAGATAAAGGCGGTCGAGTGTGTGGTGGTAAATAACTTCGTTATCAATTTCACGGAAAAGTACTTTTCCTGTAAAATCAATCACCGCCGAATTGCCCGAGTGCGGAAAACCATTACCATCTTCACCCACACGATTTACACCCACCACATAACTTTGGTTTTCGATGGCACGAGCCACCAAAAGTGAATCCCACGGATACATACGCACTTGAGGCCAATTGGCTACGTAAATCAATAAATCGTAGTCGAGATTGACGTTCCTGCTCCAAACAGGAAAACGCAAATCATAACAAATAAGCGGACAAATCTTCCAGCCTTTAATTGTCTTAATGAGTCGCTTTGTGCCTTCGGCATAAATATCGTTTTCTTTCGCCATTCTGAATAAGTGGCGTTTATCATACGAATCAATATCGCCTTCGGGTGTCACCCAAAGCAGGCGATTGTAGTAGCTTTCTCCTTCTTTTATAATCACGCTACCCGTAATTACGGATCCAGTCTGTGCCGCCATTTGCTTCATCCAACGTGTCGTTGTGAGGTTCATGGGTTCAGCAAACTGCTCGGCTTTCATCGAAAAACCAGTCGTAAACATTTCGGGTAGAATGATTAAATCAGTAGGCTCATCAATGTCAAAAATCTTTTCTTCGAGCATAGCCAAATTTGCCGTTGGGTTTTCCCAATGGAGATTCGTCTGGACCAACGAAATTCTTAGATTTTGGCTGTTATTTTCTGACATTTGATGATTTGAATTTTTTTCGGTGACTTTGTTCGGTGGCTGAGCGGAGCCGAAGCCACTGAACAAAGTCAATTTACTTCGGAAACTTCATGCGATACTCAATATCCACATCACCTTTGGTGATATTGGTGAGTTTTTTCTTCAACATTTGTTTTTTCAACGATGTTAGATGGTCGGTGAACAAAATACCATCAATGTGGTCGTATTCGTGCTGAATAATTCTTGCTGCCAAACCCTCGTAAGTTTCGGTATGTTCTACCCAATCGGTATCAAAATAACGAATCGTAACAAACTCTGGGCGATACACATCGGCTCTCACCCCAGGAATGCTTAAACAACCTTCTTCATACGCCCACTCATCGCCATCTTCTTCCAAGATTTCTGCATTGATAAACACTTTTTTGAAATCAATCAACGAAGAGTCAATGTCTTCTTCGGTTTCTGCACCTTCGTTGATAGGAGTGCCATCAACCACAAAAAAACGAATATCCATGCCAATCTGCGGAGCCGCCAAGCCAACTCCCGATGCAGCGTACATGGTTTCAAACATATCGGCCGCTAATTTCTTAACGTCTATTTCTCCTTGCACAATATCACGGGCTTCTTTTCTCAGAACAGGGTCTCCGTAGGCAACAATTGGGTATATCATCTTCTTTACTATTTATCTATTTTTAACATTTTTCGGAGAATAATTCTGTTATCTTCAGCATTCTCCTTTATCTCTATATTTTCAATTAAAAAGCCATTTTTCAAGGCAAAAATCAGCATCGCTCTGAAACGATTGCGAGTTTTGAGCGTAATCGAACTAAAACCTTGTTCAGAAACCCATTTCTCTTGCTCATTTGCCAATTGGGCAGCAATTCCTTCTTTTCGGTTTTCGGACAAAACTCCACCGAGCCAACTATAAAAACTACCATCTTGGTAGCGGTCATATCCAATCTTGAAACCAACGACCTGTTGGTCTTTTTCGGCAACTAAAATCAAGTATTGTGTGTTTGATAATCGTTGGAGGTATGCTGCTTCGTCGTAATTACCACTCGAAAATTCGAGTATTTTTTCAGAAATCTCAATACATTCGGTAATTGTACCTTCACGAATAATTACATTTGCATTGGCGTTCATGCCACAAAGTTACGAAACTGATGAATAATAATCTTAATAAAACAGTACAGTTTATTGATTTAGGTCTGATTGATTATCAAGAAGGCTGGGATACGCAAGAAAAACTCTTCGCCGAAATCATTGATATTAAAGTTGCCAACCGAGGAATTACCCCCGAAGAACAAAAAATTACGCCTAATTATCTGCTTTTCTGTCAACATCCGCACGTTTATACGCTCGGGAAAAGTGGAAAAATAGATAATCTCTTGCTCAACGAAGAAGGTTTGCAGGAAAAAGAGGCGAAATTCTACAAAATCAACCGTGGAGGAGATATTACTTATCACGGGCCAGGGCAGTTGGTCGGCTATCCGATTCTGGACTTAGAGAATTTCTTTACGGATATTCATCGCTATATGCGTTTTTTGGAAGAAGGTGTAATCCTAACTTTAGCTGATTATGGAATCGAAGCGGGAAGAATTGAAGGCCTGACTGGCGTTTGGCTTGATGCAATCGAGCAGAAAAATCCAAGAAAAATCTGTGCGATGGGCGTAAAATCGAGTCGTTGGGTAACGATGCACGGTTTGGCCTTAAATGTAAACACCGATTTGAATTATTTTCAAAATATAGTACCATGCGGAATCGACGACAAAGCTGTAACCTCAATGGCCACCGAACTTAGAAAACTATTGGATGTGCAAGAAGTAGGAGCAAAACTAAAAGGTCATTTAGGTCGCCTTTTTGAAATGCAATTTGCTTAAAGGTTTACCACTGAGGCACAGAGAACACAAAGAAACACGGAGCATTTTCTTTGTGAAACTTTGTGTTCCTTAGTACCTTCGTGGTAAAAAAATAACTAAAAAATACACTTAAAACCCTTCGACAAACATGAAAAAAAACTACTTTCTGAGTTTTTTCCTAATCACTTTGCTCTCTACGGCAGCTTTTTCCCAAAAACTCAACACTGATTTATTCAAAAAAATGAAGGCCCGTAGCATCGGTCCAGCCGTAATGTCGGGTCGAATTACTGCGGTTGATGCCGTTTGGGAGAATCCTAATATCATTTATGCTGCTTCTGCATCGGGTGGTGTTTGGAAAAGCGAAAATGGTGGTACTAAATGGCAACCCATTTTTGATGATATGCCATTACAAAATATTGGTTCGATAGCCATTCAACAATCAAATCCTTCGGTGGTTTGGGTAGGAACGGGCGAGGGAAATCCCCGAAACTCAATCAACTTAGGAGCAGGAATCTACAAATCGCTCGATGGCGGTAAAACATGGAAATTGATGGGGCTTGAAAAAACTCGCAATATTCATCGTATTCTGATTGACCCTACGAATCCGAATGTAATTTATGCAGGTGTTATCGGAAACCCTTATGCCGAACAACAAGAACGTGGCGTTTACAAAACCACCGATGGCGGCGAAACTTGGCAGCGAGTGTTGTTTACGAACGACAAATCGGGTGTAGCCGATATGATTATGGACGCCAAAAACCCAAATAAACTCTTTGTTGCAATGTGGCAACACAAACGCACCGCATGGGATTTCAAATCGGGCGGAGAAGGTTCGGGTCTTTATGTAACTTACGATGCAGGAAAAAACTGGAAGAAACTCGCTAAAGCTGATGGTTTACCTGAAGGTGATTACGGTAGAATTGGTTTGGCAAGCTGTCGCTCATACCCGAATCGTGTGTATGCGTTGATTGAAGCGACCAAAAATGGGCTTTATCGCTCCGATGATGGGGGTATGAAATGGGAAAAAGTAAACGAAGACCCCAAAGACGTAACCAATCGCCCGTTTTATTTTAATGATATTTTGTGCGACCCAAAGAACGAAAACCGACTTTATAGTCTTTATCAAGTTATTTCGGTCAGTGAAGATGGCGGGAAATCATTCAAAACTACGGCTTCTTTCGACCAAGCTCACGCTGACCACCACGCAATCTGGATTCATCCCGAAGATAATAATTTCATCATCAACGGAAACGACGGTGGTGTTTCGATTTCGAGAGACCGAGGTAAAACATGGACTTTTGCTGAAGCATTGCCTTTAGGACAATTCTATCACGTAAATGTCGATAACGAAATTCCGTATAATATTTATGGTGGTTTGCAAGATAATGGTTCGTGGCAAGGCCCAGCTTATATCTGGAAAGAGGGTGGAATCAGAAATTACAGTTGGCTTTCGGTCAATGGTGGCGATGGCTTTGATGTTGTGCCTGACCCCGAAGATGCTCGTTATGGTTATGCGATGTCGCAAGGTGGATTTTTGGGTAGATATGATACGAAAACTGGTCAATCGACCATGATTCGTCCGCCACAAGTAGATATTAAAACTCGTTTACGTTTCAATTGGAATGCGGCCATTGCCCAAGACCCATTTGAAAAAGGGACGATTTACTACGGAAGTCAGTTTGTGCATAAAAGTCAAAACAAAGGTTTGACTTGGGACATCATTTCGCCCGATTTAACAACCAATAATCCAGAACACCAAAAGCAAGACCAAAGCGGTGGACTTTCGCTTGATATTACCTCGGCCGAAAATCATAATACGATTCTGACACTCGCTCCGTCATTGAAAGAAAGAGGCGTACTTTGGGCAGGTACAGATGACGGAAACGTGCAATTAACGAGAGATTTTGGCAAAAACTGGTCGAATCTTACTTCAAAAATCAGAAATTTCCCGAAAGAAGGCTGGATTTGTCAGATTCAAGCCTCAAAGTATAATGCTGGTGAAGCTTTCGTGACTGTCAATAATTATCGTCAAGGAGATTTTGCTCCGTATGTTTTCCGCACGAAAGATTTTGGTCAAAACTGGGAGCGTATCGTTGATGAAAACAAAGTACGTGGATATGCTCTTTGTTTCTTGCAAGACCCAACAACACCGAACTTACTATTTTGTGGAACAGAACACGGCCTTTGGGTAAGTGTTGATGACTCAAAAACTTGGACACAGTGGAAAGCAGGCCTACCATCGGTTTCTACAATGGATTTATCAATTCAAGAGCGTGAAGCCGATTTAGTAGTTGGTACATTTGGTCGTGCCTTATATGTGTTAGATGATATTCGTCCACTTCGTAAAGTTGCTCAAGCATCTACAAAGATTTTAGAGCAAAAACTCGTATCATTCGATTCTCCCGATGCGTATTTGGTAGAATTTACACCTCAAATTGGTTACAATACCATCGGCGATGGTATGTACGAAGGGGAAAATCGTGTAGCAGGTGCGAGAATCAGCTACTTTGTGAATGTACCGAAAAAAGAAGAGAAAAAGCTCGAAGAGAAAAAAGACGCTGCTGCTCCCAAAGCTCCAAGTATTAAATACGATACAGTTTATGCTAAAATCTATGATGAAGTAGGTAAACAGATTCGTACGTTATTCAGTGTGCCTGATACTTCGGGAATGCAACGCATCACGTGGAATTTGACCGAAAAAGGAATTCGTTACCCGAATACCCCAAAGCCAAAGAAAGGAACTGCCGAACCAAGTGGAATCAATGTTTTGCCAGGGAAATATAAAGTTGTGCTAAGTTTTGGCGACCAGAAAGATTCGACGTACATAAACGTAAAACCAGACCCAAGATACAATTTCGACCGCAGTGCTGAAGTGGCTAAACGAGATATTTACGAACGCCTGAAAGTGAATGTTTCTAAACTCACCGAAGCAACTGACCGCCTCACCGAAGCTAATGATGTTACAGAAAAGTTATTAAATCAAGTAAAAGATAGCGAAGGTAAAGAAATAGAAGACTTAAGAAAGCAAATAAAGGCCGTTCAAGATACAATCAAAGCAAAAAAAGAGCTGATTGTGGCAAAACCACTCGAAAAACAAGGCTATGGCCGCCCATACCGAGTAACTGCCCTAACAAAAGCTCAAGAGTTAATGATGTATTTGGGCAATCGCCAGTCTTCGCCGTCAAAAACCGAATCAATCATTTTAGAGCAATTTGATGGCCTAACGAGAGAATCTATTGCTAAAATCAACGCATTCTTTGCAGGCAACTGGCTCGACTTCAGAAAGAAAGTAGAATCAATGAGATTGAGTATGTTTAAAGATTATGAGATGATTCGATAGTCTTTATCTTGATAAATTTCATTTAACGACGACAAGGTTCAAAACCTTGCCGTCGTTGTTTTTGCCGCAGAGGATTTGTAGTACACTTTTAAAGTATGCCACAAATTTTCTGCCCAGCAAACACAAAAAAGCCGCAAATACTTTTCAGCATTTGCGGCTTTTTATATATTGATTCTTCTAATAAATTAGAATCTGAAGTGCGAGAATGCTTTGTTAGCTTCTGCCATTCTGTGCGTATCATCTTTTTTCTTCACTGCCGCACCTTCACCTTTAGCAGCAGCGATGATTTCGCCAGCTAAACGCTCAGTCATGGTTTTTTCACCACGCTTACGTGAATATCCAATTAACCATTTCATACCTACTGACTGCTTACGGTCAGCACGTACTTCCATTGGAACTTGGAATGTAGCACCACCTACACGGCGGCTCTTTACCTCTACTGTTGGCATTACGTTAGATAACGCTTTTTTCCACAACTCAAGGCCATTTTCTTTTGTACGAGCTTCAACTAATTCTAAAGCACCGTAGAAAATTGTGTATGCAGTACTTTTCTTACCGTCATACATCAAGTTATTTACAAATTTTGTTACAGTTACGTCTCTGAACTTTGGGTCAGGAAGCACGTAACGCTTTTTTGGTTTTGACTTTCTCATTTTGTTTAAATAAGGTTTCGTTCTTGAAAACTAATTCACCTCTGATTGCTCCGAGATTACTACCCTGTTGTTAAGCTGTATTATTGAAAAACTGAACGTTAATCTTCTAACCGAAAACTTTCAACTGGAAATTACTTTTCAGGAAATTATTTTTTCTTTCCTTTAACTGGAGCTGCTACTTGACCTGGTTTAGGACGTTTCGCACCATACTTAGAACGGCTCTGCTTACGGTTGTTTACCCCTGCAGTATCCAATGCACCACGAACGATGTGGTAACGTACCCCTGGAAGGTCTTTCACACGACCACCACGAATCAATACGATTGAGTGCTCTTGCAAGTTGTGTCCTTCTCCTGGGATGTAGGCATTAACTTCTTTTTGATTTGTTAAGCGAACACGAGCAACTTTACGAAGTGCTGAGTTTGGCTTCTTTGGTGTTGTAGTGTAAACACGAGTACAAACTCCACGACGTTGCGGACATGAGTCCAACGCTGGTGACTTAGATTTCCAAGTCATTTGTTCTCTGCCGTTTCTTACTAACTGCTGTATAGTAGGCATTTTGTTAAAAAATTGTTTTCGTTAGATACTAATTTCCAATTAGGGCTGCAAAGGTACAGGTTTTATTCTAAAAAGAAAAATTTTTATTAGAGATATTGTTGATTTATTGGTTTTTTGTTTGTAAAAGGCAGTAGGTTTACTCAATTTCCACCACAACCATCAATCTGAGCTTTAAATATACTACCATTTGTGACCGAAAAACCAGGGTTTAAAATGATACGTTTGCCACTATCATAGGTTATATTTGAGTTTAATTGTATTTTATTCGAGGAAGCAATAAAATCTACTGCTTCAAGTTTTTGGGTAGCATTGTTGATTTCATTCACAATATTATAATTTTTAGGACAAGGAAAGGTTGTGTTCACATTAAAGATAGTTTCATGAGTTTGGCCATTATAGTCAACTTCAAATTTCCATGTTCCTGCATCTGAGGGAAGGAAATAACTCCAATACCAATAAGATGAATAATAAGGACTCACATTAGTTGCTTGGTGGGTCCACTGTTGCCAGATTGTACCATTTGGTTTGATAATTCTATGTGTAGAAACCTGTGGGCTTACTTGGTCTCGGTAATATATTGCAAAATAGGCTCTTTCGCCAGTCACAAAGTTAGTTTTTTCATTAACGACATCAACAGGGTTGACCGAACACGAAGGATACGGAGTTGGAGCCAGCCCATGCGTCATGAGTTTACAAAGCTTAGAGTCACTATATGCTCTTTGGTTTATCCATTTACTACCAATGTTATTACAAGTTCCACTAAAAGGGTCTATTGTTGCCCCACCGCTACTTTTAATTTCTAAGTGTAAATGCGGCCCTGATGAATTTCCTGAACTACCAACAACCCCTAAATACTCTCCTTTTTCTACAGTTTGCCCGATTGCTTTTGTTGTGGGCGAACCACTCTTTAAATGTCCATACCAAGCAATCGTACCATCGGCGTGCTGTATATAGACCGCATTCCAGTTTCCATTATTACCATTTACACATCTTCGGTCAAAATTCCCGTCTGATTTATAAACAATAGTTCCTGCTGCACCAGCAATCACTTCAACATTACTGTTATCCATTTTATCCCACCAAAAAGGGAAGGTAAAAAAATCAACTCCTTGATGTCCGTCATACGTACGAGTGCCACAATTATAATCCCTTAAACCAGTTGTATTATCTAAATCTACATAATTTGAAATCGAATAATACGCATAATCGTTGACACCTTTTTGTCGCAAAATCCAGTCTAACTGTACGTTTACGGTTGAGTTTTTAGATTGTAATTTCCCTTCACTTACAAGTCTTTTTTGATTAATTTTAATCTGTCGTTCAATATCGGCTCGTTCGTCAAGTGAAACACACTCAGTAGGTGTTGGGTTTAAGTAGCCGAAGCCTGTTTCCTGTGCCATTAATGGATTTAAAATAGTAATAAGTAAAGAAAAACAGAGAAATAAAGTAGCTGGTAAGTTATTTTTCATGAGGCTCGTTGATTTGTATGAAAGTAAAAATTAAAAATATAGAAAGGCTCATCTTTTACCTTCATTTTTTACTCTTTTTTATTATTCGGTAAAAATATTTTGAAAAGCCAAATATTTAGATGTTTGATAATCAGAATTTTACTCGAAATAATTAATTTCTTATGACAGTTTTATTCTTTTCCTTTCCAACCAATTCTTCAAAGTTAGTATCTCTTTTTACGACCGGTCAGAAAATTAATCAACATAAAAACAAATTTTAAAAACAGTAAAGTATGAAAAAGTGGATGGTATATGGTTGCATTATTTTGGCAACGATTAGTGTTTGGGCTTGTAATAAAGAAGAGATTGTTAGCACAGTAAATGTAGAGTCAAACTTTGAAACGGGTTTAGAGGGTTGGAGTGTAGATTTGGCAGAGTATAATACGTCAATGGACAGTAGCACGATAGAGTTTAAATATAATGTGTCGAAATTGCTTGCACCAGCCGATACTACCAAAAAAGGATTGAGAGTGCAAAGTCATAATCGAAGCGATGATATGTTTATGTACATCAAAAAGAAAATAACAGGACTTGATAGTACTAAAACATACGAAGTCTTCTTTAGTGTTGACCTTGGTACTTCTTATCATGCAAATAGCATCGGTATTGGTGGTTCGCCAGCCAGTTCAGTTTATTTGAAAGTTGGGGCTTCTCCGAAAGAACCTGCGAAAGTTGTTAAGGACGGATTTTATACATTCAACCTTGACAAAGGTAATCAAATGGAAGGTGGTAAAGAACTCATAACAATCGGTGACGTCGCAAATGGTCTGACAGAGCCTGGTTTTAGAGTGGTAAACAGAAATAATCTCAATAAGCCAGTGGGTGTAAAACCAAACGGAAAAGGTGAAATTTGGCTCTGTATAGGTACAGATTCTGGCTTTGAAGGATTGAGTGTTTTGTATTACGACCGAGTTGGAGTATTGATTAGAGAAAAAACAACGATTTAAATTCGTAAATGAAAAGGAGAGAGCCTTCCCATAAGACCCTCTCCTTTTCATTTATAAAGCTTATTGGGTTACACCCTGAAAGTGCAATTTACCACCGATAAGCGTTGTGCCATTGCACATATAAACGGCAGTTGCAGGATTACCCGATTGATAAATAAATGATTGCGTGGCAGTTTCGTCAGTACCTGCCATTACCCAAAGATAAAACGTAACAATTGAGCCATCTGGCACACCCAATGTTCCAGGGTCAGTTGTGTACGACTGGTCAATTAATTGATTACCTGTTTGGCTTGACATTCCAGAATTACCTGTGTTCATGTCGATGTACTTAAACTCTGTTCTTGCAACATACGCACCTTGTTGGTTTAAGGTAAATTGTCCTACTGTTTGAAGTCCCATGGCTATAAAAGGTTTAACGGTTTTTGTTGCCTACTCTTTATCGGATTTTCGGCTTTCTCCTTGATTGTTTTGATATGACAAAGTTCAGCACTATACTTTTCGTTTATAAGCGTATAAAGACCCCTTTTTACAAATAGGTATATTTGCCCCCTTAGTTGGGTAGTTTAACGCACCCCTATATGCCAGCGTGCTTTTCTTTCTCTAATTCGCTGTTTTCTAAGCAATTATCAGTAATTTTGCACCTCATTTGAGAAACCAATGTTTCTCATTACTCAAAATCATTCATTCACAAATACTATGACTACCGAACAATTGAAGGAGTTAAAGGCCAGATTAGCGGCCTTGAGGGGGTATCTTTGACTACGATAGCAAGAAAGAACAACTCGAAGATTTAGAGCAACAAACCGCTCAACCCGAATTTTGGACTGATGCTGCCAAAGCAGAAAACGTAATGAAACAAGTACGTATGCTTAAAGGCTGGACTGTTGGTTACGAAAATGCCAATGCGGCCATCGGCGACCTCGAAACACTTTATGAATTTTATGAAGGGGGCGAAGTAACCGAAGAGGAAGTTGACGAAGAGGGAAAAAAGGTAGAAACGATACTCGAAGAGTTGGAGTTAAAACGAATGCTCTCGAACGAAGAAGACCAAATGAGTGCCATTTTGGAGATAAATGCAGGAGCAGGAGGAACAGAAAGTCAAGACTGGACGAGTATGCTCATGCGTATGTATATGATGTGGGCTAACAAAAAAGGCTATAAAGTATCAGAGCTTGATTACCAAGATGGTGATACGGCTGGAGTAAAATCGGTTTCATTACAAATTGATGGACCAATGGCTTATGGTTTCTTAAAGTCAGAGAATGGCGTGCATCGTTTGGTGAGGGTTTCGCCGTTTGATTCAAATGCTCGTCGTCATACCTCGTTTTCATCGGTTTTTGTATCGCCATTAGTTGATGATACGATTACAATTGAAATTCGTGATGCTGATATTGAAATCCAAACTTCACGCTCGGGTGGTGCTGGTGGACAAAACGTTAATAAAGTTGAAACCAAAGTACAACTCACGCACAAGCCAACGGGTATAGTGGTAGTTTGTCAGGTGGAGCGTAGTCAGCTCGGTAATAAAGAGCGTGCGATGCAGATGCTTCGCTCGAAACTTTATCAGTTAGAAGTTGACAAACGTAATGCGGCAAGAGCCGAAACTGAAGCTGGAAAGATGAAAATCGAGTGGGGGTCGCAGATTCGTAGTTATGTATTAGATGACCGTCGTGTGAAAGACCACCGAACAAATATTCAAACTTCAAACACCGAAGCGGTTCTAAACGGCGATATTGATGATTTCATCAAGGGTTATTTGATGGAAAACTAATATTTTAATGGTTTATACTAAACGTCGGCAGGGCTTGAAGCCCTTGCCGACGTTTTTCGTTTCATGCAAACTGCTTTACTACTTTCATAATATGCTCGGTATCAACGCTGTTTTTCTGCCATTCTTCTAAGCGTTTATTCATAACCTTAAACCAAATAGGTGGTACGAGCGATATCAAAATCATCATGGTATAACCAAAAGGGAGTTGAGGGCTTTCGTCGAAATGCCGAAGGACCTGATACGGCCGTGCTGCATAAGCATGGTGGTCGGAGTGGCGTTGCAGATGAAAAAGCAACAGATTACTGTAAAAATGATTAGCGTTCCACGAGTGAAGCGGATTTACTTTTTCATAACGTCCGTTTTCGAGTTGCTTTCGCACAATTCCGTAATGCTCAATATAATTTACACATTCTAAAGATAAAATTGCAATCATGCTTTGCACTGCAAAAAATGAAGGTACAATCCACGCAATTTCTTGTTTTGGATTACTAAACGAAAAAGTCAATATAAAGCAAAGTGAAATGGGTAAAAGTACAGCCCAAATCATTTCATTATTGATACTCCAAATTGGCTTATTTTCTTTTTGAAGCAATTTTTTCTCGATATTCCACGCACTTCTGAAATCACCAATAATACTTTGCACCCAAAACTGAAAAACAGTTTGGTTTTTGCGTGCCGTTGCAGGGTCGAGTGGGGTTGCTACGTGTGTGTGATGCCCACGATTGTTTTCTACGAAAAAGTGCATGTAGCAAACAGAAATCAAGGCTGCACGAGCGTGGAATTGGGCAATGACACTTTTACGATGACCTAATTCATGAGCAACGTTGATAATAGTAGAGGCATAGACTCCTTGACTGAGCATCAGGCCAAAAATCTGATACCAAGTGAGGCTATCGTGCGTAAGCACATAACAGCCCCATAGAAGCATAAAGTATTGAATATAAACGTGAGAATAGACCAAAATATCGAAATAGCGGTCGTTGATGAGTTTTTCGTATTCTTCAGTGCTGACATTTTGTGAGTCTCTACTTACGATTTCGTCAAGAATAGGAATCAAGCCATAGGCGTAGATAAATACAAAAAATGTCCAATTTGGACTGATGTAATAATAGCCTAAAAGAAAAAAGGTGATAAATGAGTAGCCCCACGCAAAACCGATTTTTTTTCTGATGCTCATGGTTTACTGATTTTTCGTTGTAAATTTAGTCAATCAATACAAATCTTATAATTTTGTTCGATAAATCCTACCCAAAATAAGTGGTTTTTGTGTAGAGAAAACAACCCTATAAACCTAATCATGAGCGAGTTTTTTATTTATTTACAGCTTGGTTATCAGCATATTACCGATATAAACGGCTACGACCACATTTTGTTTGTGGTGGCTCTTTGTGCGATATACAGAATTACTGACTGGCAAAAAATATTATACCTCGTTACGGCCTTTACGATTGGCCATTCGATTACGTTGGCTTTGGCTGCCCTCCAACTCATAGATTATAGCACCGATTTGATTGAATTTCTGATTCCCGTTACGATTATACTCACGTGTATTTCTAACTTTTTTCACCGAAGTACTGAAAGTGTACTTGACCCCGAAGAGTTTTCGAGAGTGCGTTATTTTTTCGCCATGATGTTTGGACTTATCCACGGTATGGGTTTTTCTAATTATTTAAAAAGTTTGCTCGGGAAAAATGAGAGTATCGTTGTGCAATTATTGGCTTTTAATATCGGCCTTGAATTTGGTCAGTTACTCATTGTGGCGGTCGCTATTACACTGTCGTTTTTGATTTTAGATGGTTTCAAGGTAAAAAAACATTCTTGGAACCTTATTTTATCTGCATTTGTGGCAGGGGTTGCCTTCAAACTCATGACCGAAAAATGGTATTTTTAAAGATATTTTCAGTAGAAAATACTTTTTTAAGAGTTAAACTTCAAAAAACTTCACTTTGCTTAAAACTCAAAGGCACTTTTGCACAGATTTTGTGTTATAAGTAAGACAAACACTATTTTTTATTGTTCATGCAAGAAAGTACATCACTTCTCGGTTTTCTATTAACGGCATTTTTGGCGGGTTTTGCGTCAATTTTTATGCCTTGTATCTACCCAATTATGCCCATGACTGTGAGCTTCTTTACGAAACAGTCGCAAGGCACTCGTAAGGCTACTTTTTATGGTTTATCAATCATGTTCGTTTTCGGGATTATCGGTTTGGTGGCAACCGTTTTTGGAGCTCCATTTTTAAACTTTATCAGTACTCACTGGATTCCGAATCTTATATTTTTTGTTATTTTTATCATTTTTGGAGTTTCTCTTTTAGGGGCTTTCGAAATCGTTTTGCCGCACGAAGTGGTCAATAACATTGATAGAATGTCAGAAAAAGGCGGACTTGTTGGTATTTTCTTTATGGCTCTTACACTTGTGGTGGTTTCCTTTTCTTGTACGGCTCCGTTTGTGGGTTCGTTGTTGATTATGGCGGCAAAAGGAGAGGTTTGGCGACCGCTTTGGGGAATGTTGGCCTTCGGGCTACCATTTGGAATTGTGTTTACCTCGTTGGCTATGTTTCCGCAATGGCTCAAAAGTTTGCCAAAATCGGGTGGTTGGATGAACGAAATGAAAGCCGTTTTCGGAATTTTAGAGTTTGCCTTAGCACTTAAATTTTTAAGCAATATCGACCTTACGTATCATTTCAATTATATTTCCCGAAATACGTTTTTAATTATCTGGATAATCATTTTTGCCGCTATCGGACTATATATTTTAGGAATCCTTCGCTTACCAAAGGATAGTAAAGTAAAGAAATATAATATACCGAGAGTAGTATTCGGGACGTTGTTTTTGGCATTTGCGGCTTATATGGTTCCTGGGGTTTCGCACGGAAAAGAACTAAGTTTATTATCGGGCCTTTTACCACCAAAAACAATTGCTACAACGGTTGCTGATGGTTCTAAACTCAGAGATTTACCGCACGAACTAAAAGGATTCTACGATTATGATGATGCTCTTGCTTATTCAAAAGAAGTTGGCAAGCCATTATTTATAGATTTCACGGGTTATGCGTGTGCGAATTGCCGTAAAATGGAAGAAAACGTTTGGCCAAAACCCGAAGTACTCGAAAAGCTCAAAAATGAGTTCGTGATAGCTTCTTTGTATGTTGATGATAAAAAAGAACTTCCAAAAGAAAAACAATATACCTCAAAATACGACGATGAATTGAAGGTAACGATTGGCGATAAAAACATGGATTTGGAAATTGTAAAATATAATAACAATGCCCAACCGTACTACGTTATCGAAGATTCTGACGGTAAATTGATTGTGAAACAACCGATTGGCTATACTTCAAAAGAAGAATTTTTAAAGTTTTTAGATGAAGGAATCAACAATTATAAAAAGCCTTGATTTATATCTAACAAATTAGAAAATCCTCAGTATTTATTGAAAAATACTGAGGATTTTTTATGTTTTATTAAATATCTTTTGAATTAAATTCTTAAAAAAGTAATAATAGAATGAACTATTTAGTCCTACGGACTATAGATTTGAATAATTGTTATCTACTAAACAAATGTTCAAATTCAAATTCGGTAAAGCGGGCTTTCTTTGCAGTAGCTTGTCGAAGTAAATTTAGATATTGAAATTTGGGAATTTCGATGGCCCCAAAACGCTTTACATTATCGTTAATGAATTGAGTATCAAGTAGTTCAAAACCTTGTTGGCGTAGCATTTGAATTAAATAATGAAAAGCGACTTTTGAGGCATTAGGTTGCGTATAAAACATTGACTCACCGAAGAATGCCGCTCCGATAGAAACGCCATAAAGCCCCCCAACGAGTTCGTTATTTAGATATGCCTCTACACTGTGAGCCAGCCCCATGCCATTTAGACCCGTGTAGGCATCAATGATTTCTTCGGAAATCCAAGTATCATCTGAATCTCTTCGAGCGACGGCACAACCACGCATGACCCCTTCAAAATTATGATTAAAGCGAATTTCAAAATAGTTTTTATTCAGTAAGGGACGAAGCGATTTCGGTGGCTTGTAGGTATCAATCGGAATAATGGCACGAGGGTCAGGTGAATACCAATAAAGCGTTCCGTCCGAGTCTGCCATCGGGAAAATACCATTTATATAGCCATAAATTAAATCGTCAGGCGTAAGTTTTGTCATTAAATAATTATCGCTCTTTACTAACAAAATTAAGGAAAAAAATAAAAGAAACTAATTTTGAGATAGCTGTTTTCTGAAATTAAATAAATTTCTGTTGACAGTTGACCGTCGTCACGGGGCTACAATTTAGTTCTTCTTAATTTTGGGCGATTCAAAAGTGATTTTTCCCTTCTCATCATATTCATACACTATATACGATTCAAAGCCATTATCGTAGCAGTCTTTTCCATATTGAGTTTCTTTCTTTCGGCGGTTGCCTGTTGGGTAATATTCAATCCAACGGCCAACTTTCACGCTATCGTCCATCATGCCTTGCTCGGCTAATGTTCCGCTTTCGTTAAATGTAAGATATTCGCCCGTTACTTTTCCGTATAGTTTGGGTTTTACTTCTTTGATTTTTGTTTTGTTTTCGTCGTAGTAGCTTATTTCAGAATCTTGGAAAAAACCTCGGTTATAATATTCTTTATTGAGTAAATTATAGTTTTTATCGTATAATTCCCAGCGGCCATCTTTTGCACCAAGATAGTACCAACCTTCTTCAACCACCAAATCTCCCAAATATTTTTTATAGGGTCCGTGCATCAAATCGTTCGTAGCTCGGTCACGCCCGATACCTTCCACGACTCGATTGGCTTTGCGGTCGTACCAAAATAGGTGTCGGTTATAGGGGTTGGGTTGCGTAAATTCTTTAAGCGTATAAAATTCTAAGAACGTCAGGTTATTGCCCGTTCCTTGTCGAATTAATTGTTTTTCAACTTTAATTCCTTCGTAATCACGGCCATTAAATTCTTTCTTCAAGCCCTTAATCTCTTTTTTTACATCTTTTATGGTCTTTTGGAGCTTTAAACCCAAATCAGGCAATGTTTCGGTAGCAAACTTTTTAGCATCATCAACGCTCGAAATGTTGTTTCCTCCTGGCAGAGAAGCAGAAGCCTTCGGTGTAGTTACGCCAACAGGAAGTTTATCCAGTTTTTGTTGAATTGTCTCTTTTTTATAACCTTTTTCTCCTTTACGCTTTGCTTTTGGTACGGCATCGCTTGTTTGGGCATCGGCCATTGAAAACGATAGCAGAACAAAAGACGAAATTGAAGCTAATTGGTATATTTTGTGGTAAAGTTTCATTTTCGATAATAATGATGATAATTTTGCACTTTATTTACAACGGAAAATTTGAAAAAAAATTGAATTTGGGTTTTGCTTCTCTCAAACTCAAATATTCTAAATTAATATAAAGATAATGAAAGAGTGGTTTGCAGAATGGTTTGATACTTCTTTTTATCATCAACTTTATAAGAGCCGAAGTTACGAAGAAGCTCAAATGCTCATTGATAATCTCGAAAAAACGCTCGGTTTTTCACCGAATAACACTTTTCTTGACCTTGCTTGCGGAAAAGGCCGCCATGCTATTTATCTAAATTCAAAAGGCTACGATGTAACTGGTATTGATTTATCTCAAAATAATATCAAAGCAGCTAATCAATCAGCCAACGAGAATTTACAGTTCTTTGTGCATGATATGCGGGAAACTTTTCGCACAGACTCTTTCGATTTTGTTCTAAATTTATTTACAAGTTTTGGATATTTTGAAGAAAACTACGACAATTTTCGAGCCATAAAAGCAGTTGCCGAAAATTTAAAATTGGGTGGTACGCTCGTGCTTGACTATATGAATAGTGCCAAAGCCGTGAAAAACCTAACAAAATACTACGAAAAAGAAGTTGACGGTATAAAATTCAGAATAACAAAGAAAATTGAGTATGGATTTATTGTGAAAAATATTGACTTCAACTACGAAGGAGAGCATCATCATTTCGAGGAAAGGGTAAAGATTCTGACTTGTGAAGATTTTAGGTATTATTTCCGAAAGGCCGAATTAACCTGCAAAGAAATCTATGGAAGCTACGACCTAAAACCGTTTGATGTGGCAGAATCCGACCGAATGATTTTTGTGGTGCAGAAAGTGCCAGCAATTATGAATTAAGTAGTCCACGGTCAATGGTCCACAAGTCCACAGAGATTTAATTAATTAATATTCAATCACTCATAATGTAGCTTTATTTCGCCCGAATCTTGGCATTTTTCAAGTAATTCAAGGTTGGTTTGCTTCAATTTTGGGTGAATAAACGCTGGAGCAATTTCGCAGAGAGGAACCAAAACAAATTTGCGTTCCTGAATAAAAGGGTGCGGAACTGCCAAGTTTTCGGTAGAAATTATCTCATTATTGTAGTATAGAATATCAATATCAATGCTTCGTTCGCCCCATTTGATTTCTCGAATTCGTCCCATATCTTTCTCAATTTTCAGTACTAAATGAAGTACAGTACTCGGCGAAAAATGGCTTTCAACTTCAATAACTTGGTTTAAAAAAGCATTTTGTTCGGTAATTCCCCATGCTGCGGTTTCATAAATGCTCGATTTTGAGCGAATTTTACCGACTTTTTCTTCTATAAGTTTTTGTGCTGTCGAGAGATTTTCTTCTCGATTACCTAAATTAGAGCCTAAGCCAAGAAATATTTGATGGGGTTTCAAGCAACTAATAAATTAAAAGTTTGAACGGCTTCAGCAATTTCCGAAAGTAAAGCGGGATTTTTCTCGAACGCATTGCCAATCACAATCATATCGGCTCCTGCTTCGAGAGCGGCGGTCGCTTTTTCGGGCGAATTGATTCCACCACCAACAATGAGCGGTAAACTTATGTTTTTACTCACTTTCTGAATCATTTTTGGCGAAACTGGATACATCGCTCCGCTTCCGCCATCGAGATAAATCAGTTTCTGACCAAGCATTTCGCCTGCCATTGCCGTACATACTGCAATGTCGGCTTTGTCGTGCGGAATTGGTGTGGTATTGCTGATGTAAGATACCGTAGTTTGGCGACCGCTATCAATGAGCATATAGCCCGTTGATAAAATCTCCAGTCCGCTTTGTTTGAGCAATGGGGCAGCAATTACGTGCTGACCAATCAAATAGTCAGGGTTTCGGCCAGAAATTAACGAAAGTAGCAGAATAGCATCAGCCGTCGGTTCAATGTGCAGGCTGTTCCCAGGGAAAATAATGACAGGAATATTAGTTTTTTGGCGAATGACAGTAATCATTTCGCTCATGACATTATTCGTAATCAAGCTACCGCCAACCAAGAAATAATCTACTTGGTTTTCGGCACAAGCATACAGAAAAGTCTCGAAAGTAGTTAGCTCAACTTTATCGGGGTCGAGCAAAACCGCCAAAGATTTCTTTTGTAATTGCTTGTTAGATATTATTTTATCAAGAATTTGTCTCGACATTTTCGGTGGCGTCGGTGGTAAGGTTTTCTATAATTTCCAAAAGTTTATTTTTTGCAAGAGTCAGTATTACTGACGTTGCAACACCTTTCAGAGCAGCCCATGCAAAAGAATCTTCGTCGTTTGCATCGTCTTCTTCTTGTACGATTGGCTTTGGGCTAAACGAAGTTTTTTGTTTAGCCGAAGGCAAAAGTAATTCTGTGAGAGCGTAGGCCGTTAAAACCACCCCTCCGATAACCAAAGCATTCTTGCCGACTTTCTTCAAATCTCCGATTTGCGTTTCGATGGCTTCTAAATATTTATTGGCCGACTCCTGCAAAAATTCTTTACGCTCCTCACGGCTAACTCCCTTTGGTGGAACCACAGGAATATTAATGATGCTTTCGTTCGATTTTTTCACTTTACTGCTGATTTTTGTTCAAAAGTATTGAAAAATGCCCAAAAAAGAAAAGCCAAACGTCGATTTGTGACTTTGTACCAGCAAAAGCAATATTATTTACCGATAAAATGTTAGTTTTGATTGAGAATTTAAATTAGAAAGAATATTTATTTGAAATGAAATCCCGTCTCTTTGTGTTGTTGGTTGTCTTAGTGGGTTTTGAAGCCTATGTTTCGGGGCAAGCTGATTTCCCCAAAGCCTTTAGAGAATGTGGCATCAAAGGTAGCACTACAGTTTATGATTACAAACACAAAAAGTGGATATATTCCGACTCGCTTGATGCTCAAAAGGCGTCTTTACCTGCTTCGACTTTCAAGATTATCAATTTACTAATTGCTTTAGAAACAAACGTAATCAAAGACGAAAATGAGGTGGTAAAGTGGGTAGGGAAGACCGATACCACACTTTATGGCTACCGACCAGAGATTTATAAAGACATGACAGTGAAAGAAGCATTTGAGGTATCAGCTGGCTGGGTTTTTATTGAATTAGCAAAGAAAATAGGTCGGAAAAACTATGAAAAGTATCTGAAGGCTTGTCGTTATGGAAATGTAGATTTGTCGGAGAAAGGTGCTGATTTTTGGAATTTTGGTCGTTTTGGAATTTCGCCACAAAATCAAATTACGTTTTTGAAAGTTGTTTATGAAGAAAAGCTGCCATTTTCTAAGCGAAACTATGAGATTTTGAAGCGAGTAATGGTTGCTGAAAAAAATAACGATTATACAATTAGAGCCAAAACTGGTTGGACACGTGACGGCGGTATTGATTCGGGTTGGTGGGTCGGATATGTGGAAAGTCGAGAAAATACATATTTCTTTGCCACTCGAATTTCAAAAAAGCGTTCAGAATCAAACCCAAACTTTGGTCAATGCCGAAAAACAATTACAAAAACGATTTTGAAACAAATTCATGTAATTTGATTTAGTGAAATGTGCCGTTAGGTACTAAATTTTGGTAGAAACCACAAAGTTACATTGATTTAGCATGCCGTAGGTACGCAACTTACAGGATTCTGAAATTCAAGAAAATAAACATTAATAATCTATAAACTTTATGAAAAGCCCTTTTTTAAATCTTTTTATTGCCCTCGGAATTGTGGTATTAATTGCTTGTACAAAAAAGCAAGTAGCCAGTAAATATACCGTTTCTACGACACAGAAAACTCAAATCATCACGGGAGCTGACCAGCTTTCGGAGTATTTGCCCTTATTGAAAGGTAGACGAGTGGCCATGTTGGTCAATCAAACTTCAATTATCGGTAAGAAGCCGAGCGTAGATAGCTTATTAAGTTTGGGTGTAAATATCGTGAAGGTTTTTGGGCCTGAGCACGGTTTCCGTGGAAATGCGAGTGCGGGAGCAAAAGTAAACAACGAAGTTGACCAGAAGACTGGCATTCCGATAATTTCACTCTACGGAAAAATCAAACGCCCAACCAAAGAGCATTTGGCCGATGTTGACGTAATGATTTTTGATATCCAAGATGTTGGGGCGAGATTCTACACCTACATCAATACGCTCGCTCATGTGATGGAATCTTGTGCCGAAAATGGTAAAGAACTAATCATTCTCGACCGACCAAACCCAAATGGCTATTTGGTCGATGGCCCAATTTTAGAGAAAAGTCTTTATTCGGGCATCGGTATGTTTCCAATTCCGATTGCTCATGGCCTTACAATGGGCGAGTTTGCCCAAATGATTAATGGAGAAGGCTGGCTTCCGAATAATCTGCAATGCAAGATTCGTGTGATTAAAATTGCTAATTATAATCACGATATGGCTTATGAATTACCTGTTTTCCCGTCGCCGAATCTTAATTCTCAGCAGTCGATTTTGCTTTACCCAAGCACTTGTTTATTTGAAGGCACGATTTTGAGTCAAGGTCGTGGCACTTATATTCCGTTTACGGTTTTGGGAGCTCCAGCCCTAAAAGGCAAATATGATTTTAGCTTTAAGCCAGTAAGCATACAAGGCATGAGCGAAACCCCACTTCACCAAAATGAAGAATGTTTTGGCCTTGATTTAAGAAAATACGATGAGAATATTCTCAGAAAAAAACGCCAAATTAACCTTTCTTGGATGATGGAACTTTACAAAGCATATCCTATGAAAGATAAATTCTTTGATAGAACCCAAAGCAAGCAAATGGGCGATAT
>JALQYE010000061.1:0-550 GCA_023254245.1 Emticicia sp.
GTAAATCCAAACGGTCAGAATTTGGGTAAAGTATCCATCTCAATTCGTCATTATGGACGTGGCAGTGCGGCTATTCCAGCTACAAAAAATAATACAAAATTGATGGCTCGTTATGTCGATTATCAGAGCTCTATCTTAAATGAATTTCCTTCACCAGTTTCGTTGCGGGTTTATTACCTAAACGAAGAATTGAATGAGTACAAAACGGCTACAAACCTACCAAATCTTAGCATCAACGATTTCAATATTGTGCATTATGATGGCGTAAGGGAAGACTGTGGCTTTGAAAATAACGATAATTTTGCCGAAGGAGATAGCTACGTAATTTATAAGAATGTAATCGGTAATCAGCTCACAAAAGACTTTTTCTATTTACAATTTGATGTAAATGAATTTTCGGAAAACGGTGCAACTGCCAATGATTTTACAGAAATAATATTTAGTGGTAAAGAAACCGAGGCTCAAACTGTTCAACTCAATTGGCAAAGTAAATTTGAAGTAAAAGCCGAAAAATATATCTTAGAACGCAGTGCCGATTGCAAAAGCTTTG
>JALQYE010000061.1:560-22425 GCA_023254245.1 Emticicia sp.
CTCTATGAAAACATTGATTTTCAGCCATTAGCAGGTAAAAGCTGTTATAGACTGGTTTACGTTGATAAAGATGGCACAAAGAAATACTTAGATGCCATTGAAGTAAACTTTACGAATACCACACCGATATGTTCAGTATTTCCAAACCCTTGGAATAAAGGTGATGAAGTCAATCTATACCTAAGAAATATCAAAGAAAAAGAAATTAAGCTCTATGATATGCTCGGGAAACCTCTCTTATTTAGTCTTGAAAAAGAAGATTCAAAAATTATCAAGATTCATCCCGAAGTTCGTCTAAGTAAGGGTATTCATTTCTTGGTTGTAGTAGGAGAGGACGGAAAAAAATGTGTGCAGAAAGTGGTGATAAATCCGTAAAAATAAGGGTCTGTTTTTCTTCAAAAATAAGCCAATAAAAAATCGAAAATAAATGGGTAAATGAGCTTAAAAAAGAATAGCTGACTACTTGATTTTTAAGCTCATTTGCTTATATAAAACAGACAATATTCAAACGTAGATACTATCATTTTTTACTTTTTTCCATGAAGCATAAATCTTTTATAAACCTTTTTTATATTTTTCTTAAAAAAATAATTAAAATTTAAATTATTGATTATAAGTTACTTATGGGGAATTTAAAAAAAATAATGTAAAAATATTTTGGAAAATATAAAATCTTTTCATGTACCTTTGTAGCACAAAATCAAACAGAACAAAAAATGCAAAATTATCTAAAAAATACATCTTTCAGCTGCGGAATAGCACACCCGTTTGGAGGAATTTTGCATACACGGCACAGGTATAACTTATAGGTAAAAAATACCCTAAAATTTATCTGAGCCTGACCCCAAAAAGTCGGGCTTTTTTATTGCCAAAACTCAAAATAATTTTTAAAATGAAAAAACAAGATAACAAAATGCTAATGCTCAGAAACATACATCCAAAACC
Organism: Emticicia sp.; assembly: GCA_023254245.1. Taxonomy (GTDB): domain Bacteria; phylum Bacteroidota; class Bacteroidia; order Cytophagales; family Spirosomataceae; genus Emticicia. The sequence continues at coordinate 1,506 of JALQYE010000061.1, forward strand.
CGTAGACTTACAAAGTCTGAATGCCTTTGCTTGGGGAGCGGTATGTTCGATTAGCAGTTATCGCTCAGATACAAATGCACAAACAGATTTTGACAAAGCAATACGACTGAGGTACGAGTGTTTATGCCCATAGGTACGTTCTGAATTTGAACGCCCGCATAAAGCCCGACCTCAACCAAAACGAGGTCGGGCTTTTTTGTGGCCTGACTGATTTGAAAACTATCAAAATCAGCAATCAATGGGCATTTTAGAAGATATTATTGCAATGAGCGAAAGCTCGATATTTATTGAAAATCAATTCAAAATTCGTACGAAGAGGCAAAGAAAAAGGGCTTCGATTGAAGCAAAAGATAAGAAGTTAATTAGGCTTTATAAACAAGAAAAAGAACTCAGAAAACGCAAGTACAACTTGCCAATGATTGATTTATCGCCACCAATTCAGAAAGGATATAAGCGTTTTTTTGTGGTGCGAGAAGACGTAAAAAGGAGCAAAATGGGAAGTTTTTACGAGAATTTACTGCAAAAAATCAATACTTTTCAATACAGTTCAACAAAGATTTTTAAGAAAAAAGCTAAACGAAAAGGCAAAAAAGTATTAGTAGATATCGAACAAAAATTGAGTGTAATTTATCCTCATGAGCTTAAAAAACTGAAACTTGATAAACGCCAACTTGATTGCTTTGACTATAAAATCGTACAAGAAGTTTTGGGCAAGACAATACGAGAAAAGCAATTCTATGAATTCAAAGAACCGTGGAGATATGTACTCAGAATCAGACCAAATATGATTGATAAAGTGAAAGCTTTCGACTCGGAACTCGAACAACGAATAGCTGAATTAGATGCGGTTTTATACAAAAGTCATAAAAATAATGGGCGATTGGTTAAAATGAAAGGTTGGAGTAGGTACGCCTACACAAACCAAGAAAAATACAATAATCCATTGAAAAATCAGTCTTTGAATCAGATTATCAAAGGTTTTGAATAAATAAACTAAATCTATACAATAGGTGCATGGATGCCTGAATGGTTAAAGGGGCAGTCTGCAAAACTGTTATTCGTGAGTTCGATTCTCACTCCATGCTCGAAATAATCTAATGTATTTATAAACAATTGATTATCAGTAAAATAAAGGAAATATTTGAAAAATATTTTAACTACGCAAATAGGCTGCGTATTGAGTACTGAACTTTGTATCATCAATCTGATAAATAAGTTCTTTAAATTAAAAATAGTAAAAACTGGGTGTTCCGCAGATAATTATACGGCTTTGCTTTGGGAGCAAGAGTTCGTTGCGGTTCGGTCGTTACCGATTCGAATCCTGCTACCCAGAAAATGATGGAATATTAGCCTTTTGGTAATGGCTCAAAGAGAAACAGGTTCGATTCCTGTATGTTCCACGATGGAAGTTTTTCTCTCGAACCTGATGAGGGTTTCTGTATAGCCCCATAGTGTTGGAGTAATTACTGCCAATATGCTGTCGTTGAAAGCGACTTCTATCACCAATACCTACGTGTCAAGGGTTCGAATCCCTTTTCTGATTAAGTTCAGAGTAGCTCAGTTTGGTAGAGCAGTAGATTCTGGTTTAGTGGGTTCGACTCCCACACTTCCCTCCACGGAAGCTCTTCGGATGAAGACAGGGTTTTATCACACCCCAATGTGATAGCGTCAGTCTGAGTAAGTTTGGGTGAAGCGATTCGCAAGAATCTCATTCACAATTTAAGCAAAGCTCGTAAAGCAGTAGATACCGATTTCGAACGGATATTTTGCTTTTTATATTTCTGCAAACTAAAACAATGCAACTAACTCGCAATAAGCGATTTACGAATATTGATAAAGGTTTAAAGATATATTCAAAACCAATTATCCAATCATTTCTCAAGCTGTTTTCCGCTTGGTAGAATCAGATTTTCTCGGACTGACTTTTATACTAAACACAATTAAATTTTATAAAACAATGCAAAAAGTAAGAGTAAATGCCAACCAAATCGGATTGGTTTTGAAGAATGGGACTTTCAAAGAAATCTTGAGTGAAGGTTCTTACTGGTTCTGGGGAAATGAAGAAGCCTATATCTATGACAAAGGCACACAGTTTATAGCACCCATCGAACTAAATTTACTTTTGCAACATTCAGAAATCGCTGAGGCTTTGGAAGTTGTGGAAGTGCAAGACAACGAAATCGTGATTCAATACGAAGATAATCGTTTCCGAATGCTTATGCCCGTTGGTCGATATGCTTTTTGGAAAGGTGTACTGAATTTCACTTATACCAAAGTCGATTTGAATAAAATAGACATCACCGAAGATATTAATAAACAGTTGTTAACTACTCGTCTACCGCTGTATGTTCGTAGCTACGTGGTAGAATCTTACGAAAAAGGTGTCTTGATTGTTGATGGTAAATTCGAGAAAGTATTAGATGGAGGAACGTATCATTGGTGGAAAAATGCTACCACAATTCAAGTAGCAAAAGCTGATATGCGTCAGTTACAGTTAGAGGTTTCGGGACAAGAAATATTGACCAAAGATAAAGCCAATTTGCGTTTGAACTTCTTTGTTCAATACCGAATCACCAATATTGTAAAGGCCTTATACGAAAACAAAGATTACGAAAAACAACTCTATGTTTTATTGCAATTGGCTTTGCGTGAATATGTGGGAGGTTTCACTTTGGATGAATTATTGGATAAAAATGATGCCATTGGTGAATTTATTTTGAAAAATACCGCAGCAAAAGTAGCAAATTTAGGTATCGAAGTGAAAAGCTGTGGTGTGCGAGACATCATTTTACCTGGCGAAATGAAGGACATCATGAATCAAGTTTTGATGGCCGAAAAGAAAGCTCAAGCCAATATCATTATGCGTCGTGAAGAAACTGCTTCGATGAGAAGTTTATTGAACACCGCCAAATTGATGGAAGAAAACGAAACTTTGTGGAAATTGAAAGAAATGGAATACGTTGAGAAAATCGCCGATAAAATCGGGTCAATCTCAATAGCGGGAAACGGACAAATTATCGACCAATTGAAACAGATTTTTGTGAAAGTTTAACAAAAAACGTGGGGTAGAGACGTTGCATGAAACGTCTCTACATAAGAATTAAACAAATGAACATAGCAATCAAACAAATAACAGCCCTTGCTCCAATTCCAGATGATTTGCACGACGCATTTCTCAGAGTTGCCAAGGGGCTAACCGAGCGAGCCGAATATCCAACCGAAAAGGTGCTTACATTATTCGCTCAAATGCTCGAAAATCCAAAAAAGTTTGCTTATTCAAAGAATAAAGTAACCAATTTGGCAAAAAAAATATATGATTTACAGGTAGAGACAGGTCAGGCCTTGTCTCTAACCGAAGAAGGTCGTGCATACATTCCAAAAGAAGAATTTATGCAAATTGATGAAAAGCCAAAAGCCTTACCAACCGAATTTAATTTGCGAGATGAAAACGTAGCGTATAATATTTACGGAGAAAGTTTTATTGAGCAAGGTGCTTTAAATCAGATGAATACGGCCGTAAGTTTACCAATTTCGGTGGCTGGTGCTTTAATGCCAGATGCTCATCAGGGTTATGGTTTGCCTATCGGTGGCGTGTTAGCTACCGAAGCCGACAAAATCATACCGTATGCTGTTGGGGTTGATATTGCTTGCCGAATGTGCTTATCAGTTTTTGATATTTCGGCCGATATTTTTAAGCGTGAGCCTCATCTTTTGAAGCGAACTTTACTTGAAAATACCAAATTTGGTATGGGTGGAGAAACTGCCAGAAAGTCAGACACATCGGTGATGGATAAACCTGAATGGACAGCCACCAAGATTATCCGTGATTTGAAAGACAAAGCCTATCGCCAACTCGGAACTTCGGGAACTGGCAATCACTTTGTTGAATGGGGTTTGTTGGAAGTAGCCGAACAAGATGATTTACTCAATTTACCAGCGGGTACATATTTGGCTTTACTATCGCACTCAGGTTCACGCGGGTTTGGCGGAGCAGTTGCGGGGTATTATTCAAAAATTGCGATGCAAAAAACAGTTTTACCCAAGCAAGCAGCTCATTTGGCGTGGCTCGATTTAAACACCGAAGAAGGGCAGGAATACTGGATTGCGATGAATCTTGCAGGAGATTACGCTTCTGCAAATCACCACGAAATTCATGCAAAAATTGCGAAGGCAATTTCTGAAAAGCCACTTTTAATGGTTGAAAATCACCATAATTTTGCATGGAAAGAACAATTTAATGGAAAAGAAGTTTTGGTTCACCGTAAAGGTGCAACGCCCGCTGGTGCTAACGATTTAGGAATTATTCCAGGCTCAATGACCGCCCCAGGATTTGTGGTACGTGGTTTAGGTAATACTGATTCGATAAACTCAGCATCACATGGTGCAGGTCGTTTGATGAGTCGTACAGCAGCCTTTAATTCGGTTACAAAAAATTCGATGAATAAAATTCTGAATGAACACGGAATCGAACTTATTGGTGGAGATTTAGACGAAGCCCCAATGGTCTATAAAGACATAAACGAGGTAATTTCGGCACAAACTGATTTAGTAAAAGTTTTAGCGAAGTTCACACCGAAAATCGTGAGAATGGCTGATGCGAATCGTAAAGAGGGTAGGGAAGATTAAAAAAAGCTGGGTGAAGTTCACCCAGCTTTTAAATATATTGCTTTGCTATTGAATATTTACTGTTTTACGATTGTTATTGGCACACAAATTTTTGGTGGACAAACCGAACAACTTGCAGGAGGTGTTACGGTTGTTGTGAGTTCACATCCATTTGCATCAATAATCTTCAGAGTCCTTACACCTCCACTAATCAAGCCTGCTGAAATGCTTGGAGGGGTTGTTGCATTGTAATCGTAAGTTACACCAGTTGATACCCCATTTAATAGTACTGTATAGGTAGTACCGCTTCCTCCAGAAGGGTTTAATACAATGGTAAACGTATCATCAGCTGATGTGCTTGGAGTTCCTGCATTGCTACAGAAAGTTACGGCATTAGCTGACAATGGAGCAGGTTTTACAGTTACAGTCACTGAGCTTGTACTTACACAACCAGCTGCACTTGTAGCTGTCACGGTATAGACAGTGGTAAATGTTGGATTAACCGTAATTGAAGCGGTAGTGGCACCAGTACTCCATAGTAATGTTCCAGTACCAGTGGCAGTCAATGTTGTAGGGGTGCTTCCACATATTGCTACATCAGTTCCAGCACTAACAGTTGGTAATGGGTTTACATTTACTATTACAGGGCAGCAATTACCAGTTAAACAGCCAGATGATGCCGTAAAGTTTACAGAGTAACTACCACTTTCAGTTACAGTGAGGGTAGCACTGGTGGCTCCCGAAATTAATACATTATCTTTGTACCATTGATAACTCGGTGCTGAGCCTGGAGCTGTTAATACGAGTGATTGACCCTGACAGATTTGAATCGGAACACTCACACAGGCACTGGCAATATCATCTTCGGTAGTTGCACCATTATTGTAAGGAGAATCCGTGTCGGTTTCAAAGGCAGAAACTATTTCAGCGATATTACTAATTACACCAACTGAATCAACCTTGGCAGTTAATTGTAATGATAGAACATTAGTTGTTCCACCTAAAGCACTTCCAATATTCCAAATACCTGTTGTTGGATTATAGTTTGTTCCTGTAGCAGCTGAGTGTGAAACATACGTAAATCCTGCAGGTAGTAAATCTTTTACTTTTAATCCAGTTGCATTTAATGTAGTAATATCTCTTGTTGCTGTAATTACGAAATTCACATTCGCACCCAATGCTGGAGTTGAATTACTTACTGATTTAGTCAATGAAATATCAATCAAGTTCGAATCACAAGCATCTGGCGTTCCATCACCATCACTATCTAATAAATCATTACCAGAGCATTTATCCATACAATCTGGCACACCGTCTCCATCAGCATCTTGCTTTACATACGCATAATAGACATCATACGATGCACCAACCGTAGCTAAACTTGTAAAAGTTATTCTGATTTTATTGAATGCTCCAATGGCTTTTACTCCAATTTGATAAGCTGGATTGGCTCCTCCAAGGGCTACTGCTGTTAGTAAAGAAGCACTACTTACATTTTGTACCAAGGTTGTACCGTTATATAGTTGTATCGATATACCACCTAATAGTGTTAAATCTAATAGCCCAGAGTTATTCTTGAGTAAAAAACCAGCAAAAGTACCAGCTGCATAAGTAGAAGTTGCCGTTACTTCGATTGATTTTGTACAACCTAAACCAACAGCTGTTGTTACATTTGCTGCTAAAGTTGTGTCGCCCGTCACGTTGGCAATGTTACTTACTGAACTTAACAAACATACGCCCGACGAACCAATCACGGCATTCCCAGTTACCTCGGCACCAGTGAGAGCATTTACGCAATCTTTAGCACAATTAGCTGGTCCTTCAAATGCACCATAGACACGGATTGATGTTAAAGCACTGATTGTTCCATTTGATACTAAGCGAACCTCGTCAAAATCTTGTGTTGTTACGAAACTCAAAACCTGTTTTCCATCAGAACTTCCCTGTAAAACAGATAAAGATAAAAGTGAACCACCTCCGCTAAAAGTGCCTGTTTCTTTCAAAACACCATTTCGATAAGTTTCAACTTTTAAATTATTTAAAATACTTGCATTGAGTAGGCCTCCATCTGGTCCGATAATAAAACCTGCTTCATTGCCACCTGGATAATATTGGAGCGAATCTTTTATAATAATAATTGGAGTATTATTAACCAAGCTCACAGGTAGCGTAGCCACCGCATAATTGCTTTGGTCTCCATCTATAATGTTAGAGGCATTTGCTGTTCCACACAACAAACAAACTCCACCACCTGAAACACTACCAATGTAAGCACCACGGCCTGCTATTGGGTCCATACAAATCTTATTATTTTCAATAGTTTGGTTTTGTGCAAAACCCTGGAAACTCGCCAAACATAAACATGTTAGGATTAAACATACAACACTTCTCATAAGCGTATGAATTTTATGGTGAAATAATTTAAATTCTATTTTTAGTTACACAATTTCTATGCCTTATGATTGAAATTATAATCATGAAACTTCGCAATAAGTTGTTTTTTTTATCTTAGTGTGACGTATAAACGTGCGTTACAATTGATATACGTTTACTAAAAGAAGGGGTAAGGGAGTCAATTTATGCCCGAATGCCTGCATATTAGGAAAATAAAAAAAAACAAAAAAAATCTCAGATGATACCGCTATATAATTTTTTTTATAGTTTTTGAAAGTTTGGCACAAAAAATGTGGGGAAAACAAAAAGGCTTTGTGTTATAACACAAAGCCTTTTTATGATGTTATAAATTGATAGTTTAAAGTGAATTAAGTATCTTCTCTGCTCCTTTCTCAGCAATCATATAAACGGGTGCATTTGTATTACCCGAAACAATGGTTGGCATAATTGAAGCATCAATTACTCGTAAACCCTCAATACCTTTTACTCTAAGCTGGTCATCGACTACTGCCATTTCATCGTTGCCCATCTTGCAAGTGCCAACTGGGTGATACACGGTTTCAAGTTGCTTTTTGAGGTGAAGCATAATCGAATCATCCGAACTCATATCGGGCGGAGTAATTTGTCTTTTTCGATATTTATCAAATGCCGAAGCCTGAATTACCTCAATGGCTTTTTTGGCTGCTTTCAGTAGGGTAAGTTGGTCTTGCTCAGCTTCTAAAAAGTTAGGCTGAATAATCGGGGCATCCATTGAATGATTGCTTCCCAGCCCTACATAACCTCTACTTTCTGGACGTAAAAGCGTCGGTAAAATAGTAAATCCGTCGGTATATGGAAACGTTTTCATATCATAAAAATCATAATCGTAGCCTTCGCCAACTTGCAACGAAGCAAAATGAAACTGATAATTCACTCGGTCGGGGCTATCATCGGTCATCCAAAATGCAGCCGATTCGAGTGGGCTAATCGTAAAAACGCCTTTTTTTGTAAAGACATATTTCATCAATCCCTTCAGTTGATTGAAAGGTTTTAGATGATGATTCTGCCCAAACTCTTGATTCGACAAACAACTTACGCCCGAAAACAAATGGTCTTGTAAATTTTTACCTACGCCCGAAAGATTTTTCTTACATATAATATTATGTTTCTTCAACTCGTCGGCATCGCCCACACCCGAAAGCATCAAAATTTGAGGAGAAGCAAACGCACCTGCCGATAAAATGACTTCTTTATTAGCAAATGCTTTATCAGTATTGTTTTTACCGACAAAATATTCTACACCAACCGCCTTATCATTCTCAATCAAAATTTGCTTTACTGGAGCATTGGTCTGAACCGTCAGATTTTTTCGGTGCATTACAGGCTTTAAAAAAGCTGCTGCAGCACTATATCTTTTGGCATCTTTAATCGTAAACTGCAAGCGACTTGCCCCTTCTTGCTTTTCACCATTATAATCATCGTTGCGTTTAATGCCCGATTCATCGCAAGCAGCCACAAAGGCATCCGAAAAAGGAGTATCAAACCTCGTAGCGTATGTTACATTGAGCAATCCATCTGTGCCATGATACGCATTTGAAATCTGCTCATTGGCTTCTGACTTTTTGAAATACGGCAACACATCATCATATCCCCAACCTTTATTCCCCAATTTTGCCCAATCATTATAATCTTCCTTATTTCCACGCACATAGGCCATTGCGTTGGTTGAGCTGCTTCCGCCCAACGTTCGGCCACGTGGTAAATAAATTCGTCTGTTCAATACGTTCTTTTGGGGTTCGGTATTAAACCCCCAATCGACTTCAGATTTAAAGAGTTTGGCATAGCCTGCTGGAATGTGGATTTCCATTTTTTTGTCGGGTCCACCAGCTTCCAATAATAGTACCTTGTGGTTTGGGTTTTCCGAAAGCCGATTGGCCAACACACAGCCCGCCGAACCAGCTCCTATAATAATGAAGTCGTAACGCATAACTTATAGTTTGTTAGGTTGAATAAATACAATTTTTAATGATAGACTTAGTGAATGACTGAATTGAAGAGTATCAGAGTCGCTCATTCTATCATTGACGCATCCAATCATTAAATCTACGGAGAAAGTCTTTCAATTTTCCAATCGCCATCAACTTTTTTAAACAAAATTCGGTCGTGTAAACGATTCGGGCGACCTTGCCAAAACTCAATTCTTTCGGGGTTTACACAATAACCACCCCAATGAGCAGGTCTTGGAATAACTTCCAGGTCTTTAAACTCATTTTCTAATTCACTCAGGCGTTGTTCGATAACCTCTCTGCTTTCAATAACCGAACTTTGGTTCGACACCCAAGCTCCAATCTGACTACCACGAGGACGTGAGTGATAATACTCATCTGATTCTTCGCCACTTACTTTCTCAATGTTTCCTTCAATTCTTATCTGACGCTCCAAATCTCCCCAAAAAAAAGTCAACGATGCAAAAGGCGTTTCGGCAATTTCATTTCCTTTATTACTTTTATAGTTTGTGTAGAAAGTAAAGCCGTTTTCGTCGAAACCTTTCAATAAAACAATCCTTGCATGTGGTTTTCCCGCCGAAACCGTCGAGAGTGTCATGGCATTGGGTTCTAAAATTTGGGCATTCAAAGCTTCCGTAAACCATTTCTCAAATTGTTTAATCGGATTCTTTAAAACATTTTCTTCTAACAGTTCGTTTCGAGTATATGATTGCCTAAGGGCAGCAACATCTGTTTTATTCATTAGTTTGCAACGTTTTTAAGTTTTTATTCGTATATAACATATATACAAGGAATGAAGTTTTTTAAATCTGCCGTAATTCCTCTATAAATTTATTACATTTGCAAATCTAATGAGAACTTTTTAGAACATTCGAAAATGACCAATAAAGAATTGGATTTGACAGAGAATGCCACGGATGCTACTGCCAACGAAGAAATCCCTTCGGCAACAGTAGAAAATTCTACTGAAAATGTAGATAGTAAAACAATTTTGGAAACAGCCAAAGATAATATGAACGAGCAAAAAGACACAATCGAAAACGCAACCGAAAATGCGGTTGAAGAAACAGTAAACACCGTTGAGAATACAGCAACCGAAACAGTTGAGCCAACTACTGAAGTGGCCAATGAGACTGTTGCAAAGGTAGAAAGTGTGGCGTCGGAAGTAACGGAAGTAGTAGAAAGTACCATTGAAGAAAACCCAGCAACCGAAGCATCTGCTCCAGTAGAAGAGCCAATAGCAGTTGCTCATAGCGAAGATATAATTGCTTCGATTGAGCCATTGGCCAACGAAGCAGAATTGGCTATTGAGCCAATCGAAGAGGTAGCTCCTCAAGAAGAAGTTGATTACAGTAACTTCACTAAAAAAGATTTTGTTGACCTCGGCGAAAAACTTTTAGCTTCAATCAAGGCTGAAGGCGTGAGCGTATCAGATGTGAAAAACGCTGATGTAGTGATGCGTGAAATCAAGCCAATTTTTGATGACTTAAAAGCTCGTGATAAAGCCGAGGCTTTGAAAAAATATATTACTGATAATGGTAACAACGAAGGCTTTGAATACAAAAACGATAATTATGTTGTTCGTTTCGAGTCGTTGAATGCCCAAATCAGAGACGCTAAAAATTCATTCTTCCAAAAAATTGAACGTTTGAAAGAAGATTATTTCGAGCGTAAAACCCAATTACTACAACGCCTCCGTGAAGTTGTTGACGAAGAAGAAAAAGGTGGTACAAAAAGTAACTGGCAAGAATTTAAGAAAATTCAGGAAGATTGGAAAAATGCAGGCAATGTAAATTCTCCGCACAATACTACACTTTGGTCGGCTTACAATGCATTGGTTGACAGATATTTTAGCATTCGTCATATCCAAAACGAACTGAAAGACCTCGACCGCAAGAAAAACTTTACGGCTAAGGCTGATATCGTTGTTAAAATCGAAGCAATCGCTCAAGGAATCGAAGAAGGTGGTTTGAGTAATACAACGCTTCGTCAAGCAAACGATTTGTTGGAAGAATACAAACATATTGGCCCAGCTGCTCGTGAAGCTCAAGATGAACTTTGGAAGCGTTTGAAAGCCGCCTTTGACATTATTCACAACAAACGTCGTGAGCAATCGGCCCAAACAAATCAGTTACAAGAAGAAATCTACGCTGCAAAACTTCGTTTGGTAGAAAATCTTAAACCATACATTGAGTTTAATACCGATAGTATCAACGAATGGAACGCCAAAACCAAAGAGGTAATGGCTATTCAAGACCAATGGAATGCGATTAAAGGTGCAATGCCAAAAGAAAAAGGTAAAGACATTAGCCGTGATTTCTGGGGCTTATTGAAAACTTTCTTCCGTAATAAAGGCGATTTCTTTGCTAAATTAGAAGCTCAAAGAGAAGAAAATCTCAAAGCAAAAATTGCTCTTTGTGAGCAGGTTGAAACTTTGGTAGCTTCAGAAGATTATTCGGCATCTTTTACTGATAAAGTGGTTGAACTTCAAAAAACTTGGAAAACCATCGGCCATGTTCCAGAAAAAATGAAAGATAAAATTTACGAGCGATTCAAAAAAGCTTGTGATGAGTTTTTCAATGGAAAACGTGCCAAAGGCAACGCCATCGAGTTAGAATACGAAGAAAATTTGAAGCAAAAAATTGCTATTTGTGAAGAAATAGAAGCATTAGCAAAAAGTGGAGATACACAACTTGGTAAGCTTTCTGAATTTAAAGCTCAATATAACGCTATTGGTTTTGTGCCTCGCAAAGAAATGCAAAATATCCAACGCCGATTTGTTGATGCCATCAATTCATTCGTGAAAGGTAGCACAGGTATAAGCGGTGCAGAGAAAGAGAAAATGGTACTCCAAAACGAAGTTGAGGTGGTAACCAAAGGGGATAAAGGCGGCTCGAAAGAGTTGGATAAAAAAGAAAATGACATTCGTCGTAAAATGAAAGCCATCGAAGACGATATTCATTTGTGGCAAAATAACATTGAGTTCTTTGCTCGTTCTAAAAATGCAGCTTCTGTTCGTGCTGAATATGAAACTAAGATAAAAGGAGCGGAAAAAGAACTTGCTGAATTGAAACAAAAATTAAAAATTATCATCGCCGCTGGCGAATAATTTATCCAAAAAATAGAGGTATCCGCAGGTGCCTCTATTTTTTTTTACTTTTAAATAGCTGACTTCCAAATACTTACCTCAAACTTGTGCAAAAAGCCTAAAAAAAGTTTATAAAACACTTGCGTAATATTTAATATCACACTAATTTTGCACCACAATAACAGAGAGACGAACACAATTCTAATTTCTTTTATAGTAAATTGCCTCCATAGCTCAGCTGATAGAGCAACTGACTTGTAATCAGTAGGTCGCTGGTTTGATCCCGGCTGGGGGCTCTCAAAAAAAGGATTTCAAGAAATTGAAATCCTTTTTTCGTTTTTATACGTTATTTACAAAATCATTGCTATTGGAAGATGAAAAGAAAGCTAATTAAAATAATCAAATACTCTTTTTGGGGTTTGTTGGTGGCGTTGATACTTTTCATTGCCTTTAATCTCGATTCGAGTGTTTATGCTTATCGACAAGCGAAGGGGCAACTTCAAATTATAGCTAATACTCGTCCTGTCAGTGAAGTATTGGCCGATAAATCTTTTCCTGATTCACTAAAAAAACGAATTTTATTAATAGTAGATATAAAACGCTTTGCAGTAGATTCGTTGGGACTGAATCCATCGGATAATTATACTACTTTCTACGACCAACATCAGAAGCCAATCTTATGGGTAATTACTGCCTGCGAGCCATTTGAACTGAAAGCCAGAAAATGGGATTTCCCGATTGTAGGAACGTTTAGCTACAAAGGCCATTTTGAAAAAGCCATTGCCGACGCTGAACTCAACGAACTAAAAAAGCAAGGCTTTGATACGCAACTCAATGAAGTATCGGCTTGGAGTACGCTTGGTTACTTGAAAGACCCGATTTTAAGCTCTATGCTTGAAAAATCGGAGGGGCGTTTGGCTGCACTGATAATTCATGAACTAACGCACGGTACGCTTTTTGTAAAAAACAATTTGGAGTTTAACGAAAACCTGGCAGATTTTGTGGGAGATTACGGAGCTATACGTTTTCTGGAAAGTAAATATGGTAAAAACTCAAAAGAATTGGAGCGATATCAATTCTCAAAAAAATACAATGATGCTTATAGTCAGCATTTATTGAGAGGAGCCAAGAAACTGGATAGTTTGTATAAGAATTTTGATAAGCAAATGACGATTCAAGAAAAGAAACGTCAGAAGATAGCAATGATAAGTACGATTATCAATAAGAGCGATACGCTTTTGGCTGGAGAATTTCAGAAACGATTAATTAGCCGCAAGAAATGGGCTTTAAACGACAATAATTTGCCTAACAATGCGTATTTTATTGGGTATCTGACTTATCAAAGCAAACAGAACCAGTTTAATAACGAATTTGTTAAAGAGTACAAAGGAAACTTTAATAATTACTTAACCTATTTGAAGCAAAAATATCCGAGTAGTATTGTTTTCTAAATAATAGCATCCTTCAAAATTCTAAACTAAAATGGGTTTTCTAAAAAAAATCTTATTTTTATGTATCATTGTCACTATGAGTTCGTTTGTAGTGGGAGATAGCTATCGCTATTTGCCGAATCATGCGTTTAAGGCGGGCGAATATTTTGAATACAAAGTTAAATACGGTTTTTTGAGTGTGGGAGAAGCTACTGTTGATGTAAGTCCACAGATTTATTCAGTCAATAATCGTCCGTGTTACAGAGTAAATATCTTTGGTCGGACTACTGGGCTTACTGACCTTTTTCATATTCGTAATACGTATCGTTCGTATTTGGATACTGCGGCCATTTTGCCACAAAAATTCTTGATGGATTTGCAAGAAAATAATTATAGAAAAGAACAGACCATTACTTTTGACCACTTGGCTAATGCAGCCGTGCGGGAACAAAATAAAGAACGTAAAAATTTTAAACTACCAGATAATGTGCATGATGTGGTTTCGGGTTATTACTTTCTGAGGACGATTGATTTTACAAAAGTAAAGATTGGAGAAACAGTTTCATCAAATATGTTTTTTGATGATGAAATTTACAACATGCGAGTGAAATATAATGGAAAAGGGGTGGTGCGTACGAAATATGGCAAAATCAATGTAATTAAACTGAATCCGATTTTACCAAAAAATAGTATGTTTGAAGGAGAAGATGCTATTAGAATTTGGGTTTCTGATGATAAAAATCGGGTGCCAATAAAAATTGAAGTTGATTTCTCGGTTGGTGGAGCTACAATGGAGTTGAAAAATTATAAGAATACTAAATATGAATTTGATTGGCAGTGATTGAACATTAGTCATTTGTAAATAATATATGCTTACAAAAAATGCCTTCCCATTAAGAGAAGGCATTTTTTATTTTATCTGCGACCTTGACTGCGGCTACTTCTGTTATTATCGCCCCGATAACCACGACTTTGGTTGCCATAACTGCGACTGTAATTTCTATGATTATCATAATAATATCTTCTTGGCGGAGCAGTATATACACGCACTTGTGGTCTTACATACGGTCTATAACCATAATATGGTCGTGAATAATAACGGTCACGATAGCCATAACCACTATAAAAACAACTCGACAGACTGAGAGCCAAAAAAGCAAAGACTCCAACTAACGTCAGCACGTGAAATTTTGATTGATTTTTCATAATTCTAACATTTTTTTATTGTAGATGCTTGAAAACGCTAAAAGGTTGCATTTCATATACGTTTAGACAATTTTAATTCTAAATTCCCTCATTTTTAAAGTTAAAATTTAATTAAATTGCGGTTACTTTGAATAAAATTGTATTTAATGGCACTTACCGAATCGAATATGTTACCCATCGGGACAATCGCACCCGATTTTAGTTTGATAGATACTGTATCTGATAAAGTTTTGTTGGTTAATGAATTATTCTCTGATAAAGCCACAATTGTGATGTTTATCTGCAATCACTGTCCGTACGTAATTCATGTAAAAGATGAGTTAGTACGTTTAGCCCACGATTATCAACCCAAAGGTGTCAAACTTGTAGCAATTAGCTCAAACGATGTTGAAAAATATCCGCAAGATGGTCCCGAAGCCATGAAAGTATTTGCCCGAGAGAATGGTTTTACGTTCCCGTACCTTTACGACGAAACCCAAGAGGTAGCTCGTGCTTACGATGCTGCTTGTACGCCTGATTTTTATATTTTTGATGGTGACAAGAAACTTCGTTATCGTGGACGCTTAGACGAGTCTCGACCAAGGGTCGAAAATCCAAAACCAGTTACTGGAAAAGATTTGCGAGGGGCGTTAGACGCTATTTTGGCCAATCAAATGATTTCAGAAATACAGTTTCCGAGTATGGGCTGTAATATCAAGTGGAAAAATTAAATACTATTATATAAATTTTTGTACCTAAGCCTAACCTATATAATGCTTCAATCAACTACTTCTCAGAAATATCGTTCGTTTTCATTATTATTCATTTTCTTTTTCTCAGGTTTTGCGGCTCTTATTTATCAAGTAATATGGCAGCGTTGGCTGGTATTTTATACGGGTATTAGCTCCGTTAGTATTAGTCTCATTGTATCGGCTTTTATGGCTGGTTTAGGTTTAGGTTATTTAGCGGGTGGGCAGATTGCCGATAAAGTAGGAAAAAATAAACCGATATTATTCTTTGTCTTAGCTGAGTTAGGTATCGGAATCTTCGCATTGGTTAGCAAATCAATCATTTATGATTGGCTCTATCAATCTAATATACTTTCTGGAGGTTCGCCTTTTCAGACTTATCTGACGTTATTCTTGATTTTGCTTTTTCCCACATTTTTGATGGGGCTTTCGTTGCCTTTGTTATCCAAAGCATTTGAACAGAAAAATGCCGAAAATCAGGCTAGTTATATCAGTCTATTGTATTTTACAAATACCCTCGGAGCAGCAGCAGGAACATTTATTACAACATTTATTTTGATTCGTGTGATTGGCTTTGAAAATGCGGTGCGTTTGGGAGCATCGTTTAACTTCTTGTGTGCCATAACGGCTGGAGTTATCTACTACTTCCAAAATCAAGAAGCAACAGAGGTGCCAACTCAAGCCGTTGAATCAGAGAATAGTTTTACTTGGAATAAAAACTTCATTTACTGGATACTTCAATATACGGCATCGGGTTTCATGGCAATTTGTTTTGAGATTATCTGGTTTAGGATGATAGAAACCATGATGAAATCTATTGCTTTGACTTTTTCGATTATCTTGACAATCTATTTGGCAATGATGGCAATAGGAACTTATACGGGCGTAAAAATGGCTAAGAGATTGCAAAAAAATCGCTTGCAGTTGTTCTTAAATACCCAATACTTATTATATATCTACTCGATTGGAGCAATTTTGATTTTACAATGGGCAGTTTCTGATGTTTCGGTATTTTCGTTTTTGTTTGAGTATTTCCAAAGTTACGAAACGTCTTTTGCTCCAAAAATTGCCATTTCAACAATGTTTGTGATACCATTTTTTCTAATGGCAGTTCCAACATTTATTATGGGTTTCAGTTTTACACTTTCACAACTCATCATTCAAGATAAATTCGATGAAGTGGGCAGGAAAGTGGGTTGGTTGCAGTTTGTAAATATCGTTGGCTCTACAATTGGAGCATGGTTTGTAACACTTATCGGTTTTAATCAACTCGGTACTGCACTGACTATTAAGTTGGTAAGTCTTATTGGTTTGGTATATGTGGTGGCATTGCATCGTAATAAATTTAATAGTTTATTATCGAGAATTTTCATGGGAGCATCACTGATTTTGGTCATTGTGTTATTACCGAATAATGAAAAACTTTGGATGAAACTCAGTGGGATGGCCGATGAAAAAGCCTTTATCGTAAAAGAAGACGAAACTGCATTGTCGTTTATTAAAACTCTTGGTACAGAATCTTATGTCTATGTCAATGGTTTAGGACAAAGTATGTTTCCCTTTAAAAGCGATATCACACACTTTACATTGGGGGCAGTTCCAGCATTGATTCATCCCAATCCTGTTGATATTGGTATTGTTGGGCTTGGCTCGGCTTGTACGCTCTACAATGCGGGTGGACGTTCCGAAACAAAATCTTTGGATTGTTTTGAGGTAATTGTCAATCAGCCCGAGGCCGTAAAAGAATATGTTAGACGAACAAATGATAGTACTGCCTTGTATATCATGAATGATAAACGAGTGAATGTTATTTTACAAGATGGTAGATACTATTTGCATCAAAATCCGAAGCTTTATGATATTCTGGAAGCTGATGCTTTGCGTCCGAAATCTTCTTATTCTGGTAATCTGTATTCGGTAGAATATTTTAAATTATTGAAATCAAGACTAAAAAAGGGTGGATTGGCCATTACATGGGGAGCTACTGGCCGAATCAGAAATGGTTTTGCGGAGGTTTTTCCGTATATCTATGAAATTGATGGTTTTATGATTATCGGTACTGACCAGCCTTTAGAATTTGACGAAAATAAGATTCTTGCACGATTAGAAAATTCTTTCACAAAGAACCATTACGGACGTGCGGGTATCAAAGTGAAAGAAAACTTGGAGAAAGTAATCAAAAAGCGTGTTGTACTGCAAAATGGGACTGTTCAGAAAGCGAAATCTTTCAATTCAGATATGTGGCCTAAAGACGAGTTTGATTATGGAAAACTTTGGGAGAAAATTCTGGGCAAAGAAGATTAAATTTGTGTAAGACCTACACACATTTTCCGAGTTTTTACGTTTACTTTCATAAAAACCTATTATGTTATGTATGCACGTATTCTTATTGCTATATGTTTAGTTTTTGTCTTGGCATGTAGTAAAACAGAAACCCCAACTCCCGTAGATACAACATGGGAGCCAAGCACAGTTGATGGACAGTTTGTGTTTAATACCTTTAAGAGTGCTGGGCTGGGGGGTAGTAGAGGCAAGATACAAAAATGGCCTCAAAGTGAGGTATATTATTGGTTTGATGTAGAAGGAACAGGAACAAGTAGCCTCGTGGCGATTTCAGACAGTGTTTTTAACCAGATTAATCAATATAGTCAATCGACGAGATTTATTAAAACTACCGATGAATCGAAGGCTAATATAAAGATTTTTTCTGGACGAGATACTGAATTTGAAGCGAAGTATAAATTAAGTTTACAAGGCGAATTACAAGTTGGCGGAACTGCTTTTATGTCGATTTCGAGTTCAAAAAACGAACTTGAAAAGGTTGTAATTTGGGTAACGAGTGTTTTCCCGATGCTTGACCGCCGATTAGTAACTCGCCACGAGATTGGACATGCGATTGGCTTTTCGCATGTACCTACCAAACGCTCCATTATGTGGGATACGATTGATTTAGAATATAACCCAACCGATTATACTGATGTGGATAAGAATTACATCAGAATTCTTTATGATACTCGCACAAAGGCAGGCATGACACACGAAGAGTTATTTTCTGTTTATAAAGATGTATTAAAGTGATTTTTCTTTAAATCATTGCGTATTTCCAAATAATACCTTTCCAGTACCAACTTTATATCCAGGCGAACCAATTATAAAATATTGATTCGAAATGGCAACTGATTTACCAGTGTAACTATCTTGATTTTGATTGTTTTCGGTAATCCTTCCTATGTAACTAAACCCACTACCTAAATTGGAAGGAATGCTCCATTCATATAAATATACTCTGCCTTGCTGGTAATATTCTTCAGTAAAATTAGGTGCTCCAATTATTACTTTTTGTCCATTCATAGCTACGCTGAAGCCAAAATTCTGATATGCTTGTTGAGTGGGAGAGTCATATTGTCCCTCAAAATTCCAACTACCAGTATTAGTTGAATAAATATATACTCTTCCGTTCGCAATATACTCTTTACCTTCTAAGAAAAAATTGTAATAAGGAGAGCCAATCGCTAATTTATTTGCAGACATAGTTAATGTCCATCCAAATTGCTCTCTTTCCTGAAAACCATCTATTTTTTTTATCGAATACCAAAAAGTATCATCATATTTTCTAAATATATACACTGCTCCTCTTGTACCATTTTCAAATATAGCACCAACGGCAATATTTTGACCATCGATAGCTACCGAATAACCAAACCAAGCACCACTATTATCCCCATTAATTCGAGAAACTTGACTCCAAGTCTCATTAATTAATTTATAGATATAAACAACTCCTTCACTGTAAGACCCAATAACAGCATAATTTCCGTCAATATCAATACTTGAGCCAAATAAATCGGTCTCTTGTCTAATTCCGCGAGCTGACAGTTTTTGATATTGAATCCAACTATTTTCGTTTTCTTTCTTAAATACATAAACGAAACTGTTTTGATTGTTTATGACACTTGAACCTACAAATATGTAATCACCTGAGATAGCTATATCACTCGCTATCTTTCCACCATCATTCGGATACAATCTTTGGATTTCTTGCCATCCGTTCTCAGAGTCTCTTTTAAAAATATAAACTGAGCCAGTAACAAATTGGTTGGCTGGCGTTGAAATGATTGCATAGTCATTCTCCATAGCTACTTTGGTTCCAAAATAGACACCTCTCGAGTTAACTTGTGATGTCTTTTCGACGGTATTGATATTATTAGGATTCGCAAAGGCTAAGGGTAACCATTTTTGACCATCAAATAAGAATAAAGCCCCTTTCTCAGTATCATAGGTCAATAATCCAACTTGTGGATTTGTTATGGATAGTCTTTCTTGAGAAGTCATTCTTTGAATTAGCGTCCCCGAATTATTACTTTTAGCTTCTATTTGAGCTGCATTTCCAGATGGGATAATAGTGACCGATTGTGAATATATTTTACTAAAAGAAAATAGGAGAAAAAATAAAAAATTGTTTTTCATAAATGAGCTATGGATTTAACTTTAAAAGGTTCAAGTTGGGTTGATTAGGGACGATTGGATATTAAATAATTAATATAGATTTGTTTAAAATTTTTTAAAATTAATACTTTCATTTAAAAAATGATTCTCTATTTAAAATTAAACATAAATTTCTCAAACAATGCTCTTTAGTTAATTTTCAAAATAATAGATAAGAAGATTCAAGCCTTTTTATAGATATTTTAATTAATGTAGGGAAAATATACCTTCATACCTATTATTTAAGCTGATTTTTATAACTGGTTGTTCTCACAATAACAATGAAATTATACCAAATAAACCACTTCATTACACAAAGAATGAAATGACACACCTGCTTCTTTAGGCTGAGAAACAGACTCAGCTAATGGCTGCTCATCCCGTAAAGAGGCTGGCTGTCTCATTCCACCGCTTAGAATATTATTGATCTGGTTTAGCCCATCAAGGCTGATTTTACGAGCCATTTTATCTCCCTAGTATAATCCTAAAAATTTTGCGGGTGTATATTCAGCCAATTGCTCAAAAATATTTTTATCTCTTTGAGTATTGGCAATTCTTGCCTGAGCATCAGCAGACCTATCACTAACACCGAGCTGGCCATAACCGATACCCGTGCCAAGTTGACCATATTTTTGAGAGAATATGTAATCTTGTAGGTCTTTAGTTCCTTGTCTGACCATATTGGCATTATCGAGAGTCATCTTTCTTTCTAGATCCGCTTTATTAGCTAAAAATCCCTTATCAGCAGCGGCCTGAATTGCAGCACCCCTGGCCCCACCAACGCCAGCCCTTGCAATATTGCCTTGAACCTTTTTAAGTCCAGACTGACGAGCCCCCTCGGTCTCTCTTTGAGCTAAAGCCCTCATAGCTCCAAGCTCTTGACCAGAATAACCCTTAGACAAGTCCTCTCGACGCTTTCTAAGCATCTGCATATCGGGATCATCGTAAAAGATTTCTTTACCCTTGGCATAGCCAGCCTCAAGGTCTGCGTTTCTAGCG
>JALQYE010000062.1 GCA_023254245.1 Emticicia sp.
ATAAGGTTTTGCCAATTTTTATTTTCGATAAAAATATCTTAGATAAACTTGAAAATAAAAAAGACCAGCGAGTAGAATTTATCCATAAGGCTCTCACTGAAATCCAAGAACAACTTGTATCTTTTGGTTCGTCATTGTTAGTAAAATATGGCAGTCCCATTGAAATTTGGAAAAGTTTGATTTCAGATTTTGATATTGCAGAGGTTTATACTAATCATGATTACGAAAAATATGCAATTGAGCGAGACAAACAGATAGGAGAATTGCTGAATGCAAATGGTATAGCTTTTTATACTTTTAAAGACCAAACGATTTTTGAGAAAAATGAAGTTTTGAGTGGGGCAGGTACACCCTATACTGTTTTTACACCGTATAGTAGAAAATGGAAAGAACGACTCAATGAATTTTATCTGAAATCTTATCCGACTGAAAAATATTTTGGTAATTTCCAGAAGTCAAGCCTTTATAATTTGCCAACTTTAAATGAAATTGGCTTCAATGAAACAGGAAGCGTTTTTCCGAAAAAAGAATTGCGTGAAGAGTTGATAAAAAAATATGATGAAGTTCGTGATATTCCATCAATTCTCGGAACAAGCCGACTCAGTGTTCATCTTCGTTTCGGTACTGTTAGTATCAGAAAACTTACACAGAAAGCTTTCGCTTTAAATGAAAAATGGTTGAACGAACTTATCTGGCGAGATTTCTATATGAATATTCTTTACCATTTTCCTCATATAGCCGAAGGTAAGTCATTCAGGAAAGAGTACGATAATATTGTTTGGCGAAATAACCAAGCCGAATTTAAGAAATGGTGCGATGGAAAAACGGGTTATCCGATAGTGGATGCTGGTATGCGTGAACTCAACGCAACAGGTTTCATGCACAACCGAGTAAGAATGATTACTGCGAGTTTTTTGATAAAACATTTATTGATTGATTGGCGTTGGGGTGAAGCTTATTTTGCTGAAAAATTGATGGACTTTGATTTTTCAGCTAATAACGGTGGTTGGCAATGGGCATCGAGTAGTGGCTGCGATGCTGCACCGTATTTTCGTATTTTCAATCCAACTTCTCAAACCCAAAAATTTGACCCAGAATTGAAGTACATAAAAAAATGGATTCCCGAACTCAACAGCTTTGAATATCCTCGACCGATTGTCGAACATACTTTTGCTCGTGAGCGAGTACTAAAAGCCTATAAAGATGCTTTAGATAAAAAGTAAATGATTTGCTACTTCAAGCCGAAGTGTGTATTTTTGATTGAGAGTTTTGACTCTAAATCAAAAGTAATACCATAAAAATGACATTTCTCAATCAATCGGCACAGTATATTTTTGAAAAACATCCACTCGCACAACTAAAAAATATTTGTGTGGTATTACCGAGTCGTAGAGCTGTTTATTATTTTAAACAAGCTTTGGCCAAATTTTCTAATGTACCATTCATTGCTCCAGAGATTCTTGCCATTGATGATTTCGTGATGCAAATGTCGGGTGTCAATCAAATTGATGCTGTGAGTTTACTGTTTGAACTTTACGAGATTTTTAAAAAATATGACCCCGAAGTAAAATTTGAAAGATTCATTTCGTGGGCTCCAACGCTGCTACGAGATTTTGATACGATTGACTTATATTTAGTAGATAATCCAAAATCCATTTTCGAGTATATGAGCGAGGCGAAGGTCTTGGAAAGATGGAACCCCGCTCAGTTGAAAAGTGGTAAACCCGCATTTGAAGTCACTCCAGTTCTTGATAAATATTTCAAACTCTTTGAGAATATCTATAATGTATATTCCGATTTGCAAAAATCTTTAACAACTAAAGGTTTAGCGTATCGAGGAATGGCCTATCGTATTTTAGCTGAATCAGTCAAACAGCTCTTAATTGAAAAAAAAGAAAACTCTGTTATCTTTGAAAAGTACTATTTTATTGGATTTAATGCCTTAAGTGCTTCCGAAGAAAAAATTATTGAAACCCTCGTAAAAACTAATCGAGCCGAAACTCTTTGGGATGCCGATACTTATTTTATGAGTTCAGAGTATAACCACAAGGCTGGTATGCTACTGAGGTCTTATAAAAATAGTGGAAGGTTTGGTAAGTGGAATTGGCAAACGGATGAATTACTCAAAGGTGAAAAGCAAATGAGAATCATCGGGGTCGAAAATGCAACACTCCAAACTAAGATTGCGGGTCATATATATGCTGAAGCTATTACTGAAAACCCAGAAATACCAACAGTTATTGTTTTAGCTGATGAAAACTTGTTGCAGCCAGTAATTTATTCCCTCAACGAGCGTATCTCTGATTTTAATATTACAATGGGAGTTTCACTTCGTGGTTCAATGTTGTTTACATTGATTGACGCAGTTTTTGAACTTCAACAAAATATTGCTGAGTTTAAAACAAAAGATGGTGGAACTGTAAAAATGCCTAAGTTTAGTCATCGACATATTTTTAAAGTTTTGAATCATCCCTTTATACGGCGATACGAACAAATTAAATATGCTCCCGAAATTAAGGCTAAATCTCAGGAAAGAACAGTTTTTAGGAAAACACTTTCTGAAATTCTCAGAACCAATAAAGTTTATCTAAGTCAAGACGAAATGTTAGACTTAGGAGAAAACGAACCTATATTTAAGATTCTGTTTTCGAGATGGAGTGATAACCCTCAGAAAGCTCTTTTTGCATTTTATGATTTAATAGATGAACTCCGAAATGTTTACCGAGATTCTAATGATGCCATCGAAACTGAGTATCTCTATTTGTTTCTTACAATATTACACCGTCTTGAAAAAATACTATTTCAAAATCGTGAATTAAGCTTAAAAAGTTTCAAACATTTTCTATATGAACTTATCAAGCAAGAGAAAATTCCGTTTAGTGGTGAGCCAATCTCTAATCTTCAAATTATGGGTATGCTCGAAACCCGTTGCTTAGATTTTGAGCGTGTTATCATTTTATCAGTAAATGAAGGAACAATTCCATCGGCAAAACATATCAATTCTTTAATTCCATTTGATGCCTGTATCGAATACCATCTACCTGTGCATTCAGACCAAGATGCCGTAATGGCTTATCATTTTTTTAGGTTATTGCAAAGAGCAAAGGAAGTAGATATTTTATATGTGATTCCTAATGGCGAAGGTCTCGGCGGAGGCGGAAGTGAAAAAAGTCGTTTTATTTTGCAGATTGAAAATGAATTAGTTAAGGAAAATAAAAATATCAAACTAACGTACCCCAAAATTAAGTTTGGACAGGATAATGAAACCGAAGTAATTAATAAAATTGATATTTTCAAAAGCGAAGACATTTTGAAGAGCATCAGTAAATTAATTGCTGAAAAAGGAATTTACCCGACATCGCTTAGTAATTATTTGAAATGCTCTCTTCAATTTTACTTTGATAAAATTGCTAATATTTCGAAGAGGGAAGAAGTCGATGAAAATTTTGGTGCAGATGTTTTTGGTACTTGGATTCACAATACTCTTGAGAAAATTGATAAAGATTTTGGGCCAAAAATTTCGGAAGAAAATATTGAGACAATTATCGGAGAATTAGAAAAGCGTCTTGACGAAGCTTATCAAGAAAAATTTGGTGGTTTTGTAGTTGAGTCAGGAATGAATTACTTGTTAAAACAGGTAGCACAACAATTACTAAATGACTTCTTTGAAAATCAAAAAGTCTCACAAAGATTTCCATTGGAGGTTGTTCAAGCTGAACAACTCATTGAAGTGATTTTTGAAAAGGTAATTCATGGGAAATTACAAAAAATAAAAATAGCTGGACGTATTGACCGAATCGAAAGAGAAGGGAACGTGTTGAAGGTTATAGATTATAAAACGGGTAAAGTTGTAGCTAAAGAACTCGAAACCCCAAAAGATTTAACTTTAGAGGAGGCATTAGTAGAATCTGATAAAGAAAAGCTGAGGCAGCTTTGGCTCTATCAATATTTAGTGACCAAATCAATGTTTGATGGAAAGTTAGTACTGGCTGGTGAAAAGTTTGAAAATTATGCGGTGACTGCTAAAATTTATTCATTCCGTAATTTAAAAGAAAAATTGGAAGTAAATTTGAGTTTTGAAACTGACCCGACAATCTTTGGCTTTATCGAAAAATCAGAAGGAGTTCTTACTCAAATCATTACGGAATTATTAAACCCTGATATTAACTTTACACAAACTACCGATACAAAAATTTGTGAACGGTGTGATTTTAAAGGTATTTGCGGACGATAAAACTTTTGCCATATTGAAACCAACTGACAAACCATCAACTAAAGGAATAAAAAATATTCCGTTTCTTGACCTAAAGTTGATAAACCGACCTTACGAAAAAGACATAAACGCTGCATTAAAAAATGCAGTTGCTTCTGGCTGGTTTGTATTGGGTGAAGAGGTGAAGAAATTTGAAAAAAACTTCGCAGAATATTGCGGTGTGAAACACTGTATTGGAGTTGCCAACGGGCTTGATGCTTTAGTGCTTTTACTGAAGGCATCACAATTTCCACCTGACTCTGAAGTGATAGTTCCATCAAATACTTACATCGCAACAATCTTGGCAATTACCTTGGCTGGTTTTAAACCAATTTTGGTTGAGCCAGATATTGAAACTTATTTGATTGACCCTGCAAAAATTGAAGAAAAAATTACTCGAAATACTAAAGCTATCTTGGTTGTTCATCTTTACGGAAAATGTTGTGATATGGAGGCCATAATAAGAGTGGCTCATAGGTACGAATTGAAAGTTTTTGAAGATGCCGCTCAATCTCATGGTGCAACTTATCAAGGAAAGAAAGCTGGTAATTTGGCAGATGGAGCTGGATTTAGTTTTTACCCAACAAAGAATTTAGGTGCCATGGGTGATGCTGGAGCAATTACTACAAATGATGATGCTCTGGCCGAACGGCTAAGAGCAAAACGGAATTATGGCTCAGGGAAAAAATATGTTTTTGATTATCAAGGGCTCAATAGTCGTTTAGATGAATTACAAGCTGCAATCCTAAATGTTAAATTTCCGCACCTTGATTCCGATAATTCTATTCGCCAAAAAAATGCAAATAGGTATTTATCCGAAATAAATAATCCGAAAGTTATTTTGCCACCTGCCAGTACAGTAAACCAAGATGCTTGGCATTTATTTGTGCTTAGGGTAGAGAATCGTGAAAAGTTTAGAAAATATCTTACTGAAAATGGAATTGGTTCGGACGTACACTACCCAATTGCTCCGCATAAACAACTGGCATATAGAGAGTGGAATAATCGTACTTTTGCCATTGCAGAAAAAATCCATGAAGAGGTAGTGAGTATTCCGCTCAATGTTACTCTAACCGAAAAAGAGATTACTTACATTATTGAAAAAATAAATAAGTATTAAACTTATATTTAGTTATCAATTATACATTAATGATATCCCATAAATCAAAATTACTTTCGGTCGTAATACCAGTGTATAAAGGAGCAAAGACCATCGCTCACCTGGTAGAGACTTTGCAAGCTGAACTCAGACAATACGATTTTGAAATAATTTTGGTAAATGATGGAAGCCCAGATGATTCTGAAAAAGTTTGTAAAATTTTAGCTGCCGAAAACTCAAATCTCAAATTTTACTCTCTCAGAAAAAACTTTGGTGAATTCAATGCGGTAATGTGTGGCTTGAATCATGTTGAAGGAAAGTATGCAGTTATCATTGATGATGATTTTCAAAATCCTCCATCTGAAATTATAAAGTTGGTTGAAAAAGCACAGGTAGAAAATCTTGATGTCGTGTATAGTTTCTATGCCGAAAAGAAGCATCATTTTTTTAGAAACTTTGGGAGTTGGTTGGTTAATCGACTGACAACTTCACTTTTACAGAAGCCAGCCGATTTATACTTATCGAGTTTTAAGTTAATAAACTTTGAAGTTGTACAAGAAATTATCAAATATAAAGGACCATATCCATACATTGATGCACTCATATTTCGAGTAACAAATAATGTAGGAAAAATTCAGGTTCAGCATAATGCTCGAATGGAAGGTGAGTCGAACTATACCATTAAAAGATTAATTACGTTATTTATGACTATCCTTTTTGGGTATTCAATTTTACCAGTTCGAATAATTCTTTCTTTGGGGATTCTTTCTTTAGTATTTTCAATTCTGCTCATACTTCTCTATCTTTTTAGAGTCATACCAGATTGGGGAATTGCCATTTTTATTTTCTTTGGTGGAGTTCAACTTACTTCACTTGGCGTTATCGGTGAATACGTATCAAAAGCATTTTTATCACAAAACGAAACTCCGCAATATATTGAAAAGTAAATTCATCGATACCCCTAACCAAACCTTAAAATAGAATGCTTATTAACTACGACGAATACAGAATGATGTATGAGGCTGAAGAAAAACTTTGGTGGTATAGGATTCTGCATGAAAAAGTTTTAAAAGAAATTCAGAATAGATTTCATGAAAATAAGCAAATCAAAATTTTAGATGCTGGTTGTGGGACTGGGGGATTAATGAGTTTTTTAATTAAACATGGATATGAAAATATACAAGGCTTTGATTATTCAGAAGATGCTGTAAGTTTTTGTAAAGAACGGAATTTGGATGTTCAACAAACTGACATAACTAATTTTGAAGACAAATTTGCCACCAATAGTTTTGATGTAATTGTAAATGATGATGTCGTCTATCAATTTGATAACTCAACTATTACGAATATTTTTCATACTTTTCAATCAATCTTAAAGGTAGATGGCATCATTATTACTAATAATAATGCTTTCAATGTTTTCTATGGAACGCATGATATAGCAGTAGGAGGAAATCAACGTTTTAAACTTTCTGATTTTGAGAAATTTTTAAAAAATCTACCATTAAAAATTATTTACCATACATATTGGAGTGTGCTGTTATCTCCACTTATTTTGGGAGTAAGGCTCGTACAACAAATCCAATTAAAGCTAAATTTAATCGACTTGAAAAGTATAAAATCAGACGTAACCGTACCTGCTGATTTTGTAAATAACTTTTTTTATCAAGTTGTGAAGCTTGAAGAAAAACTGTTCAAAAAAGGTTTTTTCGGAAGTTCATTGTTTTTAGTGCTTAGAAAAAAACTTTAAAAGATATCAATTTGTAAAATATTGATACTCAATTAGATATATCTTTAAGCTAAAAAAAAACAAAAAATATTGTAAAAATATTTGTTTCGCTATTGACATTTAGAAAAAAACGCCGTACTTTTGTATCACAATAAGGCAGTGACCAACAATATAGAGAGATGGCAGAGTGGTCGAATGCGGCGGTCTTGAAAACCGTTGACTGTAACAGGTCCGGGGGTTCGAATCCCTCTCTCTCTGCTTCAGAAGCCGAATCGCAAGATTCGGCTTTTTTTTGTATCTTTACTTCCGTATAAATTTACTTCATTTCAAACCTTATGTGGCAAGAACAAGATAATCGCCTTACTCGTACATTCATCTTCAAAAATTTCTCCGAAGCATTTGCATTCATGACAAGAGTCGCTATGTTGGCCGAACAACATGAGCATCATCCTAATTGGTCGAATGTGTGGAATGCTGTCAAAATAGAATTGACCACACACGATGCAGGCAATACAATTACTCAAAAAGACCGTGATTTAGCCTCTGCGATTAATAAATTAATTGATTAAGTGGTAGCAAAAAAAGTTCTCCACTTATGTTTGTAACTTGTTGATAATCAGATATTTATGTATTTTGTGTGACTTTCTACAGTTATCGAAAAGCCTTATTTAAGGATTTTTTTATACGAAAATTGCCTAAATCGGACAAAAATTAAGAATCAAAACGGCTGAGAATTGAATATTTTCTTATAGCCTTATACTTTATGCGATATATTTAATTCTCATTCATTTTAAAGTACAGGTTTTCGTATAAAAAAATCCTAAAACCCATCATTTTTGTACACTTTTCACCCTAACAAAATTTTAATTAATGTCAACTCTGCTAAAAAAACAAATTAGCCTATTCAGTCTGACAATGATAGCTATTGGCTCCAGCATCGGTTCTGGAATTTTTCGTACACCATCAGAAATTGCAAGATACTTACCAAGCGAAGGTCTAATGCTTTTAGTTTGGATTTTTGGTGGAATCATCGCTATCTGTGGAGCACTGACTTTTGCCAAAATTGCTGAAAATTTCTCAAGAGTTGGTGGCTTTTATGTGTATCTGAAAGAGGCATACGGTGAACTACCTGCTTTTCTATATGGTTGGTCTATGTTGATAGTCATTAATACTGGGTCATTGGCTGCATTAAGTTTAGTGTTTACTTCATACTTAAAAGTTTTCATCCCAATTTCTGAAAGTATGGAACTTGTCATTGCTATCGTATCAATTGCATTGCTAACATTAATGAATATTTTAGGAGTAAAGTTTGGAAGTCTTTTTGCAAGTATTTTTACTTCAGCCAAATTACTGGGTATTATTTCTGTGATTTTTATTGGAATCATATTTGGTACGAATCCTGACGTTAATTTTATAAATACAAATTTTGAGCAAAATGCGAATAATCTATCATTAATTTCAGCATTTGGTCTTGCTCTGATTGGGGTTAGTTTTTCTTATGGAGGCTACCAACATGCAACTTTTATTGCTGCCGAAGTAAAAGATGCGAGTAAAATTGTACCAAAAGCAATGATTTTGGGTATTATCGCCGTATGTGCAGCTTATCTTTTTATAAATTTTGCTTATCTGAAACTTATACCTATTACCCAAATGGCAAATTCTGGAAGTGTTGCATCTGATGCAATTAGTACTGTCTGGATTTTAGGAGGTAAGTTTATTTCATTTCTAATCATTTTATCAGTGTTGGGTACTATCGGAATATATATACTCACAGCTCCTCGCATTTATTTTGCCATGGCTGATGATGGCTTATTTTTTAAGAAATTTGCTGAGATTCATCCAAAATATCATACGCCATTTTGGGCTATTATCATTCAATCGGTCTGGACAATCTTACTACTTGTTTTTTGGAAAACCTTCTCCAACTTAATTACTTATGTAGTTTTTGTGGATACTGCTTTTTTCTTACTTACAGCTGCAACTTATTTTACTCTCATTAAAAATAGAACTTTATTTGGTAAACTAACAGCCGTTGTGTTTATTGCTATGTGTAGTTTTATTGTACTAAACACTCTAATCGAAAAGCCAGAACAAGCCATTGCTGGTATTACTTTCTTAGCTATTGGTTCGGTTGTTTTTCTCTATTTTAAGAAAAAAAATATTAAATGAACTATTCTTTTGAACTTATTACTCAATTATATCAGACTTCTCTTTTATAATTTATATAATCATAAATACCTTATAAGAAGACTTTTAAATCCAATTGTTGTATAAAATGAATCAGTCATTTATCTTAAATCAGTTAGCTGAAGACCGAGAAAATTATTTTCATGCCGTTGCTCCGCCAATTATTCAAACCAGCAATTTTGCTTATCCGACGGTTGATGAGTTTAAGTTTGCCATCGAAAATGAAAAAGATGAGCATATTTATACCCGTGGGAATAACCCGACGGTGAATATGTTATGTCAGAAAATGGCAGCCCTCGAAGGAAGTGAAGATTGTTTAATGGTTGGAAGTGGAGCTGCAGCTATAAGTAATGCTGTAATTTCGCAGGTTAATGCAGGCGAGCATATTGTCAGTGTAAAAAATCCATATACTTGGGCTAACCACCTGATGACTAAGATTTTGCCAAGATTTAATGTACAAACTACATTTGTTGATGGTACTGAAATAGAAAACTTTATAAAGGCTTGTAAGCCTGAGACTAAGCTAATTTATTTGGAATCGCCTAATTCTTGGACTTTTGAATTACAAGATTTAGCTCAGATTGCCACATTTGCCAAAAGTCGAGGTATTACTACTATTATAGATAATAGTTATTGCACAGCATTATGCCAACGACCGATAGATTTCGGTATTGATTTAGTGATTTATTCAGCAACAAAGTACTATAATGGGCACAGTGATGTAGTAGCTGGGGCAATTTGTGGCTCGAAGGAAAAGATTACGCAAATATTTCATAATGAATTTATGACTTTTGGTAATATTTTGGCTCCGCAAAATGCTTGGTTAATGCTACGCAGTTTACGTACTTTGCCGATTAGGCTAAAGCAATCTTCTGAAACCACCTTAAAAGTATTAGATTATTTAAGGAATTCTGATAAAATTGAGCGTATTTGGTACCCATTTAGTGAAGAAAACCCACAAATAGAACTTGCCAAACGACAAATGAAAATGCCAATGGGAATGTTTACGGTTGCCTTAAAGAATAGAAATGTAACAACAATAAAGAAATTTTGTGAATCATTACAAAATTTTCTCATTGCAGTTTCTTGGGGAGGGCACGAATCTCTACTAATGCCGAAATGTGCATTTGTAGAAGCTAATGACCCACAAGTAAATATGCTCCGATTCTACATCGGATTAGAGGAAGCCAGCACAATTTTAGAAGATTTAGACAAAAACTTAGCAATATTATAGCTAAGTAGCCATAAATCTAATTAAAAATTAAGCATAACCATTCATGGATACATATTTTTAATATGTACTGTTGTAATTAAGACGCAAAAATAAATCTTAATACCATGAATAAACATTACGAGGACGAGATTGTAAGCTTACCAAGTAACCTTTTGGAGCATACAAATCTTTTTCTTCGTTCATGCGGGTCATTAAAAGACCACCGATGGCAAGTGAGGCAATTGTGAGTAATAACATAGTTTTGCACGTTTTATAGTGTAATATTTGCTATTTACTTTGTTAAAAACAATGCCAATTAAAAATCAAGTGTTGATTGTCAGATTTTTTTATCGTAAAACCCGAAAAAATACGCTTGATAATCAGAAAAATAATTTAAAATATTTTCTTAAAGACAAGATTTTAATAGAATCTTTCAATAAAAACTATTTAAAATACATTCTAATAGTAGTAAACATTACGAGGGCGTGATTGTAAATTTACTAAGTAGCCTTTTGGAGCGTAAAGTTCTTCAGTTTCACGAACTTTAGTCATCATGATTCCGCCGATTGCGAGTGCTAATGCTGCTAATAACATGGCTTTATGGGATTTATTAGGATTAAAGGGAAATAATTTATCCAAAAGTAGGTATTAAATATTTATTTGTCAAGTATTTTCAGAAAATTTTGAAAATTATATAACTTTTGAATTCATAATTTTATTGAACGGTATTTTTGTATATAGTTTAGGAGAAAAATATCTTGTTTTTGAGTTATTAACTTTTGATATTTTACATTGTTTTGGTGTTAGTAGGTATAAAAATTTGTACTTTTGTCGAAAAAAAATCTGTGAAACTTGTATTAGTACCCACGCCAATTGGTAATTTAGAAGATATTACTTTACGAGCAATCAATGTTTTAAAATCAGCTGATTTGATTTTAGCAGAAGATACCCGTAATACTGGTTTCTTATTGAAACACCTCGAAATCTCGAAACCGCTTCAGAGCCATCATGCTTTTAATGAGCATCAAACACTCAATAAAGTGATTGATAGAATTAAAAAAGGTGATAAAATTGTATTAGTATCTGATGCAGGTACACCAGCAATCTCTGACCCAGGGTTTTTATTAGTTCGTGAGTGCCTACGCAATGAGATTGAAGTAGAGTGCTTACCTGGCCCGACGGCTTTTGTTCCTGCCTTAGTGAATTCTGGGTTACCCTGTGATAGATTCACTTTTGAGGGCTTTTTACCAGTAAAAAAGGGTCGTCAGACCCGTATGAAAGCCTTGGCTGAAGAAGAAAGAACAATGATTTTCTACGAATCTCCTTTTAGGCTTGTAAAAACATTGGAACAATTTACTGAATATTTTGGTCCAGAGCGTCAAGCCTGTGTGTCGAGAGAAATCACTAAAATGTTTGAAGAAAACGTACGTGGTACATTGACTGAAATCATTGCAAGCTTTGCTAATCGTACTGTAAAAGGAGAAATTGTCATAGTTGTAGCAGGAAAAGAGTAGCCTATTATAACCTATAATTGAGTAATTTGTATGTTTGAAACTATTAAAAATCTTACTTTAGAGCAGTTAGTAATCATTACAACTACGCCACTTTATACAATTTTAATCGTTGGCGAAATTCTTTTGAGCAATTATCAGCATCGCCATTATTATACATTCAAGGATACCCTCACGAATCTTTATCTAATGATTCTGAATGGTGGACTGGATTTAATTTCAAGAGGTGTTACCTGGGGGATTTTGGCATGGGTATTTCAATTCCATTTTGTTGAGATTCAGAACCCAATTTTATATTGGTTGTTACTTTTTGTTGCCGAAGATTTTGTGTATTATTTGCTGCACGTAGTTGACCATTACACCCGTTTTTTCTGGGCTTCGCATGTTACACATCATTCGTCAGAGCATTTTAATCTTACCGTTGGTTTTAGGTCTTCGGTGTTTCAGCCCCTTTATCGCTTTATCTACTTTATTCCTTTATCGTTGCTTGGATTCAAGGTTGCTGATATGGCTGTGATGTATTCCATTACTCAGATTTACGGTATTTTAGTACACACAAGTTATATTCCAAAACTTCGCAAAATGCCCTATAAGCTCTTAGAATACGTATTTGTTACCCCATCACAGCACCGAGTACATCATGCTTCTAATATCGAGTATTTAGATAAAAATATGGGTATGTGTTTGTCAATCTGGGATAGAATGTTTGGTACTTTTCAAGAAGAAATAGAAGATTTACCAATTAGGTATGGCCTCACGTATCCACTCGAAAACAGAGGCCCTGCCAATATCGTTTTTCATGCTTGGGTAGAGTTGTGGAATGACCTCAAAAAGCCTTCAAATTTCATTACTAAAATTAAGCTACTTTTCATGCCACCAGGCTGGTCGCCTGATGGTAGTACAAAAACCAGTAAAGAATTACGAGAAGAATTGGCTAAGCAAAAGGCTTAATCGCCACCACCGCACCCGCCACAACCTGAACAACTGCTGTCTCCACCACAGCCACTCTCAGCCCCGTCTGAATCGTATGAAGCAACACAAGAAGAACAACCGCTATTTCCAGAGCTATTATTTGATTTGTTTGTAGAATTCTTTGAGGCAGAGTAAAGGATAAGTCTAAATATGATTAGGAGGATTATTGTTTGTAATGTGATTTTGGTGGGGCTTGCTTGCAGAATGATGAAAGGAAGGCAAGAAAAGAATAGTGTTTGAGAGAGAAATTTTATAGTTGGTTTTGGTATGACCCAGTTTCTGTGAAGGTTTACTCGTTGAAATTGGATTTCTGAAAAACGCTTTTGTGAATGATGCCAAATGTCGTCTGGGGGAAAGATACCAAATTTTTCTTTGTAGAGGCTCTCAGAGGTTTCGTAGTAGTTTTTAAACTTTTCCCTTTCGCAATCTCCGCCTTTGGTTGGATTGTGGTGAATTTGTTGGTTAAGTGTATGCTGGCATAAATCTATCCAGTAAGATTTGGTGAAGGTGAGATGCAAATGCCATGCTTGGTCAACGGGGTCGGAGGGAGTCACGCCTGAATCGGAAATGCAACAGAGAAAAATAAACTTTTTGTATTCGTTAATTACGCTGTGGGTGTAGGTCTTGCTCCATCCATTTTCTCTTGCGAGTCGTTCGGAGAATTTGAAATTGGCAGAATTATCGTCTAATTCAAAGGCTTGAATTTTCTCAAATAATTCCATTTCTTTGTCTGTCATAGGCTGTGTTGTTTGATTTCTATGAAAATTTACGAAGTTTTTCTGAAATCTCAAACGATTAAACCGTAATTTTGAACCGTAATCGTGTAATTTAATATTCTCTTAATAATGACTTTATTACAGAACAAAGTAGCCTTAGTCACAGGTGCTTCACGTGGTATCGGACGTGAAATTGCTAAGAAATTTGCCGAACAAGGAGCAAACGTTGCTTTCACATATTTATCAAGCATTGAAAAAGGGCAAGCTCTTGAAGCTGAGTTGGCTGCTTATGGAATCAAAGCTAAAGGCTATCGCTCAGATGCTTCTGATTTTGCCGCTGCTGAGCAATTAGTAACAGATGTTGTGGCTGACTTCGGTACGCTTGATATATTAGTAAATAATGCGGGTATTACTCGTGATACACTCTTAATGCGAATGTCTGAGGAGCAATGGGACGAAGTATTAAGGGTAAATCTAAAGTCGGTTTTTAACTTGACTAAGGCTGCTACAAAGCCAATGATGAGAGCCAAAAGCGGTTCGATTATCAATATGACATCGGTAGTTGGTTTAATGGGTAATGCTGGTCAAGCTAATTATTCGGCATCAAAAGCAGGTATTTTGGGCTTCACAAAATCAGTGGCTAAAGAACTGGGTTCAAGAAATATTCGCTCAAATGCTATTGCTCCAGGTTTTATCGAGACTGAAATGACAGGCGAATTAAATGAAAAAGCATTAGAAGATTGGTTAAAAAATATTCCACTTAAACGTGCAGGACAAGGCGAAGATGTGGCCAATGCGTGCGTTTTCTTGGCTTCTGATATGTCGAAATATGTTACAGGACAAACCCTCCAAGTAGATGGTGGAATGTTAATGTAATAAAGAATAGACGAAAAGCTCATATTAAGTGTCGTCAGGTAGAAGTTTTCTTCTCCTTGACGACATTTTTTTGTATCTTGGCAGAATATTTGAACAGCTATTCGTGTTATAACGGAGTGCGTTATTTGATATTTTATTGAATACCTGAGCACCTAATAGACCATCTACCTTTTATATTAATGAAATCAGAATTTATTTTTCAATCTTCACCTTGGTTTATTTTACTATGCTTGCTGGCTGGTGGGATTTACGCTTTCATACTTTATCAAAACAAAAAAACTTTTAATCCACTACAAAATAGAGTTTTGGCCATTGCTCGTGCGATTTTGGTGAGTTTATTAGCTTTTTTGTTAATAAATCCGCTTTTACGCAATAATAAATCTACGATAGAAAAGCCAACCGTAGTATTGGCTATTGATAATTCATCGTCAATGACGCATGGTGGACAAGCCAAATTGGAAGCATTAAAGAAAAATCTACAACAACTAAAAGAGACTATCGAAGCAAAAGGAGCGAGTGTTGAAATTCAAAGCCTTGATGAAGAGACTGATAATCAGAATATTAGTGATATTAAGTTCACAAAAAAGAGGTCAGATTTATCGCAAATGTTGGCAAATATCAAGTCGAGTTATGAAGGGAGAAACCTAACCGATGTTATTTTGGTATCTGATGGAATTGCAAATGAAGGTATTTCACCAACTTACGGAAAATATAATTTCAATATTCATGCGGTAGGGTTGGGCGACACAACTCAGAAACGAGATGTGAAACTTAATGCTATATACGCCAATAGAATTGCGTATTTGAGTAATAAATTCCCAATCCAAGCGGAGGTTTCGAGCTACGGTTTTCAAGGAAAATCAACCACAGTTTTATTAAAACAAGCAGGAAATGTTATTGATAAACAAGTAATTAGCTTTGATAAGCAAGATGATTTGAAACAAGTAACCTTCTATGTAACCGCCCAACAAAAAGGAATGCAACGTTATACCGTAGAGGTTGCTCCATTAAATGCAGAGTTTTCGACTAAAAATAACGCAAAAGACGCTTATATTGATATAGTTGATGGTAAGGAAAAAGTTTTGCTTGTAGCACTTGCTCCACATCCCGATGTAAAGGCATTAAAAAGTATCATCGAAAAGAATGATTTATATGAATTAACCATCAAAATTGTTCAGAGTGATGATTTGAATCAAATCGGTTCACAACCATTCGATGTTTTGATTTTGCATCAGTTACCAGATATATACGGAATGGGCGGAAATGTAGTTAGTCGCTTACTGGCACAAGGTAAGCCAACATTGTTTGTATTGGGTAATCAGACAAACATTAATACTTTTAATGGAATGCAGCAAACACTTGCGATTGCTGCCCAAGCAGGAAAAGCCGACAAGGTGACGGCAAAGTTTAATAATAACTTCAATTTATTTAATCTTGACGGCGATAAACTAAATCTTTTAGAACGACTTCCACCTATTTTAGCACCTTTTGGTGATTATAAACCGACAGCTGGAAGCGAGATTATCCTTTATCAAAGAGTAGGTTCGCTCACAACTCCTAAACCCTTACTCATTGCCAATACAACTTCAGCTCGTAAATCGGCCGTTTTGGCGGGTGAAGGGCTTTGGTTATGGCGTCTCGAAGAGTTTTCACTGACGGATAAACAAGAAATCATTGATGAAGTATTAATGAAAACGCTCCAACTGATTTCAGTCAAAGACGATAAACGTAAATTAAGGGTGTACCCAATATCACCAGATTTTTCGATAGACGAAAAAGTTATCTTTGAAAATGAGGCCTACAATGATATTTATGAGCGAATTTACAATCAAGACATAAAATTAGATGTTACCGATGAAAAAGGGAAAGTAAGAAACTTTAGCTACACCACAACGAAAGATAATAGCCGATTTGAGATAACAGGTTTACCTGAAGGTGTGTATCGCTATAAGGCTTCTACGCAAGTTTTAGGCAAAGGTGAAGTGGTAGATGGGCAGTTTATTGTAAGAAATACTGATTTAGAGAATCTCAATACGACCGCCGATTTTAACATGTTGCGTACGTTGGCAACTCAGAATAATGGCAAGTTTTTCGTGGCGAATCAACTTGAAAAATTAAAAGACTTTTTATCTGCAAACAAAGCTCCTGATAAAGTGACAAGCGTTGAAGAGATGAATGAGTTTATTAATATGAAGTGGGTTTTCTTTGTTTTAGTATTGCTCGCTACTGTTGAATGGGGCTTGAGGAAATACCTTGGAAGTTATTAAAATACTAATAACTAATATTTTACAATCAGATTCGCTATATAATTCGAAAAGAATTATATAGCGAATTTTTTATGTCTGTTTTTACAAATTCATTATTTATCTTCTAAACTGCTTTATTTTCAGCTAATTTTGCATAATACTTTATAATTAACAAAATAAAAGACTAACCAACTAATGAATATTGGAGATAAGGTAAGGCTCATCCATTCAAAAGAAGAGGGCATTGTAACTCGTTTTTTGAAGAATGATGTAGTAGAGGTAGAGATTGAAGAAGGCTTCAAATTGCCCGTATTACGAAAAGAACTGGCGGTTGTTTCAAAGGCTGAAGACAAAGCTTTTAAACCGCAAGCACGCGTACAAGAAACCATTGCTCCCCAAAGGACTGTATCTGAAAGAAGCAGCTCGCATGTAAAAGCCGACAAAGGTATTTACTTAGCATTCTTGCCAATCAATGATAAATTAGTATCACTACACATTATCAATAATAGCGATTGGGATTTGCCTTATTCGCTTACTTGTGGCTCAGAAAAAACACATCGTGGTTTATTAGGTGGCTTTCTTACGGCTCGTAGTTTTCAAAAATACCCCATTGATTTAGACTTAAAAGATTTTGATGATTGGGGAAACCTATCTTTTCAAGCATTCTACTATAATTTTGGTTATTTCAATGAGCGACCAACGTTCGTGAAAAGAATGCGTTTGCGTGCAAATACTTTCTTTAGTCATAAAAAATCAGCCCCGATTTTGGCCAAAGATTGTTTTTTATTTCAGTTAGATGCAGAAGATTTACCATTGGTAATTAATCCTGCTGAATTGAAAGAGAAAATGATGCAGTCGAAAATGGAAGAAATTCCGCTCAAAACCGTTGAAAAGCCAGCGGCGACTATTGATTTACACATCGAACAATTGACTTCTAATTTTATGAGTATGAACAATGCTCAGATGCTTGACCTACAATTACGCACGTTTGAAACTAAATTCGAAAATGCCATTGCAACAGGTATGGATGAAATCGTTTTTATTCATGGCGTAGGTAACGGGGTTTTGAAACAAGAAATCCAGAAGAAACTGGCTGGTCATAAAAATGTAGCTTGGTTTCAAGATGCTCAAAAAGAAAAATTTGGTTATGGTGCCACACGCATTAAAATAAAGTAATGTCTTTTGAAGTTATTAGTCAAACTAAAAATAATCTATTATTAAATCAATCAATGAAAAGTAATTTAGCGAGCCTGAAGTTTATTTCTATTGCCTTTTTTACTACATTTTTATTCTCATTTTATGCCATAGGGCAGAAGTCAAACCCCGAAGCCCCCGTCGAAAATTATTTACAAGATACCGTACTCGTGCAGAAGATTCCTTCAAATATTAGTATTCCGTTCGATATTGCCATGAGCGATATCGAGAAACAAATCAATACAACCGTGGCGGGTCTAATCTATGAAGATAATAGTTATACCGATGATAATAATGACAATTTCAAATGTAAGGTTTGGAAAAAATCAAATATCCTAATCACAGCAGCTACCAACGATGTTTTCGATTTTACAGTACCAATTAAAGTTTGGGCCGAAAAAGGCATCGGAGCATTCGGAATTATGAAATATATTCCTTTAGAGTTTGAGATGAATCTAAAATTTTCAACTCGATTTACAATCAAACCTGACTGGTCGGTGCAAACCTTTACCACGCCCAATGGCTACGAATGGATAACAAAACCTAAGGTAAATGTAGGCTTTGATGTCCCGCTCGATTTTATTGTTGGTAAAATCATTGATAATAACCACACAAAATTTGCGAAATCGCTTGATGATGCAGTAGCCAAAAACATGACTATCAAGCCCTATGTAATTCAGGCTTGGAACGCCGCCATGCAGCCATATTTAGTATCAGAAGAATACCATACGTGGGTAAAAATCACACCTCTGGAGATATCAATGGTACCACTTAAAACTGTTGGGCGTAATATTAAATCTGTCATTGGAATTAAGGCATATACCGAAACCCTTACTGGCGACCGCCCTTTTGTTCCTTTTTCAGTAAGCACGGTACCAAATTTGAAAATCGTGACGGGTATTCCAAACGATTTTCAAGTGGGTCTAATGAGCGATGTTTTATTTACTGAAGCAGCAGCTCAGGCTAAAAAAATGTTTGTGGGTCAAACCTATGATTTTCAAGAAGGAAAATATAAAATCGAAATCACCGATATTGATATTTATGGGAGCAACGAGTTTTTAGTTATCAAAGCTGATATCAAAGGGAGTTTAAAGGGTGTGGTCTATATCAAAGGTATTCCTGTATATGACCCTGTAAAGAAAAAAATTGTATTATCAAATTCGCAATTTGATATAAAAACTAAAAATATCTTAGCCAAGGCAGCCGCTTGGTTATTGGAGGGTAAGTTAGTAAAAATGATTGAAGACGAATACGGTATGCCAGTAGATGAATTAATTACCTACGCAAAGCAGAATATCGAAACCGCCATGAATACCGAATTCAAAAAAGGGGTAAAGCTAAGTGGTAAGATAGATACCGTACAACCTGATAAAGTGTATCTAACCCCAACAAGTATTGTAGCTCTCGTAATGGCAAAAGGCAAAGTAGAGGTAAAAGTAGAAGGTTTGTAAACAATTATAAGCTAATATTCAGAGTTATTCATAAAACCTGTAAGGTCGTCGAGGCCTTACAGGTTTTTTTTCTACCTTTGCATCAGAAAAAATAAGCTATCTTATCGCAGTTTCAAAACTTTGAAGCTGAGGAAAGTCCGAACAGCGAAGAGCATCATGCTACCTAACGGGTAGGGAGTAATCGGGCGACTGATTATTTACAGCCAGTGCAACAGAAAACAAACTACCGCAGTAATGCGGAAAAGGTGAAAAGGTAGGGTAAGAGCCTACCGCTCGGTTGGTGACAAACGAGGCACGGTAAACCTCATGAGCTGAAAGACCAAATAAACCGACGTACCAGTGAACAGTTATCAGTAAACAGGAGTATAAAGTTTTTGAAAGAAAACATTATAATTTACTGACAAACTGATAACTGTTCACTGCAAAGGGCTGCTCGTCTGAGTCGGAGGGTAGGTTGATAGAGGCAAGTAGTGATACTTGTTCGAGATAAATGATAAGAATTTCGAGCAATCGAAATACAGAATTCGGCTTATAGGCTTATTTTTTCTTTTATAAAACTTCAATTTCGGATAGAAAAATCCTCAAAATCCATATTTTTCTATAAACCATTCAATAAAATTTCTTCTAAATATTTGATTTTCAATGCAATAGTGATACCTTTGCAGTCCAAATAAAACGGGGACGAGTTCCCCAACTTTAAATCAAAAAAAGAAATGGCAGTTAAAATTAGATTAGCAAGAAGAGGACGCAAGCAAGCACCAGTTTATGACATCGTAGTAGCTGATTCACGCTCACCTCGTGATGGTAAATTCATCGAGAAATTAGGTCAATACAATCCACAATCAACTCCAGCAGGAATTTCATTGAAAGATGATAGAGCTGTGTATTGGTTAATGGTTGGAGCTGAGCCAACAGAC
Source organism: Emticicia sp. (assembly GCA_023254245.1). Lineage (GTDB taxonomy): Bacteria > Bacteroidota > Bacteroidia > Cytophagales > Spirosomataceae > Emticicia. The sequence goes on from JALQYE010000062.1 coordinate 20,364, forward strand.
ACTACAAGAAAAATCTTGTCAGTAAGAGGTGTTATGTTAAAAAAACACCTACAAGTAGGTGTTGCAAAAGGTGCTATCACGCAAGAAGTTGCTGATGCTCGTTTTGAGGCTTGGTCTAAAGAAAAAGACGCAAAAAGAGAAGTTAAAATTGCTAAATTAGCCGAAGGTAAAGATGCAGCTAAGAAAGCAGCATTTGAAGCAGAGAAGAAAAAACGTGCTGATATGGAAGCCGCTCAACAAAAAGCAATAGCTGAAGCAGAAGCTGAGGTTGCTGCTCAAGAAGCAGAGGCTACAGAAGAAGCTCCAGTAGCTGAAACTACTGAGGAAACATCTGCAGAAGCATAATTCTAACAATTTGCAGTTATTTATAAAAAATCCTCGCCCAAAAGCGGGGATTTTTGTTTAAAACCTAATTTGCTCGATATGACAAAAGATGATTGTTATTTAGTGGGTAAACTTACCAAAACTCACGGCCTTAAAGGAGAAATGGCTATTTGGTTAGACGTTGATTACCCCGAAGAATATGAAGAATTAGAATCTATATTGGTTGAAATGAAAGGCGAGTTGATTCCTTACTTTGTTGAGGAAATACAGATAAGAGCCAATAAGTCAATCATTAAATTTGAAGATATAGATACCATTGAAGCAGCTCAAAAGCTAATCAATTGTGATTTGTATCTGCCAAATGATAATTTGGAAGAACTCGACGACGACCAATTTTATTACCACGAAATCATCGGCTTTACTATTGTTGATGATACACAAGGTAAGCTTGGTACAGTTACGGCTGTTTATACTGCCGAAGCACAAGACTTGATTGCTATGAACTATCAAAATAAAGAAGTGCTTATTCCTGTAAGTGATGAAATCGTGAAGACGATTGACAGAGAGAAAAAAGAACTTTATACTGATTTACCAGCGGGTCTAATCGAAGTCTATTTAGATGAAGACGGAATTCCCGACGATGCAGATGAGGAAGAATAAGAAGTTTTGAAAAGATGGAAATAGAAAAAAATATTACTGAAGAAATACAAAATACTGGACTCCGAATTGATATTATTTCGTGTGTACCACGTCTGTTAGATAGTTTCTTCGACCACTCAATTCTGAAGCGAGCCAAAGATGCGGGTCATGCCGAAGTCGTGATTCATGACCTCCGTGATTACTCCATCCAGAAGCAAAAACAAATTGATGATTACGCTTTTGGTGGAGGAGCTGGAATGGTACTTGGAATTGAGACAATCGCTCGTTGTATTCGTAGTTTGCAAAATATTAGAATATATAACGATATAATATATATGACTCCTGATGGTGAACGCTTTCAGCAAAAAATGGCAAATCGCCTTTCGATGAGTAAAAATCTCATGATTCTGTGCGGTCATTATAAGGGTATCGATGAGCGTGTAAGAGAACATTTTATTACGAAGGAAATCTCAATAGGAGACTACGTTTTATCTGGGGGGGAGCTTCCCGCAGCCGTAGTGAGCGATGCTCTCATACGCCTCATTCCTGGCGTTCTGAATGATGAAACATCAGCCCTTACCGATTCTTTTCAAGATAATCTTTTGGCTCCACCTGTATATACTCGGCCAGCTGATTTTGAGGGTTGGAAAGTGCCAGAGGTTTTGCTTTCAGGGCATGAGAAAAAAATTAATGATTGGCGAATGGAACAATCTATTAAACGCACCCAAGAACGCCGCCCAGATTTATTACAGTAATAGTAAAGCCTTGACTTATCAATAATATCAAGGCTTTCTATTTAATGTGATTTTGCTCTTCTTGCTAAGTCTTCTATTAAGAGTGAAGTTCTATAATCTACACCGTTTTTAGTTAAGTGGTATGGCGTATTAAATATCAATGAGTCGGGCATCATATACCTTTCTGCCGACCCTATATTCTTAGTTTTGAATGATTTAACTCGTTCTCTACTTTCTTGATTTGATTGATTGAGTTTTTAAAGCTTGATGCTTGATAGCAAGGAAAAGAGACAAGAAGTACTGCCCCTTTTCTACTTATTTCTTCAT
>JALQYE010000063.1 GCA_023254245.1 Emticicia sp.
ATCTAAACTAAAAATGTCTGACTCAATTAAAACTAAAAAACAAACGCTATACCTTGTGTTATGCGGTATTTTCTTGACCAATGCCGTTGTGGCAGAAGTAATAGGTGCAAAGATTTTTTCGGTTGAGGCTACACTCGGCATTGCACCTTTGCAAATTCCATTGTTTGGTCAAAAATTTAACTTTAATATGTCGGCGGGAGTTCTGAACTGGCCGTTCGTTTTTATCACTTCTGATATTATCAATGAATATTTCGGAAGAAACGGCGTAAAGAAAATTTCTTACCTAACAGCCATTCTGATTGCCTATGCTTTTATTATTATTTACATTTCGACGATAGTTTCACCAGCAGACTTTTGGGTTAATCATAATAATAAAGATAAAGCTGGAAATTTCCTGAATATAGATGATGCCTACGGAATTATCTTCCGCCAAGGTCTTGGAATCATTTTAGGTTCGATTACAGCCTTTTTGGTTGGGCAAATCTTAGACGCAACGGTTTTTCACTGGCTCAGAAAATACACCAATAATAAAATGATTTGGTTACGAGCAACAGGTTCGACGCTTGTTTCTCAGTTAATTGATAGTTTTGTTGTAGTATTTATTGCTTTTTACGTATTTGGCAACTGGACAATTACTGAGGTAGTAACTACTGGAACAAATAATTACATTTACAAATTTGTAGTTGCAATTTTGCTCACTCCACTGATTTATTTAGCACATAGTATTATTGATAAATATTTGGGTAAAGAACACGCTCATCAGATTATTGATGAAGCTACGTTTACGCCAATGTAAGTTATTACAGGTCATAAAAAAAGTGCCATCTTCCGACGGCACTTTTTTTATGACTTTTCAGTAGGAAGCTCAATCTTACTTACTTGACAGTTCCCTGCACAACCCGCACAACTCGATGCTTTACCTGCAAATTGTTTCCGTACAATGTTTACTAAATAAACTACCGCACCAACAAATACAAGTCCGATTATAATACTTTCTATCATTTTAATGCCTGAATAATGTGTTGATAATGATGCTCCGAATGCCACGCATACAAGGCGATAACTTCTTGCATATCAAATGATTTTTGGTAGCCTCCGTGATAATAAGTTTTCTTCAATCCTTTTTTATCAAGACTTTTAAAAAGTACAACCATACGTTTGTGTAAACCTTCAATAATTTGCAATGAAGGCTTAATTGGCAACGAATGGTCTGGTAATAGAGCCCAAGCGGCTTCGTCATAACCTTTAATTGGTGGATTATCCTCGGTTAAAGCAAAACGTACACGAGTAAACATGTTAATGTGGCTATCAGCAATATGATGAACCACCTGACGCACAGTCCAGCCATCAGGACGATATGGCGTATCTAATTGAGCATCTGAAAGTTTTGCTGTTAAGGTCTTCAATCGCTGAGGTAATTTCTCCAATACTTTTATGTGTGAACGAGTATCAGATTTAGAATATTTCTTTCCATATTCAAAATCACCAATTGGGTACTTTAGCGATTCGACGCTCAAGTTTGCTAAATCCATTAACTTGAAAGGTTTTAATTCAAAATTATTAACTTTTCATTGCTACGGCGAACCGTTCTCAATTATTAATAACTACTACTTCCAATAACGTTGTATCTCGGCCAGTAGTTCCGCATGGACAGCAGAACCTACTACTACATCACCGCCAAAAAGATGATTATCTCCCCCTGAAAAATCAGAAGCAAAACCTCCCGCTTCGGTCACGAGTAAAATCCCTGCGGCCATATCCCACGAATTGAGGTTGTATTCATAAAAACCGTCGAAATATCCACATGCAGTATAGGCTAAATCAATAGCGGCTGACCCCATGCGGCGTAAACCATGTGTTTTTTGCATCAAAGATTCCAAAATGAGCAGATACTTATCCTGATTTTCAAATTTATAATACGGAAATCCTGTTGCTAATAAACTTTCTCCTAAATGTTTGATTGGTGAAACTTGAATTTTTTCGCCATTTCTAAAAGCCCCACCACCTTTAGTTGCTGAAAATACTTCGTTCGTACAAACATTATAGACCACTCCTACTAACACATCTTTCCCACGAGCAAGAGCCAAACTCACGGAATAATTGGGTAACCCATGAATAAAATTGGCTGTGCCATCGAGTGGGTCAATAATCCAATTTAAACCTTCGAGGTCTGATGAATCGGCGGTACCTTCTTCGGTTATGAAACCTGCTTCGGGCAGAATTTCACGCAAACGACTCACGATTATTTTTTCAGTTTCTTTATCGACATAAGACACTACATTGTTTACATCTTTATACTCAACCGAGTTGCGGTTAAACTTGGCTGATTCTTGAGCAATAAATGCTCCTGCTTCTTTGGCTACTTCTACTGTTTGGTGACAAATTTCTTGTAAATTCATATTTGAGAAGCGAGATTTCAGACAAAAGACAAGAGAGAATAATCTTTTGTCGTTTGTCTGTTTTCTCTTGTCAAAATTTTTAAAGTCCTTGAATATTTTTTCCTTTTGGATATTTTACGTTGTATTTCAATAAAATCTCTTTGTTTTCGAGCGGTTGTAGTGTCAGTTTCCAAGTTAATTTCCCTGTCTCACGATTAAAATCTGCCCCAACAGCATCTTCTAATTCTATTTCAATGCGACTATCTTGCGAAACTGGCACTTGGTCTTCCATCACAATACTTATTGGCTCATTTTTAGTGTTGCGAAGCGTAAGTCTATAACCAAACGATTCACGAATATTGGAACCAACATTTTTCCTTGATTTAAACTCTTCGATGGTTTCACGCTTAGCAATGATTTTCTTATCACGCCCTAACGAAATTAACAATGAGTCTTTGGCTTCTCCACCAGCAATATCGGTTGTGCCAACGAATGTTCCTTCAAAATACACATTTGCCGTACCTGGCAATAAATTATATTTTTCCCAATCGGTAATAATCGCTGTTAAGAATGCATCTTTATCGAATTTAGGTACCGTATAGTACTTGTAAGTCGAACGCAATGAATGATTCTGAATATCAACCATTTCAGCATTTCCACCCGATGGAATATTATAAGGAATTGAAATATCAAAGTTTACCGCCAAAGTTGATTGGACTGTATTGACGAAATCAGCAGTTGTTGATACTGCCATACCCGCTACTCTACCTTGCAGCATTGATTCCATCGCCTGTGGTGCGTCATCAGATTTCATCATGCGAGCATTTTTTGTCTGAACCACAACTGGCTCATAAATGTTCACGTATTGAGCGTATAATTCGGGCTTTGTGCCACCTTCAGCTGGGTTTGCGGTAGAGAGAGTAAGTTTGACGTTTTTCCAGTCGATACCCGTACTTTGATAAACATTAGCTCGGTAAGCTAAATCAATATTACTTTTTACGTCTTTTGCACGAATATCATATACTGGCGACCAGCCCGCATTATTGGCAATGTAAGTAAGATTTAATTCAACGGCTGATGACGCTTTTGCTTGCAATGTCAATTCAATTTCACCCGCAGGTTGATTTACGTTTGTACCTTGCGAAGTGAGTTGTTGTTGAAAACGATTAACTTTATCTTGCAAATCTTTTGACTGACGAACTAATTGCATCTGACGTGTGCCGATTTCGGTGAGTTTAGTTCTGAAAAAATCCAACATTTCTTTCAAGTCTTCTGGTGTAACACCATCTTTATCATTTTTGATGTTTGAGTTGGCCATGAGCATATTCCGCTCGTTTTCAGCTACCTTTACCAAAACCTCAACTACTTCTAACTCACTTTTTGCCATTTTGAGTGAGTCTTCGAGTACACTACGTTTTTTATTACCCAAATAATTTTGTTTGAATTTCACTCCCATAATCACTACATCGCCTTTTCCACCAATCTGAATACTGTTAGGGTCGGCAGTAGTAGCTACATTTCCAATAATCATCTTCGTTGTACCCGCTTGCACAGTTGTTTTTATACGAGCATCAATTTGAGCTCGATTCAAAAAAACAGTTATATGTTGGTTTTCGGCATCTATCTTTACTTGGCCTTGTGAGAATATTGGAAAATGAAAGCCAAAAAGTAATGCTCCTAGTCCTAAAGTTGAGTGAAGAATTGAGGTTTTTGAAAGAAATAAGGTTAGTAATGATTTCAAATAGATTTTCATAATGAGAGTATGTTTGTTTTTGTAAAAACGTCAAGCTAACGGTTTATTGTGTGAATAGTTTGTTAATCTCTTCAACCGAAAGGCAATTTTAAGAAAAATTCTTTGCTTTAGCTGTAAAACCTTCATTATTTTGCTTGAAAATATTTGCACCAACAGTATCAATCTGCTTAAAAACTGCAAATTATTCCTACCATTCTTTCTGCGAACAGGAAGTTCGCTCCACAATTATGATTAAAGAAAAAAATCTTAGACGTTTTACAGAAAATATCTTTTTAAGTATTGGTTGCCCAAAGAAAGATGCAAAATTGGCAGCCGATGTGTTGATTTCGGCCGATTTACGTGGCGTTGACTCTCATGGAACAGCTCGCTTGATTGGCTATGTCCGCCTATTTGACCACGGGCGTTTGAACCCAAATCCCGAAATAAAAATTGTTCACGAAACGCCTTCAACGGCCGTTATTGATGGAGATAAAGGTTTAGGACTTGTGGTTGCTCCATATGCAATGAAAGTGGCTATCAAGAAGGCTAAACGCTATGGTTCTGGCTGGATTTCGGTTCAAAACTCTAATCACTTCGGCATTGCGGGGTATCATTCGATGTTGGCTTTACCGCATGATATGATTGGCTGGGCGATGACTAATGCCGCACCGTTGGTAGTTCCGACTTTTGCAGTAGAAAAAATGTTGGGTACAAATCCGATTGCAGTTTCAGTTCCTGCAGGAAATCAACCACCTTTTGTAGCCGATTTTGCCTCAACGGCCGTTGCTTATGGCAAAATGGAAATTCTACAACGTAAAGGATTATCAGCTCCTATTGGCTGGGTACAAGATGCCAATGGCAACCCGACAGATGATGCAAATGCCGTAAAAAATGGCGGAGGCTTACTACCACTTGGCGGCGACCGTGAGCATGGCAGCCACAAAGGGTATGGTTTGGGAGCAATTGTCGATATTTTTTCGGGTGTATTATCGGGAGCAAATTTTGGACCTTGGGTACCACCATTCGCTACTGCTGGCTTTCATGGTGTAGCAGCCGAACAAGTTGGCAAAGGAACTGGGCATTTTTTAGGTGCGATGCGAATTGATGGATTCCGACCAAAAGAAGAATTTAAAGCCAGTATGGATACGTGGATTGAGCGTTTCAGAAATGCGAAACACATTGAAAATCAACCAGTTTTGATTCCAGGTGACCCAGAACGAGAACTTGAAAAAGAACGCCGAGCCAATGGTATTCCGCTCAATGATAAAGTTATTGAAGATTTGAAAGGATTAGGCGATAGATTTGGAGTAAAATTCTAAATACTTTAAACGAGTTGACAACATCTTAAAAGATGTCAACTCGTTTAAATTTCACCATTTTTCATATCCTGCCACAGGTTTAAAATCTGACTTAGGTTCGTAGTACTTCCACAACAATGCTCCCACTTTTCGCAATAATTCATAACCTTCGTTGTTTCTTGTCCATGACTCATCTTTTTGTTTTTTTGTAATGATACAATACACGTACTCGCCATGTGGGGCATATACATAAACAACTTCGGAGCGAGACCGATTCACTGCTCCATTTTTTGTACCTGTTTTTATAGTTTCGGGTAATTGTGAAAGTCCTTCACCATCCCAAAATTGGCGGCCGAGATTTCGGTACATTCTATCCGAAGCATCAGGAGTAAAAATTTTTCTTTGACGAAGCATAGTTATCAAATTAGCCATTTCCCTCGGTGTTGTCTGTCCCCAACCATATGCAGTTCGATTAGCTTCACGACCTGGAGTTCGAGAATTTACACGAGTATTTTTCAGCCCCAGCGAATCCATAATGGCATTTATTCGTGTTCCTCCACCTGCCAATGCTTGTAACCAAAGACTTCCTGTGTTATCGCTTACCGTACACATTAACATCATTACTTCATTGAGTGGCAACTTTGCCCCATCTTTCAATGAACCAACTATTCCATCATCATAATCAAGCGAATCTTTATAGACAATTTCTTGGTCATATTTGAGTTGTCCTTTCAAAATTTTATCGAAAGTTCCGACCATAATCGGTACTTTAACCATACTCGCTGTTGGAAAAATTGTATCTGCGTTGATGGCTACAAATTTATTGCTTTTCAAGTTTTTCACATAAACTCCTACAACTCCATTAAATCCATTAAGAGTTTCTTGTATTTTTTTTTGTAAAACCTTGTCTTCTTTTTCGGTTTGGGCAAATAATGATTGATTGATAGTTAATAAAAACAGAAAATAGATAATCTTTTTCATTGATTATTAGGTTAATGATGAACTTTTAAGTAGTCCACGGTCAGTAGTCAACAAGTCCATAGTAATGTAACTTAGTAAGAAAAAATATTTAGCTGTACAAGTAATTGTAAATTATATTAATCCTACGACTTAACAAAAATAAAATTTAATCTTTCAAAAGCAAAAAGCCATGCGATAGTGCATGGCTTTTCAAATAAAATAAATCTATTGTTGAAGTATAATTTTTCTGAAATTATCTCGGACGACCACCACCAGTAACTGGCTGTTGAGTTGCGGCTCCACCATCACCTTCGCCAGCTTTGGCATCATCATTACTTACTTTTTTCTTGCTACGGAACATACTACCACCATTGAAGTCCATTTTACCAAACATGTAATTGATTGAGAAACGGGCCCCACGATTATAAATATTTCTTACACTTGTAGTCTTATAAGTTGGGTCACTTGATTCGCTCGTAATTTTAAGCGACTTTGTAAAAGGGTTATCAAGACCAATATTGAAACTTCCTTTTTTATTCTTGAAGTCTTTCTTAACACCTAAATTATAAAAACGGAATGCACCTTGGTAGCCTTGTAATTGTATTTGTCGGCTACCCATAAAACCAAAGGCTTGAGCTCCCCAACCTTTGATAAAGGTATATGAAGCATTGAAGTTTACGTTTGCATTCCAACCTTCATTTTGAATAGCTACTACTGAATTTTTGTAGGTATTATCTGCCTGCAATACTGGAATCACGATTGTTCCACTCAACAAATTATTTGTAATGTTTGTACCTCCACCCAAGCGTAAACTTTTAGTTGGTTGTAAGTTTAAGAAAATACTACCACCGTAGAAGTTTGTTTTACCAATATTATCAAAAGTTGAAGTAGTGATACCTTGCTCATTTACAGACCTTACGCTTGTAATATTATTATCAGTAAATCTTCTAAATACTGAGACGTTGATTGAGTTAGCCTTGAAGAATGTACTATAATTCAACTCGAAACTATGGCTTAGCTCAGGTTTCAATAATGGATTACCATACGAAATATTCAATGGGTCTTGGTAGTTAACAAACGGATTTAAGAACTCCAATGATGGGCGTTGAATACGTTGTGTATAGCTACCTCTAACTTTATGATTTTTAGGGAAATCTTTTGAGATAGATAAACTTGGAATAACATTGTTGTAAGCTGGAATCGTAATTGGCTTGTCAGAAGTCTGGAATTTAGCTGTAATCTGAGTTCCTTCATAACGTACACCTGCTTTAATGCCCCATTTTTTTGGCAAAGCAATAGTTAAGGTTGAATATGCCGCAGATACATCTTGGTTGTAGTTGAAGTTATTAGTACGATTGGTCTGAATAACATACTCACCCGTTTGTGTATTATAATTAAAGAAATCAAAGTTACTCGTCACATCACGGATAATATATTTCGCACCAATCTCAAAAATATTTTTCTTGAAAGGGTAAGAATAATCCAACTGGAAAGTAGTTTCACCATTTAATCCGTCGTTATTACTTTTACTAAACGGTAAACCCAAACGAGAGTTAGTAAAATCAGTTACTCGATTATTGCGACCATGTTGAACCAAAAACGCCAATTCGTGTCCTTGTTCCTTAAATGTACGAGTATAGTTAAAGTCAACATCGATACTCTGATTTCCACGAATATTTTTAGAGTCTTGTGTAAACTGTTGTAAGATTGTTCCAGAAATGTTCTTTAATAAACTTGTCTGTAAACCAGAAGTATTGAAGTTTCCTAAACCAAATCTTGCACTCAAACTCATTGAGTTTTTAGGATTTATATCATAATCAATCGTAAGCTGTGAATTGGCAAACAAGCGTTTTACATTATTTTTATCTGATTGATTAAAATTAGTCTCAATACCTCTCACCGAAGAATTTCTTACGGTTGAGCCATCACTTGGGGTATTGTATGAACTATTACCACCAAAATTAAGGGCCACACCCACTTTTTTCTTTCGCAAATTCACGTTGCCAAAAGCATTGGCTCCACGTACACCAGCTCCACCATTCACAAAGCCAGTTAAACCTTGAAGATTATTTTTCTTCGTAATAATATTGATAATACCCGCAGTACCTTCTGCATCATATTTTGCTGATGGTGAAGTAATTACCTCAACTTGTTTAATCATATCAGCAGGAATCTGTTTGATAGCATCTGCCACATTGGTTGCCAAAATACTCGAAGGCTTGTTGTTAATCAAAACCTTGATATTACCACTTCCACGCATCTGTACGTTTCCGTCCATATCAACAGTAAGCATCGGAACTTTGCGTAACACATCTTCGGCAGTTCCACCCTTACTCGTAATGTCTTTATCAGCATTATAAACCAAGCGGTCAACTTTATCTTCAATCAAAGCAGCTTGGCCAGTTACGGTTACTTCAGCCAACACTTTCGTATCGGTAGCCATGAGCATACTACCAATATTAACCTCTTCTTTGTTGGCTTTAATTTCAACTTTAGCTATAACCGCATTTTTGTATCCGATAAACGACCCAACAACTTTATAAGTGCCTTTTGCTAAGTTTTTTACGGTAAATGCACCATTCATATCGGTCATTGCACCATCAACTACCTTATTGTTTTTATCATAAACGGCAACTGATGCAAATTCAACTGCCTTATTTGTAGTAGAATCTATTAATTTCCCCGAAATTTTTGCCGAACCCCTCGGAATTTCTTCTTGCGGAACTTGTTGCTGCTGCATTGGATTCATACCAGGGAAACCACCACCACCCATTCGCATACCACCACCACCGCCGCCACCTGGGAATTGGGCAAAAGTAGCATACACATTACATACAATTAATAATAAAAGTAAATTCAGTTTTTTCATTTAGTTGATTTTTAAAATAGTAGTTGTAACAGCACGATTGAAAATTCTTCTAATCTTGAATAAGTACAAAATTACTGCTTATTTACCCTATGAAAACTAAATTTAATACCAAATGATTTGGATAATTTACAAGCGGTTGAAAAGCGTAGACGAATGGCTTTTAAAAATAGACATGAAAAAGCCTAAATTGTGATGAATGGTAATTGGTAATGTACAAAAAAACAGGAAACTATTAAAATAACAGCGTTTTAACCAATCAAATTACTTTTCAATTTGGTATTTTCTACGAGTAGGATTAATTAAGAATTTCTTTTGTGAAGTAAAACTTTCGGCGTGCATTTGTGCAAATAAATACTTCCATTCATCAAATCGCTGAGGTTCGGATTGTCTAAACTTTTCGGCATCTATTTTTTTTGTAATCAGATATTCTTCAAAAGTCATTCTTTTTATACGATAAAAAAGTTTATTTGCAAAACTATCGACTATTTATCAATTTTATAAAAAATATTCTACTTTTTTCAAATCATCATTCAAACCCTATGTACAAATATCTGATAATCTTTGTCTTACCATTAGCTTTTTGCTTGAGTTGCCAAAATAAAGCCATGATTTACGAAGATAAAAAGCTGAAAGGGGTTTGTTTTGTTGCTCCTCCTCGTGAGATTGAACCAACCGAATTCGACAATGTAAAAAATATTCATGCTGAGTGGGTTGCCCTTACGCCTTACGGTTTTACACGTGACGGAAGCCCCGAATTTAGATACAATAAATCGTCGGACGGGCATTGGTGGGGCGAATCACCTAAAGGAATAAGCGAATGCGTACGAATGGCTCACGAAAAGGGTCTAAAAGTGATGCTAAAACCCCACGCTTGGGTACAAAGCAATTCGGGCAGCACATTTACGGGTGATTTAGACTTCAAAACCGAAGCAGAATGGCAAACTTTTGAAAAAAGTTTTGGAGAATACCTACTTGATTTTGCTAAAGTTGCCGATTCTACCAAAGTTGAAATTTATTGCATCGCTACCGAATTTGAGAATTTTGTAGAAAAACGGCCCGAATTTTGGTATAAAATCATAAAAGATATAAGAAGCGTTTACAAAGGAAAACTCACATACGCTGAAAACTGGGATTGCTACGATAAAGTACCATTTTGGTCAGAACTCGATTTTGTGGGTGTTGATGGGTACTTCCCACTGGCCGAAGACAAATCGCCGTCTTTGCAAGCCATCAAAAAAGGGTGGGAAAACCACCGAGAAAAACTGGAAAAGTTTAGCAGGAAAATACAAAAACCTATCCTTTTCACCGAAATAGGCTACCAAAGTACCGACTTCACTACTCAAAAGCCTTGGGAGTCTTACTCGAAGCACCCCGACAATGATGCTCTTCAAGCTGACGCCTACAAAGCTTTTTTTGAAGAAGTTTGGAAAGAAAGCTGGTTGGCAGGCTGTTTTATTTGGAAATGGTTTCCTGATTTGAAGAGAGAAAATGATGAAGGAAGAAAACATAAATTCAGAGATAAATATACGCCACAAGGCAAAATTGGCGAGGTAGTCCTGAAGGAATATTTTAAAAATAATTAAAAACGCTGTAAATATTGATGAAACTTATTAGCTGTATCTCATTGATTGCAATGCTAAGTGCGTGTCAATCAAAAAAAGAAACAAATCCTATTCAAAGCCAAAAACAAGATACTATTGCAACAGCCACTGATAACAGCCCAAAAGCTACCAGTGAAATACTAACCTTTGGTTTCAGCAGTGAAAATGGAACAAAAGTTTTAGCATTTGAAGAAGGCATCAACGGCAAAAACATTAATAAAAGCATTGATATTCAAGGTAATGTAAGTGATATTGCGTTTGAAAGCAGTCAGAAAGGAAATGAAAGTGGGGTTAATCTTGTTTCTGCAAATTTTAAAAATTGTGCAGGAGAAGTAATGTCAGTACAGAACAATAAAAAAGTAAGTACAGACCAAAGTGTGGTGCTTTTTAATGACGTATTTTTAGCCTCTCATCAGCCGATGCTTGTTAAATCGCTGGCATCTCCAAAAGCAATTGATGCTGTTAATAAATCAAAAATTGAAGCCGAGCGGAAGCGAAAAATAAAAGAAGCATGGAAGATTGCAGATGTGGGTAGTGAAAGTGCATTTATTGTTATTTTTGAAAAAAAGCAGGATAGCGTATTGGCCAGTTTAGTGATTGGGGATAAATCTTATATTTACCGAGATTACCCAGCAAAATACGATGAAGGTTCCACTTGGCGAGTTGATGATGGCGGTGAATTTCCGAATGACGCTATTAAAATCATTGGGGCATTTATAAATAGCAAAAACGAACTTGAAATTATCATTGATTGGGCTGGTGCCGAAGGGGCAAATATTGAATATGCCAAAGCCAATAAAGGTAGATTTGAAACAATAAAAGAAGCCTCAAGGTATTGGGGAGCATTATAAAAACATGAAAAAAATAAGCATTATTTTTAGTATCTTAGTGAGTTTTAGTAGTTTTTCACAACAAGTAGTAACCAAAAAAATAGAGCCATCCATTCTCCGCAAAATTGTTTCAGATGAAGCTATCGTTGATAAAGCCTTAGCCTTTGAAGATAAAAACGGAAAAAATTATTTAGTAGCCACGATTCTGCAAAATAGGTCAGACGAATGGGAAACAAAAACCATTTTGGTACAACACTACATCGAAAAAAGCAATAAAGAACTTGTCTTGCTCCGCCAAATAACCGATAAAGAAGAACATTGCGAGTTCGATAACGACCTACAATTACTCCCCGAATCGTTGAGGATTACAGATTTGGATAAAAACCAATACGCCGAAATAACATTCATGTACAAACTCGGTTGCCGAAGCGATGTAAGCCCAATCACGCTGAAATTAATGGTCATTGAAAATGGTAATAAAGCTGCCATCAGAGGCAACACAGTTCCACGAGGATTTAATTTTGCAAAAGAAAAAGTAGCTGATGGCTCTTTCAAAAAGCTTCCCAAAATCATTCAAGACCAAGCTAACAAACTTTGGGATAAGTTTGCTCCTGAGTTTTAATTCAAATATATAACGTCGGCAAGGTTTTGAACCTTGCCGACGTTATTTTGACATTTTTTCCTTAATTTTGCACTCGTTTTAAAAAATTAAGATTCAAAAATGTCATTTACTGAAGAGTTACACAAACGCCGAACATTCGCCATCATTGCCCACCCCGATGCAGGTAAAACCACACTCACCGAAAAACTACTACTTTTTGGTGGTGCAATTCAAACTGCGGGAGCTGTAAAATCAAATAAAATCAAGAAGTCAACAACCTCTGACTTTATGGAAATCGAAAAGCAACGTGGTATTTCGGTAGCTACATCGGTAATGACATTCGAGTATAGAGCCTTAAAAATCAATATTCTCGATACACCTGGTCACAAAGATTTTGCGGAAGATACTTACCGAACACTCACAGCGGTTGATAGTGTAATTTTGGTAATTGACTGTGTGAAAGGTGTGGAAGAGCAAACCGAAAGATTAATGGAGGTTTGCCGTATGCGTAAAACTCCTGTAATCATTTTTGTAAATAAAATGGACCGTGAAGGTCAAAATCCATTTGATTTATTAGATGAATTAGAACAAAAATTAAGTTTGCGAGTGCGTCCGATTACTTGGCCAGTAAATGGAGGTTCTAACTTCAAAGGGGTTTATCACCTACTTGAAAAGAAAATGAATCACTTTGCGGTCAATAAAACTCGTTTGGAAGATGATATTGATGTAATTGAGTTAGAATCTGACGTTTTAGACCAAAAAGTTGGAGCAAAAGATGCCGCTCAGCTACGTGAAGACGTAGAATTGATTGATGGCATCTACGATACTTTTGATAAAGAAGCGTATCTAAAAGGTGATTTAGCTCCTGTATTTTTCGGAAGTGCCGTTAGTAATTTCGGTGTCATGGAGCTTCTCAATACTTTCTGTGATGTATCTCCTCTACCTGTGCATCGCATGACCGATAAACGTATGGTTGAGCCAGACGAAAATAAATTTAGTGGTTTTGTTTTCAAAATTCACGCAAACATTGACCCACGTCACCGAGATAGAATTGCATTCTTACGTATTTGTAGCGGAGAATTTAACCGTGGAAAATTTTACAAGCACGTACGTTTGAACAAAGAAATGCGTTTTGCAAGTCCGTTTGCATTTTTGGCAGATAGAAAGGATGTGGTAGAAGATGCTTACCCAGGTGATGTAATTGGTTTGTATGATACAGGAACTTTCAAAATCGGCGATACACTTACCGAAGGCGAAGAATTACAGTTTACGGGTATTCCGAGCTTTTCACCTGAGATTTTCAAAGAGGTTATTAACAAAGACCCAATGAAATCGAAGCAGTTGGAGAAAGGTGTGCAACAACTAACCGACGAAGGAGTTGCTCAGTTATTTACGATTCAACCAGGAAATAGAAAAATTATTGGAACGGTTGGCGAGCTTCAATTTGAAGTAATTCAACACCGTTTGTTGAATGAATATTCGGCAAGTTGTGTATTTGAGCATCGCCCGTACTCAAAAGCCTGCTGGATTACGGCCGAAGACAAAACAAAGTTGGCCGAATTTATTCGTTTGAAAAGTAATTTTATTGCGTATGATAAAGATGAAAATCCAGTATTTTTGGCTGAAACCGACTGGATTCTCCGAATGAATATTCAGAATAACCCTGATATTCAGTTTCATACTACCTCTGAGTTTAAAACTGCTTTGCAGTATTAATACGCCAAATCAAAAAGAGTCACATCAAATATAAATTGATGTGACTCTTTTATTTTACAGCGATTGAAATCGGTTACAATTTTATCAATACTTCACTTTTATTCCGTGATAGATTTCTTGTTCTTGGTAATCTTTTCGGAGCGGATATCCTTCCCAATCTGCTGGTAAAAGTATTCTTCTCAAATCAGGGTGACCTACAAAGTCAATTCCTACTAAATCAAAAGCTTCTCTTTCGTGCCAATCAGCAGTTTTCCAAATTGGCGTGAGTGAATATACTTTGGGTAATGCTTCTCCTTCTTGGTTTCGTGGTACTTCCACTTTCAACACAAAATTATGTTCGTAAGGAATAGACGTAAGATGATAGACTACCTCAACAGTTCCTACGGTTGGACCATTATCAATACCTGTGATGCAAGCCAAAAAATCGAAATAGAGTTTTGGCTGGACGTGCAGAAACTGACAAACTTCCAGCAAGCGTTCGTTAGGTATAGTTATGCTATGCTGTGGCGAGGTCAAATCTTCTTTCAGAATGATTTCTTCACCAAACATATTGATTATCAATTCTTTAATTTCACTAAAGCTCATCCCGACTTCTTAAAAAATGTTAATTTAAACAAAAATAGTAGTTTTTGTTCAGAGTATCTTTAAACTATTGCCTTAATATTCGCTCTAATTTGTGTAAGTGTTCATTATTAAAACAATATACTACAATGAAAAAAGCAATTTTTGTAACACTATTAATGGCTGGATTAAGTTTTGGAACGTTTGCACAAGATGCAAAACCCGCTCACAGAGAACGACCACCACACGAAAAAAGAACTGAAAGAAAAGGAGAAAGATTCACTGCAGAAGAACGTGCAGAAGTTTACGCCAAACGTATGCAAAAAAACTTAAAGCTCTCTGACGAACAATACAAAAAAGTATTAGCCATCAATCTTGAACAAGCTAAAAAGCAAGAAGAATTACGTGCTGCCCACAAAGCCGAAATGAAAGCTACTCGTGAAAAAATGAAGGCCAATCATGAAGATTTGAGTAAAAAATATGAGTCGGTGCTTACGCCCGAACAATTAAAAAAATTCAAGGAAGAGCAAGAAAAGCGAAAATCAGAGATGCAAGAAGGCAGAAAAGAAAGACGAGGAAGAAGATAATTTTGATAGATTAAACTACGTGGGAACGTCCAAATTGGACGTTCCTAAATATGAAATATCAATTTTGTTGAGCCAATAAATAAAGTACCGCCATTCGTACGGCTACTCCATTTTCTACTTGGTCAAGTATAATTGAATGATGCGAATCTGCGGCATCAGAGGTTAATTCAACTCCCCTATTGATAGGGCCAGGGTGCATCAGCACAATTTCTTTATTCAAATCATCAAGCATTTTTTTGTTGATTCCAAAGTATAAAGAATACTCTCTCAACGAAGGGAAATACTTGATTTGTTGGCGTTCGAGCTGAATACGGAGTACGTTTGCCACATCACACCATTCGAGGGCATTTTGTACACTATGCTCTACTTTTACACCTATTTCTCTAATATATTTTGGCAAGAGCGTATTTGGCCCACAAACCATTACTTCTGCTCCAAGTTTTTGCAAACAAAAAATATTCGATAAAGCCACACGAGAGTGAAGAATATCGCCGATGATAGCAATTTTTTTACCAGCCAAATCTCCGATTTTTTCTTGCATCGAAAACGCATCGAGCAATGCTTGCGTTGGGTGTTCGTGCGTTCCATCGCCCGCATTTACAATATTAGCCTTGATGTGTTTTGATAAATAATGCGGAGCCCCAGGGCTGCTGTGTCGCATCACTACCATATCGACTTTCATGGCTAAAATGTTATTGACTGTATCGAGGAGTGTTTCGCCTTTTTTTACCGAACTTCCTGATGCTGAGAAGTTTACCACATCAGCTGAAAGGCGTTTTTCGGCTAATTCAAACGAAAGTCGAGTACGAGTAGAGTTTTCAAAAAAAACATTAGCAATCGTTACATCACGCAGAGAAGGAACTTTCTTAATTGGTCGGTTGATAACATCTTTAAATTCTTTAGCTGTTTCTAAAATCAAATTGATGTCATTGGCCGTAAGGTCTTTTATTCCGAGTAGATGCTTAGTACTAATTGATTGCATTGTGTTTTTGAAAAAAGATTTTACAAAAGTAAGTAAAAGAGTTTTGAGTTCTGAATTTTTCAAAACAAAAGATTAATACTCTACACTCAATACTTTTTTTATGTCGTCCCAAAAACTTGGGTAAGATTTTACAACAACGTTTGGCTCTTCAATGGTAACATCGGTCAGCATGGCCAATGGTGCAAAAGCCATCGCCATTCGGTGGTCATCGTAGGTAGCAATCGTGATTGGTGATTGGCTACTGTTTATTGGCTGATTAGTTACTACTTTATAGCTTGTATTTTTTTCAACCTCAATCAAATCTCCACCAAATTTCTTCAATTCGTTTTGAAGTGCCACTACTCGGTCGGTTTCTTTGATTTTTAAACTTTCAATACCAGTAAATATTGCTTCAATTCCTTTAGCAGCACAAGTAACTGCCACTGTTTGAGCAAGGTCTGGGCAATTTGTAAAATCCCAATTTAGTGACGTTTCAGCAGGAATTTTTGTCAGTAAAACACCATCAGCAGTAAATGTACTTTTTACCCCCAAATGACTCATGATATTCACTATATCACTATCACCTTGTAATGAGTTCTCTTTCAAGCCAAGTAACTCGACTTTTGTATTTTCAAACTCCGAAAGTGCTACGATGCTATACCAATAACTCGCCCCCGACCAATCTGATTCAACTTTATAAGTAGTTGACTGATAAGTATTTGGCGAAACACGTATTATTTTAGCTTCCCAGTTGGCATCATAACTTACTCCAAAAGCTTTCATTTGCTCAAGAGTCATTTTGATGTACGGAATAGAGCCTAAATCGCCCGTTAAATTAATAGTAAGGCCTTGCGGTAATGTTGGGGCAATCATCAATAAGGCCGAAATATATTGGCTACTCACATCGCCTCGAATTGTTACTTCGTTTGATTTCTGGTCAGCAAAACCTTTAATATGTAGTGGTGGATACCCTTCTTTAGCGAGATACTCAATTTCAGCTCCAAGCGTGCGAAGTGCATCAACCAAAATACCGATTGGACGCTCGCACATACGTGGCGTGCCAGTCATGATTTTATTTTGATTGGTAGCAGTAAAATAAGCCGTCAAGAATCTCATCGTCGTTCCTGCATCAATCACATCGGCTGTTTGGTCGGTTGATTGCAACAAACGAATCATTGTCTGAGTATCACGTGCTGTAGAAAGATTCTGCAAATTTTCGCTATTATCTTTGGCTAAAGCATTGATGATTAATGCTCGGTTGCTTTCTGATTTTGAAGAAGCTAAGGCTATTTTTACGTCGAATGGGTTGGTGCTTTTACGGAGGAATATCTTATCCATTAATTTACTTTGGTTCTGTATTGAGCCGCAAAGATACTTATTTAATGGATAATGTAAAATTGAAAATGAAGTAATGTGTAGCAATCAAAATGATTTAAAGACTCTCAGGCGATAGTTTTCTGTAAGTTTTCTGCTCCGAAACTGATTAGAAACAACAGTAAAAAGCGGCTGAGCAAGCGTCAACGCAGCAGCTACTGGCCATTTATTGTTCTTCAATGGCGAAACTCCCCACGCTGCCCACTCAAAAAGTAAATAACCAAAAGGCGAAAATGATTGCCAACCAAAGCCAATTTTCCGTTTGGGTCTTTTATAAATTCTGGTCACTTCATTGAGTTTAATTTCAACGTATTCATAACGATTAGTGGTTTCGTTGAGAGCAGTAACTACAAATGAAGAATCGGTAACATTATATATTTCATCAGCAAATACAAAATCATCTTTTGTTCTGCACATAAATACATCTCCAATATAGAAACGTTGGCGAGTATTGGTTCTTAGATTTTCTAAAACTAAATAATTCTCCTTATTATAAAGTGCTTTTGCTCGATTAGGGTCTTTTTTATAAATAAGTTCTTCAACGCTTTCGGCCTGACGAAGATGAAAATCTTGGCCAAAAACACATGAACTCACAATCAATAAATATATAAGTGTGTAGTATTTAAGAAGCATATCTGTTTTATTCTTTTACTGAAACACCACCCGAAACAATTAATTTCATTACCTCGGCACTTGGCATATCGAGCATTTGTATATTTTCTCTTGGAACAAGTATCAATTCACCCGAAAAGGCATAGCTATGCGGGCAATAAACTGCCACCATATTACTAACGCCTAAACTCGTTAAATCATTTTGTGTAATGAAACCTATTTTATGCACACCCGTTTCTTTGTTGAGCAAGACTATGGCAGCTTGTGTAAATTTACGTTTGTCGCCTACAAAAGCCGAAATCAAGTCTTTGAAAGCAAAATAAAAAATACGAACTAATGGCAGATGCCCAATGGCATTTTCGATAAGATTCTGAATCGTTTGGGGCAATAGCACCGAAAACGTAAAACCCGTTACCATTGTTCCTAAAACAATAATCAACGACCCTAAACCAGGAATTATCAAGTCACGATTAGGGTCACCTGTTGGGATACGGATTCTGATAATATTATCAACAAAATCAAAAGCTCCTAAAAGGATATATATTGTAAAACCTATGGGTGCAACAAATAATAATCCTCTTACGAAATAAGAAAGCAATCGACTGAGTATAGTTCTTTCGGGCATATTCGATAATTTTAGATAAATTAGCACGTTTTATATTAATCATAACATTCTCACACCCTTAAAAGTTTTCTAATTACAAAACTGTTTATTTATGAAAAAAATCATCCACCTCATTTTCATTTTTGCTGTATCTACGCAAGTCTTTGCACAAAAGCTCAATATTCCAATCCCCAATAATCCTGCCGTAAAAGTCGGAACATTGAAAAATGGATTGAAATATTACATTTTAAAAAATGCTGAACCCAAAAACCGAATGGAACTTCGTTTGGTTGTAAATGCTGGCTCAGTTCTGGAAACCGATACACAACAAGGGTTGGCTCACTTTCTGGAACACATGAATTTTAATGGAACAAAAGAATTTCCGAAAAACGAATTAGTAAATTTCTTGCAAAAATCGGGCATGAAATTCGGTGCCGACCTAAACGCCTCTACGAGTTTCGACGAAACGATTTACCAACTTCAAGTCCCAACCGATTCAGCAAAATTATTTGAAAGAGCATTTCAGATTTTGGCTGACTGGTCTAACTATGCAACCCTTGATACTGCCGAAATCAATAAAGAAAGAGGAATTATCTTGGAAGAAGAACGCACAAGGGGGAAAAATGCTCAGTCTCGTATTCAGCAAAAGCTTTTACCAATTTTATTTAATAACTCTCGCTACTCATCACGCCTTCCGATTGGAAAAACAGATATTTTAAAGACATTCCCTCCAGAAGAAATCGTAAAATTTTATAAAGATTGGTATCGTCCAGATTTAATGGCAGTTATAGCAGTAGGTGATTTTGATGTAGCTCAAGTTGAAAAATTGATTACCGACAAATTTACTGATATAAAAACTCCGAAAAATGCACCAAAACGTACCAAATATGAAATTCCACCATCGGAAGGTACGCAAACGTATCAGATTTTAGATAAAGAGATTCCGCAATCAACCTTCCAAATGTTTGCTCGTTTGCCGAGAGAAAAAACAATTACCCAAGCTGACTACCGCACGGATATTGCCGAAAACCTTTTCAATCAAATGATTAGTACTCGCTTGCAAGAGGCTTCAAAAAAGCCAAACGCTCCGTTTGTATTTGGAATTATGGGGTACAGCCCATTTTTGGGTGGTTTAGATGTTTTCCAAACAATTGTTTTACCTAAAAATGCCGATGGAATGGAAGCGGCTATCAAAGCCATCATTGATGAGCAAGAACGTTTGAAACGTTTTGGATTCACAAAGGGCGAATTAGAACGTGCAAAAAAAGAATACATGGTAGGTGTTGAAAAGAGTTTCAAAGAAAAAGATAAGACTAAATCGGCAGTCTTTGTAAATGGTTTGGTTCAAAACTACCTTCAAGGTAGTGCATTTACCGATGCCAGTTTCCGCTATGAATTTGCACAAAAACAACTCGATGGTATTTCTCTCGATGAAATCAATGCAATCATTAAGAAAGTAATAAAAGAAGAAAACCGTGTTGGAATTATTGTAGGTTCAGAAAAAGACAAAGACAAATTGCCAGACGAAACGAAACTCAAAGAACTTATCAGTTATAAAAATCCTGATTTAAAACCTTACGAAGACGAGGCAGTATTAACTCCAATTTTGGAGAAAATACCAGAAGGCACAAAAGTAGTTTCAGAAAAGAAAATTGATGAAATCGGAGTTACTGAACTTGTTTTTGGAAATGGTGCAAAAGTGGCTCTAAAACCAACAAATTTTAAAAACGACCAAATTGTATTTTCGGCAAGTAGCAAAGGTGGAACCTCGCTATACAGCGATGCTGATTATTTCTCTGCCGAATTGGCCTCTACGATTGTATCGCAAGGTGGGGTAAGCAAATTATCAGATACCCAACTCGAAAAAGCTTTGGCGGGTAAAGTTGCTCAAGTTTATACATACATCGGAGAATTAACCGAAGGTATTGGCGGAAATACTACTCCCAAAGATTTAGAGACTGCCCTGCAATTAATGTATGCGTACGTTACTCAACCTCGCCGCGATGATGAAGTTGTCAAGAATTTCTTAAAAAATGAAAAAGAGTTATTGATAAACTCTATTAAGACACTCACGCCAGAAAAAGTTTTTGGTGATACCGTTACAACCATTCTCTATCAAAATCATTTCCGTCGTACACCAAGCAAACCCGAAGATATAGATAAAGTAAATATCGACCGTGCGATTGAAATTTACAAAGAGCGTTTCGCAGATTTCAGTGATTTTACTTTTGTTTTTGTAGGAAGTTTTGACATCGAAAAAATTAAGCCCTTACTCGAAAAATACATTGGTGGTTTGCCATCTACCAAACGTCAAGAATCATTCAAAGATTTGGGAATTAGCAAAGTAAAAGGTAAAGTTG
>JALQYE010000064.1 GCA_023254245.1 Emticicia sp.
TATCAAAAATTAAGCTTGGAAAAATTCCGAAAATAATTGATAATGCAGCAAGCGAATAAAGCATGACTATTTCACGAAAATCGAGGTCTTTCATATTTTCTTCTTGATTACGGTTTGTCCAAAATGTTCCGAAAAACATTTTTTGCAATGTCCAGAGGAAATAACCTGCTGAAAGGACAATTCCCAACATAGCAAGCATCGATACCCAATCTGGTAAAATTTCAGACTGAAAACCGCCCATAATTGTAAAGAATTCACCAATAAAACCTGGTAATGTCGGCAAACCTAAAGCCCCAAAAAATGCCACTGTAACCGCCAGTGTGAAATAAGGCATAATACTTGACAAACCTCTGAAATTTTCGATGAGTCGATTATGCGTACGGTCGTAGATAACACCCGCCACCAAAAACAACATTGCCGAAACTAAACCATGACCAAACATTTGATAAATTGCTCCATTCACGCCCTCAACGGTCATTGATGCCAAACCTAAAAGCACAAAACCCATGTGAGAAATTGACGAATAGGCAATCATTTTTTTCAAATCTTCTTGGGCGAGAGCATTATATGCACCATAAATAATTGAAATGACACCCGCACCAGCTATTATGTAAGTAAATTGATATGCTATATCGGGGAAAAAGCCATAAGCGATACGAATAAAACCATAAGCTCCTACTTTCAATAAAATCCCTGCTAAAACTACCGAAACTGGCGTTGGAGCTTCGACGTGAGCATCGGGCAACCACGTATGAAATGGTACTGATGGCAACTTTATTCCAAAACCAACAATTAGCAATACAAAAGCAAAAATTCGGGCTGGCATCCCAAAAATCATTTGTTTTTCAATTGGGTGCAGAATGCTATGCGGAATATAGTTTTTGAACTCTACTAATTGACGAAAATCAAAGGTATGCACGGTACCGCCCATTTCTTGCGAAAAGAACGAATCTTGTACCGACATCGACAAACCAATCATTACAATTAGAATAAATATCGAACCAACGAGTGTATAAATGAAGAACTTTATTGCAGCATATTCTCGGCGTTCGCCTCCCCAAATACCAATTAAGAAATACATTGGGAGGAGCATAAACTCGAAAAATAAAAAGAACAAGAAAAAATCAAGTGCAGCAAAACAGCCAATAATACTTCCCGAAAGTAATAAGTATAATGAATGATAGGCTTTCTGACGATGCTCGATAGTAAATGATGAAATTGAACCAATGAGCAAGACAATTCCCGAAAGTAAAACCATTGGCATATTGATTCCATCGACACCCAAAAGATAATCTATCGAAAGTACACCAAGGTTTCCGAGACTCATACGAATCCACTCGTATTGCTCAACAAACTGATAGTCAGACAATTGTCTATCAAAGTTACTGTAGAGTGTAAAGATATTAAGTAAATTAATGACACTCACTATGACCGAAATCCATTTAAATGAATCTCGGTAAGTGCTTGGCAATAACAACACCATCAACGAACCAACAATTGGCAGAAAAATAAGTGTTGAAAGTAAAAAATTATTCATGAGTATATTAGACGACAGTCCATGGTCGATGGACGACAGTTTATTTTATCGGTTATTGCTTTTAGATATCTATGGACTATTGCCTATAGATTAAGAAACTATCAAAAGAATCATCATCAAAACCAAACAAACAAAAATCGTAATGATATAAGTTTGGGCTTTGCCGTTTTGAATTTGACGAGTATAAGAGCCTATTTTTGCCGTTGTATTAGCAACTAAACCAACAAAACTATCAATAATATTTCGCTCAAACCAATGGTTCAATGAAGCCCAAGCGATTGTCAGACTACCTACTGAATTTACTGCTCCATCAATTACCTTTCTATCAAATAGATTGATTTTCGGACTAATCCAAAGCAATGGCTTTACGAAAACAATTTCGTACAATTCACTCAAATAATAGTTTTTAAATATAAACTTAGCAATCGTTCCTCTTGGCTCAAGTTCTTCATTATTAATTCGATAACTTTCCTCTCTTGTAAAAATATAACCTAAAAGCACGCCATTAAGTGCCACCAAAATAGCAATATATGCTACCCATTGGTAGCTCTTGGCTTCATGATGAAAGGTATGAAAAAACCAACTACTTTCAGCAGAAAAAGGATTTAAAGCAAAAACAAAACCGATGGATGCGATAGCCATAACAATTGAAGAGAGTTCCATTGGGCCAATTTTTGATAAGAAATCGAGTAAATCGCCTTCTTCGGCGTGTCTGATTTCGGCTTGTTGACGTTGTTCATCATCTTCAACATTCACAATCCCTTCGATACGTTTCGCTACATTTTTATATAAACTTTTTGCACTCGATGAAATCAGTTCGAGTGGATTATCTTCTCGTTCTAAAAAAACCAAAAACACTTGTCGCATCATGTAATACGCACTCATGCCCGAAACTACCAAACACACCGCAGGGATAATAAAATATGCTTGTTGTGGTTGGTGTGAAGCCCACTCAAAGGCAGCAACCACAATGGCATCTTTTGATAAAAATCCAGAGAAAAACGGAATTCCTGCCAATGCTGCGGCACAAATCATGTAGGTATAATAAATGATAGGAATTTCTCGTCGAAGATTACCCATTTTACGCATATCTTGTTCGTGGTGCATGTGGTGAATAACCGCACCTGCCGATAGAAACAAACCCGCTTTGAAAAATGCGTGTGTAACTAAATGAAAAAGTGCAGTATTAACAGCTCCAACTCCGATTCCAACTACCATCAAACCTAATTGTGAAATAGTAGAAAAAGCCAGTAGTTTTTTAATATCATATTGAACGAGTGCCGAACATGCACCGAAAAACATCGTAAGCATGCCCACAATTGCCATGATTATAAGCGTATCAGGCGATAATATTGGTTCGACTCTGGCCATTAGAAAAATACCCGCCGCAACCATCGTGGCAGCATGAATTAATGCTGAAACTGGCGTTGGGCCTTCCATGGCATCGGGCAACCATACTTGCAAAGGTAATTGGGCTGATTTGGCTACGCATCCACAAAAAAGTAACAAGCCTATGGTTGTCATTATCGGGCTATTTAATGATGCTGCCGACATTACCTGTGATTTATCAACTATTGCTGTTATATTGAGTGTACCGAAGTACCTGTAAACCAATAATATCCCGATAAAAAAGCCAATGTCACCTATTCTATTCACTAAAAATGCCTTCATTGCAGCATTCGTCGCTGATTTCTTCTCGTACCAAAATCCAACCAATAAATACGAACACAGACCTACTAATTCCCAAAACATGAAAACCATTAAGAGATTCCCTGAAATCACAATGCCAATCATAGCCAAAATAAAAAGATTGAGATAGGCATAATATCGGCCAAAACTTTGGTCGCCTTTCATGTATTTGAGAGAGAAAACTTGCACCCAAAGGGCAATAAATTGCACCAAAAAGTACATCAAATAGGTAAGGTCATTGAGCAGAATATCAATTGTGAAGAGCTTATCGCTTATGTAAAACCAATTATAAGAGATAACATCGCCCGAAATATCACTCAAGCGAATACCCATCGAGAAAAGTACACCAATAAAATTAATGAGTATCGAGAGTAAACCAATGGATTGTTCACTCAGTTGATTTCGCTTGTACAACAAAAACGAAAAACCGAATAAATAAAACAATATATTGATTAAAATGACTAATTCAGCAGACATCCAATAATGGTCTTTTTTTGCAAATATCCGACCTTATAAGCGATAATGCAAAAATGAAGCCGAATTTTATACAAGAAAAACACACAAACTCGATTTATGTTTTAACAAAAAAATATAAGTTTGTAGCACAATCTCTATTTAACCTACCAAAATAGTATGAAAAAGCACTTTTTAGGTTTACGTACCACCATCTACAAAGTTTCAGATATTACTCAAGCCAAAAGTTGGTATGGCAACATTTTAGGCGTTGAACCTTACTTCGATGAACCGTATTATGTGGGCTATAACGTAGCTGGCTACGAACTCGGCTTACAGCCTGATGAAAAAAATGATGCAAAAACCGACGGAGTAGTTACGTACTGGGGTGTTGATAATGCTGAAGAAAAGTACAATGAATTGCTTGAAGCTGGAGCTACTACTTATGAAGCTCCAACCGAAGTTGGCGGTGGCATAGTAGTAGCCGCAGTAAAAGACCCTTGGGAGAATATTTCTGGCATTATCTACAACCCGCACTTCAGTTTGTAGTTTATTTTACACATCGAAAACCCACGTGCATCAACGAAGTTTCAGGCGAAGTAAACGAGCGTCCCGAAACTCGATACCCATGGCACCACCCTGGTTCACAAAGAAATGAGCCACCTTTCTCTACCTTTTCGGTCGTATCGGTCGGCATTATGCCTTGGGCAATATCCGCATAATTGATTTTCCAGTTATCACACCATTGCCATACATTACCTGTCATATCTGTCAAACCGAGTGGCGTTTTGCCAAAATATCCAACGGGCGATGTATAGAAGAAGCCATCGGTATTTTTATTAAAATCAGGGAAAACAACATTCCAAGTATTGGCAAGTGGTTTTCCTTCTTTTATAATTTCATTACCAAATGGGTAAAGATTTCGGTCATTTTTGGCATTTCGAGCAGCGTGTTCCCATTCTATCTCAGAAGGTAAGCGTTTGCCCGCCCATTTGGCATAGGCTACGGCATCGTACCAAGACACCTGCGTAACTGGATGATTATCAGGTGCTTTAGGTTGGTCTTTTCCCTGTGGATATTCCCAATTTACTCCTTTCTTTAAAGTCCATCCTTTGGCGTCGGTGTCAAAAAAACCTCCATCACCAAAGTTCTCGGCGTAGGTTTTATAATTAGTTGCCTTTATAAACTCTCGAAACTGCCCAACCGTAACAGGCGAAATATCCATAAAAAATGGTTTTACTTCAACCCAAAACATGGGTTTCTCAAAATCCATTCCATCTGTCGTTCCGATTTGTGTATATCCTCCTGGTACATAGACCATTCCATCTGGAATGGCTAAGTTTTTAGGTACTTCTTGCTTAGGAAAGGTCTTGGGAGTTTCTTTTAAAATCTTCACAGTCGGAGAGAAATCAAAAGAAGATTGTTCTGCTTTTTTTTCAGAAGAGCAGCTACCCATCAGAACCACCATTATTACATAGCAAAAAATATTTCTCATCTTTTTAATCAAATAAAGGCCAATTTACGCCCAAAAAGAATGTACGTTTCAAACCTGGATAAGTTGAGCTCACATAATATCCATTACTCGGAAAACCTTGGTTAACGTGAGCAAATTTAAAGAAAAGTCTGACCTTATTGATTTTTAGGTCAGCAAAAACATCAGCCACAGGCGTTCCCCAAACTTTTTGTTGGTCTTGCAAAAAGAACTGACGAGTAAGGGGCATATAATTATTGGCATAATACGCCGAACGGTGATAAATCTCTACCCCCGCATTGATGTGCAAAACTTTCGCATAAATAAATTCATAAGCAATAGTTGTATTATTGGCAATTTTTGGTGTAGGCAAACGATTTTCTGCCGAGTTAGCTGTATAGTATAACTGATTGGCTACCAACAATCTACGCCAGCGATATTCAACACCAAGCCCTACTCTTAAGATATTTATGGCCGAAGATTCTTGCTGTACTTGTGCTTGTTTATCGTAATAAATAAAGTTGGTTATCAACGAATTAGTTGCACTCGGCGAAAACACAAGATTTCCTCTGCGAATATTGGTTGAAGCATAAAAATTGATGGTTGTCGTATTCTTAAACGTAGTATCCCATTTATAAGCACGGCTATAAAAATATTCATCTAAGATTGTTGGAGGAACACGCAGCAATGAAAACCCAGCTTTTAATTTTGGACTCAAATATTCTGCTTGAAGTTTAAGATTTCCGATTGAACCGATTGTTCCGAGTTCAACTTCAGCATAAACTCTCCGCACGCTATCAGGAAAAAAATAATTCGCCCAACCACCTACGATGGTTTCGGGTTTAAGTTTCAATCGTAAGGTGTCGCCACCAAAATCAGATTTTAAATTATAAAAACGCTGACGCAAATAAAGTCTGTATGCAAACCCTTTATAGATTCCCTTCACGCCAAATTTATTTTCTAAGAGATGATAACGCAAATCCATCGAAAGAGTATCCTTCGTACTTTGTGGTTTAGTAAAATAATATACACTTCGAGCGGCTGAATCTGAGCCAAAGTTCGCATCAGTATATAAATCTCTGCGTCTCTGATAATCTAAAATATGATATACTTGAAAACCATTAGTGAGTTTATATTGATGGTAAACGTGCAATTCATTACGCCAATCTCTCGAAGAAGCCCCTTTGAGTTTAGACAGAAAATCTCGGTAATTTCCTAAACTGCTTTCTGCCACAAAGCTACTTGAATCAGATAATGGCTTGATGCCTCCTTGTTCAAGCGGAGCATGATTAAAATGATTATAACTACCCAAAATGATATACTTACCACTTTTCGACTCATAGTTTGAATGAAGCATCACGGCCCAACTATCTACCATACGTTCTTCACGAGTTTGTGGAGCTCCATATTGCTTCGATGAAGATAAGCGTCTGACATCAAGCGTGGCGTTTAGTCGAGGTTTAATATTTTGCGAATGCGTAAAATGCATGATACCCGTTCCTCCGCCCGACTGCACGTAATTTACATTTGTGTAGGGTGATTTTGTATTGAAATAGGTAGTTTTTCGTACATCAAAAGCATACGCAGCGTATGCAGAGTATCCTAAGTTTTTAGCAATATCAGTAGTAGGTGTAAAAAATAGTGGTTTAATTGCCGTTCCGATGTTTCCTAAATCTTGATAAAGCAACCCACTGCGGAGATTAAAATCAAATAAATGGAAGTTTGTAAGGGTTGTATCTGGATTATAAAAAGTTTTTCGATTATTTAAAATATCGTCTTCGAGAATATATTTGACAGTTTTAGTACTATAAACTTGTTTGGTGGAATCATCAAGAATTTGGGCAAACGAAAACCCATAAACCATTGACAATAAAAATGTTATAAATATATATTTTTTGTTCATCTAACTATTAAAAAGCTAAAATAGCGG
The DNA here is from genome assembly GCA_023254245.1 of Emticicia sp. GTDB lineage: Bacteria > Bacteroidota > Bacteroidia > Cytophagales > Spirosomataceae > Emticicia. Next base: position 7,081 of record JALQYE010000064.1, read on the forward strand.
TTTACTACAAACGAAGCAAGTGATTCGTTCCACAAATAATAACGCAATTTACGGCAAATCTTTGAAAGGAGGGTGAAGAAAAGATTGTTAATTGTTGTTAAAGATAATGTGTGAGACTTAAATGATAATGTTTTAGAATACTTATCAAATATTTTCAAATTATCACCCAACCCAAAAATAACCCGATAAAAATGATTAGATAAGTTGGAACAAGACGGGTTTGAAGCAGAATAAGCGTAAGAACTATCGTCAAATCAGCCACTAAATCAGAGGCCATTGGTCGGTAAAGCGATAAAGCTGCCGCTGCTGTCAGACCCGTACTGGCAGCATTAATACCTTCAAGCGAGGCTCTGATTCCACGGTACTTTTTGAGTTCATTCCAAAAACGTATCACAAAGAAAATAAGGAATGTACCAGGAAGAAAAATTCCAACCGACGAAACAATACTGCCCAGAACTTCACCGCTTGTTCCCCACTCCCGCATTGATAACGCCCCAACAAATGCAGATATAGAAAATACAGGCCCAGGGGCAACTTCTACGATGGCAACCCCTGACAAAAACTCGTCGGGAGTTAAATAGTGCTTAAACTCAACAAATTCGTTGTAAAGAAGTGGCTTCAAAATGTGTCCTCCGCCAAAAGCTAAACTACCATTTCGATAAAAATTTTCAAAAAGTCGAATAGGCAAATTATGCGTAATTTTGCCTAAAACTACCGAAAACATAAACACGCTCAGCCATAGAAAGAAATTCGACCATTCGATTTTGATTGGCTGTTTTTCCATTTTTTCTTGCTCGCCAAACTTAAATGATGTGGCTAAACCTCCCAACAAAATCCAAATTGGCGTAATGTACGGTGAAGGAAATACAAATGCCGCAATGGCAGCCAAAAGCATCAAAAACATACTGGTTTTAGTTTTGATTACTTTTATACCAATCGAAAAAGCGGCAAAAATAATGAAAGCCACACCCATCGGTTTGATGAAACGTGTGAGATTGGTGAGTTGGTCTTTTTCTACGTAAGTGACACCCAAAGCGGCCAAAGTCATGAGCATAGTACCTGGAAGTATCCAAACTAAAAGCGTAAGATAGGCCAAACTTGCTCCTCCCAAACGAAAACCAATAGCTGTAATAGTTTGGGTTGAAGTTGGACCAGGTAAAACTTGACAAAGAGCCTGGAGCTCAAGAATTTCGGCTTCGGTGATGTAGTTGTGCTTCTTTACGAGCCTATCCAAAAACATCGTCAGGTGTACTTGCGGCCCACCAAAACAAGTGAGAGCAAGTATCAGTACGTCTTTCAAGAAAATGATATAACGAATCTGACGGGTTTTGGTCATGCTTTTCGAGGAATTATCTTATAACTTAGGCATTTGCACTAATTTAAATTTATGCCGTAAATAGCCAACAAAATTGTATATCTACGGCATATTATATTTGGTATTTAAATTGATTTCTATCGATATGTAATCACTACAGGATTTTATCAATGATAAACCAATAGACTATTTCTTAAAACCTAATTCACGTAAACGTTCGGCCAAAAACTCACCTGCTGTCATGTTTTCGTAGCGACGAGGATTTTCGGCATCTACACAAGAATCTAAACAAGTCAAATCCATATCGCCACGTGGGTGCATAAAGAATGGAATTGAGAAGCGTGATGTTTTCATTTTTTCACGAGGTGGATTTACCACTCGGTGAATCGTTGATTTGAGTTTATGATTGGTTAGACGGTCAAGCATATCTCCCACGTTGATGATAATTTGCTCAGGTAATGCTGTTACAGCAATCCATTTTCCATCTAAACGTAAAACTTCTAAGCCTTCGGCCGATGCCCCCATTAAAAGTGTTATCAAATTAATATCTCCGTGAGCGGCGGCACGTACGGCACCTTCTGGCAGAGCATCTGGGTTTTCAATTGGAAAATAGTGTAAGGCACGCAAAATGCTATCTCCATTACGTACTTTTTCTTCAAAGAAATCTTCTGGAAGTTCTAAATACAAAGCAATGGCACGCAAAAGCGTTTTTCCTGTATTTTCAAAAGTCTTATAAACCTCAGTTGTATATTGTTCAAATTCGGGTACTTCAGTAGGGAAAATATTTGATGGCATATTACCTTCGGCTACTGGCTGACCAACATGATAAAATTCTTTCAAATCAGGTTTTGTAAAACCTTTAGCTGTTTCTTTGCCTTTGCCTACATAGCCACGCTGACCAAGCAGTTCGGGAAACTCATATTTGATTTTGTTCTCATCGGGTTGATAGAAAAACTTCTGCACCGCAGCGTAAAGTTTTTCACGAAGTTCGTCAGAAAGCCCATGATTTTTTATTGCTACAAAACCAATCGTGTTAAAGGCAGCCCCAAGGTCTTGAACGAATTTATGTTTACGAGCGTCATCGCCAGAAGTAAAGTCCGCCAAATCAAGCGACGGAATAGAATCAAGAAGTGTTTGTTCCATATGATGAAGATTTTTTGGCAAAAGTAAGGAAAATCATTGATTGTGAGAAATGAGAAATATCACAAAAGCTTTTTGTAATATTTCTACTGCCTGATGCTTTACTATTTAAACCTAAGCTTTTTTCTCAAAACCATCCCGAGTTTCGCAATATTTCTGCAATTAATACTCCCCAATACGTGCCTGTTGCATTCCCTAAAGCCCCAACTAATATACCAGGCAACGTAAGGTCAGTACGGTTAAGGCTTCTCGAAAGTGCCATTGCAGAAGTAGAGCCACCAACATTGGCTTGTGAGGCTATCGAAATGATGTCCCAATCTTGTTTGAATAATGCTCCAAGCCCATAAATAATGAGTCCATGAACAGCAACTAAAATAGTTACGAATACGAGTAATACAATAGCCAAAGCCCCATCTTTAATCAATGCGGGCACATCGCAGTATGCCCCAATTACTGCTAAAAACAAATAAACGCCTAATAAACCAAGCAATTTATGGCCTTTCAAACGATTGACGGCAGGAATTTGTGCCAAAACCAAAGCAATAGTTGTGAGCCATAAAATAGTAGGAATTTGTGGAATCTGACTACTCAACCAAGTTGAAAGACGGATTCCGACTAAACTGATTGCGAGTAAGAATGCCAAATCAAACGGTCGTACACTTTCAATATCAGACGAATAATGGTGGGTTTCGGCTTGGGTTTCTTCTGAAATTTCCATGACATTCTTTCTTGGAAATTTTTTATTTAGAATCTGAGGCAAAGCCAGTGTAGCAATTACCCAAAGAGCCGTAATAATGTTATCTGCAACAGTAGCGGCTGAAAAAAGGCTTCCTTGCTGCGAAACACCATAATGTAAAGCCACAGCATTAAAATTCATACTACCCCCAATATATGTACCTGTGTACATACCACCGATTGCGTAAAACATTTCACCGATTTGGCTTTTTCCACTAACGAGCCACATGGCCACCAAAGCCCCAATCATAGTACCGAGCGAGCCAATCAGAAACATCATGAGCATTGGTTTTCCAGCTTTTTTAAGGCTACTCAGATTAACATTGAGCAACATCAAGAAAATAGAAAGTGGAGCAATGTAAGCAAAAATACCATCGTAAAGAGGGGTAGCGGGTGTAGATGCAGGAATGATTCCCAGATTTGCAACGATAGCGGTCAAGATTATTACCATCAGTCCAGTTCCGACGTGTCGGAAAAAAGGTTTCTGACAGAGCCATTCTGAAATTACAATATTCAGGCATAAAATTGCCAAAATAGAAAGTGTATCGCTGAACATGAGATGGCTTGGGGATTGAATAAAAGAATTGAGACACAAGTAAACACTTATGTCTCAATTCTCATATTTTTATTGACTATATTTCAACTAAAGCACTCTTTATCAAGGTATTATATTTTGACTTGAGTTTAAATACATCGCCATTAGCTTTGTTGACTGGTGTTTCGTAAAGCTCAACTTTATCTTTACTCTTTACCTCGAGAATCACAAAAAACTGGCCTTTTGCTGAGGTATTGGTTTTCAGCACAAAATTATCGTGAGGAGTTTCTTGTTCAAAATTCGGTGTTTTTGATTTAGCTTTTCCCGCCCAAGTAACTAAGGCTTCGGCTTTAAAGTCTGAAATATCAAAATGTCCTTCACGAGCTTCTTCTTCATCAGCTGGCATGGCTGCAATTTTAGCAGGCACAAATAAGTTTTCCACAAAATTATGAGCAGAATCTTCAACCCAAACTGCTACTATGGGTAGCTCAGTTTCTTTGTTTTTTTGAATCATAATGTTCAATGGCATGCCCTGCATTTCTTTATTCGTAATTACTTCATTAAAAGTAAGCTGCTCAGGTCTTGGAGGTCTTTTTCCAGCGAAAATTCTTCCCGCTTCAGCAACTGGCTCTAATAGTTCAGTAGCAGCAGCCACCAAAATTACCACAAAAGCAATACCTGAAATAATCAATTCTTTTTGAATCTTTCCGCTTTTGCGTTCTTTTGAATAACCCGTAATCGACGACCAGTTATTGATGATGTGAAAAATAGCAAAGCCTACGAAAATCAACCCAAAAATTGTGTGGGTCATTTCTACGGCATGGGCTTTTTGCTTAACGTATAATAAAATACCAGTGATTGATAGTGCTAAAAATGCAAAGGCAACAGAAAGACTGATAAGATTCTTTTTCTTCATTTAGGATAAGATATTTTGGTTAATTTTATAAATGTAATAGAATTAGACGAATCCCGAAACCTCAATCGACTATTTGGGTGCTTTTTTAGACAAAATAAATATAACAACCTATAATTGAGGTTTTATTCGGGAATATAAACTTCGCCCCTGCTCAAAATGCGAGCCGTGCGAATGACCCCTGATTTTTGAATAAGTAATGATGAATGTTTGATGTTTGATGCTTGATGCTTTAATTTATCATTAGTTATTATGTATTCATCGTTAATTTGATATTCTAAATTTACGGTAAACTCGCCCGAAGGATGTTCGATTGATAAGGTGGAATGTATTTCTTCATTTTCATTCGTAAATCGTAAATCGCCATTCGTAAATTCACTACCTATTGACGTTGGAATTACACAGGCCGTAGCCACCGAAACTGCCGCCAAAACACCAATAGCTTCATGGACAACGTGCGGAATGAACATTCGAGTATTGATAGCACCACCATTTTCAGGAGGTGAAACTAAGCACATTTTTGGAATTGTTTGGTCTTTTACATCGCCTAAATTCATCAAAAAACCTGCTTTTAGTCTAATCTGCTCAATTTTTTGTCTGAGTGGCTCATTGGCTTCTAAAAACTCTTTACTTTCATTACCTACAAGCCCGAAATCAGAGGCACGCATGATGACAATAGGCATTCCGTTGTCGATGCACGTCACTTCGACGCCTTCGATAATATCTGTCGTATTTCCTGTTGGAAGTAAAGCCCCACAGGTTGAGCCAACGGTATCCAGATAATTACAAATAATTGGAGCAGCAGTACCCACTACTCCATCAACTTTTATATTACCTTTAGTTTCTATTACTCCGTTAGGGGTTTGCACAATAACCTCACAAATTCCACCAGTATTCATGATGTTTATTTTGGCAGAAGTTGTTGGATGTTTAGCCTCAATCATACCCGTTTCGATGGCAAAAGGCACGATTCCTGCCAATATGTTTCCACAAGTCTGAGTTGTTGCAACTTTTCCTTTGCCTACCACTACCTGTACGAAAAGATAATCTAAATCCGCATTGGGGTTTTCTGATTTACTGATGATTGCCACTTTACTTGTCAGTGAAGTTGCTCCACCCAAACCATCAATTTGTCGAGGGTCGCCTTCAGTTGTGCCCTCCATTGCCAGAAGTAAAATTTTATTTCTTTCTTGTTCATCAGGCGGTAAATCTTCGGCTTTAAAAAATAATCCTTTTGATGAACCACCACGAATTTGGTAAAATGGAATTTTCATTAATTTCATTTTAGTTTGCTTAATTTTTCTAAGTTATTTCTTGTACCTCTCGTTACGATTGGCTCAATATCCTTCGCTTCAAGCATCTCAATAACAGCTTCCATTTCTTGCATTCTTCGTACTGCGTGGGTTCGACTTCCCTCTACAAAACGGTCTATCAATTCATCGTTTCCACCAATCAAGGAAGCTATTTGGCTACGCATATAACCTTCCATTCCGAGGGCTTCACCTGCTTCCATGGCCTCACACACAACAGCGGCTATGCCTTTATAGACAATCGAACGAAGTAGTTTTCGTGTGGCAGCGTCGCCAATTTGGCTATTTTCTAAAATCTTAAGGTCGAGATTTAAAGGCATTATTTTTTCAAGAAACTGAACAGCATATTCTCCCGAAGCCCATAAAGGTGTCATTATTCCTTTGGGTGGAACGGGAGCCATAATTGCCAAATCAATTACTTTGACACCCGAAGGCTTTAAGATTTCGGCAATCTTAGTCTTCTTCTCTGGGCCAGAAGTGTTCATTTCGCAGAAAAATTGATTAGGCGTTAAAACACTCGCTAATTCTTCAGCAATTTGAATAGAGACCGACGATAAATTTACACTAAAAATAATATCTGCTCCATCAACAGCTTCAATATTAGTAGCTTTTACCTCAATCGAAGCATCTAATTTTCTAATCGGGTTAGGGTCATAACCAACTACTTTAACACCCAATTTCACTAAATCATTAGCAAAATGACTCCCCGCTTCGCCAAGTCCAAGAATAGCAATAGTCAAGCCCCCCCCGCCCCCGATGGGGGAGCAAAGGTTTTGATTTTTCTGCATATTTTTATTTTTCATAAATTCTATTAATTTCCCCCTTCGGGAGTTAGGGGGCTTCTCCAACCATAAATATCAATCGAAACTCTACCTTTGCGAAGTTCGGCTCTTGTACGTTCTTCTTTGGCTTCCCGAGCGATTGCTTTTTCTATTGCTTCTTCGATTTTATTTTTTGGCACTACCACTACTCCATCACGGTCTCCTACCACAATATCTCCTGGATTTATCAACACTTCGCCAATAATTATTGGCTCGTTGAGTATTCCGTCACCATGATTTGAAGTGCCTCTGATGCACAACCCTCTCGAAAAAACAGGAAAACCCATTGCTTCAATATCATCGGCATCACGCACACAAGCATCTATGACGAGTCCGTTGATACCCTTTGTTTTTGCTCCGAGACTCATTAAATCACCCCAATAACCTGCCTCATAAAACCCCGAACAATTGGCAATTAGTACATCCCCTGCTTGGGCATAGGCATACGCTCGATGCAGTAAAACATTATCACGTGGCATGGTTTGTACGGTATAGGCAGGCCCGCAAACTTTCATATTTGCAGCAATTGGTTTAATCGCTGAAGGGAGATATCCTTTATTTCCCAATGCTTCACAAAGGGTGGCAGCTGAGAATTTAGATAATTGTTGTATTAAATTCATTTTTTTTCAATTTATTGTTTCGACAAGAGACGTTGCATGCAACGTCTCTACATACTACACCGAGCTAAAACAATTCATTATTTAAAATATCGAATTTGTAACTCTTGGCAAATGGCTTTGGAAGGCTTCGGCATATTTTACTTCTTTTTTGCCCGAAATTCTGCGAGCATGATTGGCTCTTCTTCCACCCAATTCGGTATAGTATTCTACCAAATATTTCTGAGCTCCCATACAATTCATGGCAGCAATCTTTTTATCGAAGACCGAAGAAATATCAATAAAAGTATCAGGCTTAAACTCACAAATTTCGGGTTGATGTGGCTCGAAAGAATACCAAGCTGGTGGGTCGATATTTTTGAATGCACTGGCCACACCAGCACCACAGCTCAACAATCTTGCTCGTTCGGTGGCTTGGTATGCCAACGGATGGTCAGGATTGAAAGGGTCTTTGGCGGTGTGCGTGAGAATAACTGTTGGTTCAAAATCGCCAATGATTTTAGTTAATTGAGCGATTCTTTCGTCAGAAATCAACATCGGGTAATCGCCCCAATCCAAAAACTGAATGGGTGTTCCGAAAATTTCAGCAGCCTGTTGGGCTTGTGCTTTACGAATGATTTTTACACTTTCTTCGCTTCGGTTTGGGTCTTCTTTCCAAAGTTCGCCAGACTCGCCTCTTTCACCAAAAGAAAGACAAACCACGAGCGTTTCGGCTCCTTGCTCAACACTTTTAGCGATTGTTCCTCCGCTTCGCCACACAAAATCGGCCGAATGAGCAGAGATTACTAATAACCGATTATCTCCCCCCGCCCCCGATTGGGGAGCTTTTAATATTTCGTTAGGTTTCATTATTTAGTTATTTTTAAAATTCATTTAATTATCTATTCCATTAGAGGTTAGGGGGCTAACTCTTCTGGCATTGGATTTCCTCTGGTATGGAAACTTTCTACGGTTTTTAGTCCCCATGCTTGGCCTTTCATACGTTCTTCGCGATTCCAGACAACGGTTTCATAATCAGGGTCGAGAATAAGGCGAGCAGAAGCATTGGCTACTTCAATCCTATTTCCTCCAGGTTCGTAGAGATACAAGAAAAAAGTCTGCTGAATGGCGTGTTTATGAGGGCCTGTTTCTATAAAAACGCCATTCTCTAAGGCAATATCTGCTGCAATCAGAATTTCTTCACGGCTATTGGTGGCAAACGTAAGGTGATGTAAACGTCCGTTTAGGCCACTATGGTCTTCGGTGATTGCTAAATCATACGATTTATTATTGACCGAAACCCATACTCCTTTGGGTCCATCTTCAAACTCGATTCGCTCAGTATTTCGGCCACCCAAAACTCCAAACTGAAAATCAGCAAATGCTCGAATATCTTTTGCCAAAAGGTTTAAGTGGTCAATTCTACGCACATTTACGCCACGTGCAGGATATTTACTATTGGTATTTTTTAAAGCAGATTGCATATCGCCTTCCGCTTTATACTTATGAGTATCGAAGTAAATCTCGCACAAATGTCCATCTGGATAACGAAAACGATAGGCTTTGCCATACCCACATTCGTGGTCAATCCAACCAATACCCAAACCTGTTGCTTCAATTGCTTTTACTCGTGCGTCGAGCGACTCTCGACTTCTGGCTCTCCACGCAAAATGCCCAATACCACTGTGCTTGTGAGACGTCAGCTTTAAGGAATGGTGTTCGTAATCATCATAGGCACGAAGGTATGCCGAGTTTCCATCTATTTCGGTAACATACATCCCGAGAATATCAGTGAAAAATCGAATACTTTCGTCCAATTTCGGTGTAAGTAGCTCCACATGAGCCAAATGGGCGAGTTCCCAAGTGATATTATTCATCCAAAAATCTGGGTTTTAAATTTTATGCAAATTTTACAAAAACATCTAATACTTATCGGAAACTATTTTTACATTTATGGATAAAAATCGAACATTCAATTAAAATGAAGCAAGAAAAGAATATTCTGAATTTTGATGGACTCTACGGCGATGATTATGGGCGGTATTCATCGGAATACATCTTCTTGGAATTGATAGCTACACGTAGCCAAACATTTGATTGGCGTATAAAACCACACATACATTTGCAGCTTTTTCAAGTTTTTATTGTGCAAAGTGGCTCGCTCCTGTTTCAGGAAGCAATCAAAGAACAAGAATTTACGGCTCCATGTATCATGCTTATTCCGCCCACCAAACTACATGGACTCGTTTATAACCCTGATGTAGAAGGGTATATCCTGACGATTTCGGAGAGCATCATTGAGGATATTTTTAAAACATCAAACTCAATTTGGAAAACGTTTGAAGAGATTCATGTTTTAAGCCACTTTGAAGAAAAAGTTTTCGATAAAATTCAGCGTACATTAGTAAGCATTGAATTTGAATTATTTAACGAAAACCCCGAACGATTTTTAATGTTACGAGCTTACCTAACCGAGTTTTTTATCTGCTTGCACCGACTAACCAAACAAGAAGAAGCTCAGAAAAGCGACTCGTTGATGATGGCCTATTTTCGAAAGTTTCAGCAGAGTATCAAACATTCAAAATACCCCAAAAGTATTCCCGAATTTGCAGAAGACCTAAACATTACTCCCGTGCATCTGAATCGGATTTGTAAGGCAGTGGCAGGAAAATCGGCCATAGAATTAGTTCATCAAAACCTAATTAACGAAGCTCAGAAATACTTGCTACATACTTCGTATTCTATATCTGAGATTGCTTTTTTACTCAAATTTGAGTACCCTAATTACTTTGCTAAGTTGTTTAAAAAATATGTTGGTATATCGCCCAATGAATTTAGGCTTCAAGATAGAAAATGAAAGAAACACGTATATTTGTAAAACTAAAACACAAAGTTATTTTCATGAAATATACACTGACAATCTCTTTATTTTTAAGCATTTTCAACTCATTTGCTCAAAATCCAAACCCTTCACTCCCCGATTTCAGCCAAGCTCAGTCAATTTCGGGCATGAAACTCGTTTGGCAAGATGAATTTAATGAAAATGGTAAACCAAACCCTAAATTTTGGAAGTTTGAAAAAGGCTTTGTCAGAAACGAAGAATTGCAATGGTATCAAGAAGAAAATGCTACTTGCCAAAACGGTGTTTTGCTATTTGAAGGCAAACGAGTGCAGTTGCCGAACCCAAATTTTGAAGAAGGAAGCATGAATTGGCGGAAAAATAGAAAAGAAATCAATTTTACTTCGGCCAGTATTCAGACCAAAGGCTTACAAGAATGGAAGTTTGGTACATTTCTCATCAGAGCCAGAATAGATAGCACATTGGGTTCGTGGCCCGCTATCTGGACTTTAGGGAGCTCGGGTGAATGGCCATCGAATGGCGAAATTGACATCATGGAGTTTTATCGAGTAAAATCTGAGCCAACAATTTTGGCCAATGTGGCCTACGGAACAGATAAACAATACGTAGCTAAATGGGACGACTCAAAAACCAGTTTAAAGCATTTCACGGATAAAAATAAAGATTGGGTGAAACAGTTTCATATTTGGCGAATGGATTGGACACCCGAAAGTATTAATTTGTATTTAGACGACGAATTGCTGAACTCGGCTTCTCTTACTGAAACTATCAATCCCGATGGCAAAAATCCATTCTTACAACCGCATTTTTTTCTACTAAATTTAGCGATTGGTGGTAAAAATGGCGGTGAACCCAAGCCCGAAACGGGGCTAATCAAATACGAAGTAGATTATGTAAGAATTTATCAAAAACAGTAATTAACCACTGTTTCTGATAAATTAAAATCAAAAGTTCTTTTTAAATACTCGTACTTTTTGGCTATTCGTTGAGCTAATCAACTGATTACCAATTACTTTCAAATCTCTTACATCGCCTTTTAGACCAAGATTCGAGTGGTAGTTAAAATTTCCTTTTCGGTCATTCAAGAATATTTGTCCAAAATTGGCATCAATGTTTCCTTTTACTCTACCGTGTAGTTGGTTTCCTGCCAAAATCAAGTCTTTGAATCCATCGTTGTTTACATCATCAGAAGTAATGGCAAAAACTGGAGCAAACTGAGCTTCGATTGGAAGTTTTTTGAGCTCAAATTTGCCATTTTTATTTTCTAAATATACCGTTTCGAGTGTTGTAGCCTCTAATCTTCGTGCTGTTTTGCCTTTAAACTCGGCCAAAATTTCTTCGGTTGTAGCGGTAGAATATAATTCGTGCGACGTATATTTTTTCTTCAATGTCACCAGCTGCTCCGAAATTTCATCTCGACTAAAAATCGGGTAGCTTTTACCTTGAATATAATAAGACAAAATGAGGTCAAGACGGCTATTATCATCGAAATCTTCGTAATTGAGGGTCATTGGTTCTTTTTCGGAAGCACGAAGCTGCGAATTGAGACCATAATTGCCCACAATCAAATCTAAATCACCGTCTTTATCGAAATCATCGGCATAGATTCTTTGCCAAAGTCCCTTCATAAGACTCAGATTATCAGTATTTTTCGTAAAGACACCATTGCTATTTTGCAAACAGACAATACCCGTAAATTCGCCCACCGCAATTAAATCTTGCCAGCCATCTTTGTTAAAATCCACTACCACTATATCGGTCAAAAGCCCTAATTCATTAAAAATTGGGTCTTCAACTTTCACAAATTTCCCTTTATCATTACGGTATAATCGACTCGGATTATTTAGCGGATAATTAAGCGGAATCAACGAACCACCAACAAATAAATCAAGGTCGCCGTCGTGGTCAAAGTCTATCGTTTCTACGGCACAATCGGAGTATGGCGTATCCTCAAAAGCATCGAAAGTTTTGGTAAAATTACCTTTTCCATCATTTAGATAAAGTCGGTTTTGTAAGACCAAATCGTTGGGAAGATACTCATATCCTCCACTCGTAACAAACAAATCTAAATCTCCATCGCCTTCGGCATCAAAGAAAACGGCATCTGTATCAGTACAAAGTTCATCTTGTTTGAAAGGATTTTCTGCTTTTTTTGTAAAGTTACCACTCGCTTGCTGAATGAATAATTCGCCCGCCTGACCTTTTCCTCCGCCAATAAAGACATCTTCTAACCCGTCGTTATTCACATCACCTTTGGCCATTCTCGGGCCTTGATATGAATACATTTGTGGCAATAATACCTGACGGTTAAAATCATTGAGAGGTAGTTGTTTATGCTCAAAATCAAGTGTATTGGTCTCTGTAAATAAGCTTTTTTCGGAAGGTAACACAAACGAAGTAGCGTTTGGTGCATAAGCAATTTTTAGGAGTTGATTAGCCTTTATATTCTTCTGTTTTTGAATTTTTCCATCATTCCAGATGATAACTAAGCTATCAATTTTTTCGTTCTTCCCCAGTCCAAAGTGCAGCGGAGCCATAATACTACTTTGGTAGCCATGAGTAGGCGTAAATTGCTGATATTGAGAATTTTGTCCAGTAAAAACATAACACTTTGCTCCTGTTTTTTTATCAGAGTCGAGTTGAATATTTAGATAATTACCCAGTTTCTGTTCGGTACTTAGATTCTTATAAACCGAAGCTGATTCGTTGATATTGTTGGTTATAATTTCTAAGTCTCCGTCGTTATCTAAATCGGCATAAACTGCACCATTCGAGATAATTGGCGTTTCAAATCCCCAGTCTTTTTGCTTGTTTGAAAACTGTAAATTATGTTCGTTTCTGAAAATATAATTTGGCGTTTTGGTCGAAGGCATTTTCTTGATAACCTCCATAATATTTACGCCTGCTTGTTGGCCTTCATCGGCATAATATTTCTGAAAATCCATGTTGGTATAATCACGCAAATAGCCGTTCGTTACAAACAAATCTTTGTAGCCATCGTTATCATAATCAGCCAATAAAACCGACCACGACCAGTCTGTGTTAGAAATACCCGCCAGTTGCCCAATTTCTGAAAAAGTTGTATTATTACCATTATTGATTTGCAACATATTCCGCATAAAAGATGGATGAATACCATTTTGCAGCATCGACTGATACGCTCCATATTTATCAGGGCCAAACAACAATTTTTGACGTTTATTATCTTCGGGTAGCATATCGGTTGAGATAATATCGGGCAATAAATCGTTGTTTACATCGCCAATATCATTTCCCATCGAAAAATAACTTACATGGTTAGTTTTTGATTTAATTTCGTCAGTAAATGTGCCGTTCTGGTTATTGATGTACAAATAATCTTCTTCCAAATAATCGTTTGATACATAAATATCCATCCAACCATCGCCATTGACATCAGCCGTATGAACGCCCAAACCAAAGCCAATCGGATTTCCTTTGATGCCCGCCTTTACACTCACATCCGTAAACTTCCCGTTGATATTTTCTAATAATCTATCGCCAGCCAATGAGTCACGCATGAAATGAATTGCTTCAACATCGAAACGTT
>JALQYE010000065.1 GCA_023254245.1 Emticicia sp.
AAATTACAAGATAACGAATCTTTTTCAGCGGTAGAAAAAGCCCAAAAAACTATCAATACCTACGACTTCTTCTATATTCCTAAAAGTAAAGTATCTAAAATAGAGTCTGAAATTGAGGATGGAGATATTATTGGCATAACTTCGGGAGTTGAAGGTTTGGATTTTAACCATGAAGGTTTTGCAATTAAACAAAACGGTCGAATTCATTTACTACATGCATCATACGACCTCAAAAAAGTAATTATTACAACCGAACCTTTGGCCGATTACCTCAATCGAATAAAGAAGCATTCAGGAATTACCGTTCTGCGTTTACTATAAAATCACTACTTTAGATACAAAAAGCACGAAGTAACTCAAGGAAAATCTCGATATTACTTCGTGCTTTTTGTGTTCTTAGTGCTAAAATTTCAGTAAAATTATTCTACTAAAACACCATTTTTATAAACTTTTTTTACCTTTCTAATATCCGCAATATTTTGCGAGGGATTACCCTCAACTACCAAAATATCTGCCAAAAGCCCATTTTTAATGCGTCCAACCTCTTTATTGATATGAAAAGCATCTGCATTGATACTTGTGGCTGACTTCAAAGCCTCTGTCGGATTCATTCCATATTCAACCATCATTTCAAGTTCACGAGCATTATCACCATGTGCAAAAACTCCTACATCACCACCAAAACAAATTTTCACTCCTGCTTCCAATGCTTGTTTAAAAGTAATTCTTTTTTTCTTTATTCGCTCAGGTTCTTCTTCTGTGCCTTTTTTCCAACCTCTATATTGGCTAATTGCATCACCTGCCGCCAAGGTAGCACATAAATAAACATTCTTTTCCGCCATCAATTTCCAGATTTCGGGAGTGCCATTATCACCATGCTCAATGGTTTCCACCCCACCCAATATAGCTCGACGCATACCTTCCACAGTAGAAGCATGGGCAACTGTTGGTCGACCAGCACTTTGTGCAGTGGCTACAATCAATTTTATTTCATCCAACGAAAAAGTCGGTGCGGCTTCACCTCGCAATCCCCAACGATAATCGGCATAAATTTTTATCAAATCGGCCCCTTTTCCAATCTGATTACGGGTCTTTTTTATCAAATCGTCAAAACCATCGGCTTCTTCAGCCCCTTGTGGAACTTTAATGTCGGGTGAAAAAGTACGTGGTCCATAACTACCTGTTGCTATCAAGGCTTTTGTAGCAATCAATAATCTTGGGCCAAGAATCACACCATCGTCAATGGCTTTTTTCAGTCCAACATCATCAAATTCCGCTCCTTCCGTACCCAAATCTCTTGCAGTAGTAAAACCCGCTCTAAGTGTTTTTTCAGCATGAATCACTGCTCTTGCAGTTCGATATGAGCGTGGTTCTTTTAAAACTTGGTCATCCCACGTAACTTCGTTGTAAGGATGGAGAAAAAGATGCGTATGCCCTTCTATCAACCCAGGCAAAAGTGTGCAATTTTTCAAATCAACAGTTTTTGCATCTTTTGGTAAACTCTTTTCAATATTTACCTGACTATCAACTTGTTCAATTTTATTTCCCTTAATGACTACGCCGAATTTTTCAAGATTTTTTTCACCATCAAAAACTCTATCTGGTCGTAAATAAATTAAGTTTTGGGCAGAATTTTTTAAAGATAAACTACTAATAAATAGAAGTAACAGTATTCTTTTGAAGTACATTTTTAGTTAAGATGAAGTGTTTAAGTATTTAGTCTATGAATTTTTCTTGAATCGTCTTAGCCCTACTACCCCAATAATTACGAATAAAAGAGCCATTACAACGTTTGTTGAAGATTTATCATGTAAATAAAGCTTCATTATCAATAGAAAAATACCACAAAAAATTGCCACATAACTGGCATAATAAGAAAGTTTATCTTTGTCCATTTTTTTAGGGTTTTTGAGATTTTGATTTAAATATAATCAAATTTAATTTTCTTTGTGAAAGAATCTCAAAATCTAACTCAAAAGCGTATTTTTCAAACAAAATCATGATTATTGGCATTGGAGGCGTAAGCCGCTCAGGAAAAAGTACACTCGCCAATTTGTTGGTGACGTATTTCAGAAAAAATGGAAAGAAAGCAATCATTTTTCACCAAGATGACTTTGTTTTTCCTGAAACACAAATTCCAAAAATCAAAAACAAAACCGATTGGGAATCGCCGCAATCTATTGATTTTGAGCAGTATAAAGAAGTTATTGAGCTTTTCAAAACTCGCTTTGATGTTGTTATTGCTGAAGGTTTATTTGCATTTTATGATGATAGCATTAATCAGCTTTACGACAGAAAATTTCATGTAAAAATATCGAAACGTACATTTCTGATTCGTCGTGCAATGGATATTCGTTGGGGGTACGAACCTACATGGTTTATTGACCACGTTTGGCTTTCGTTTTTGAAATACGGAAAACCAAGAAAAGATTTGAAGGGCATCGTAAATGTCAGTGGAGAGGACGAATTTGATATGGACAAAGTCATTAAAAGCCTCGACTTCGCTCGACTATCATAACTTGAATTCGCTCGCTCAACTACCATAAAATTCTTAATCGCTCGGGCCACCCCGTCTGAATTTTCAATTCTTAATTCATTAAGCTATCTTTGTACTTTCAATAAAAAATCAGCTCCATGACAATCATTGATGGTAAACTTATTTCTGCTCAAGTCAAGCAAGAACTCAAAGAAGAAGTAGAAAAACAAAAGGCCAATGGTGGTAAAATACCGCATTTAGCCGCAATTTTAGTTGGCGATAATGGTGCAAGCGAAACTTACGTAGCAAGCAAAATCAGGTCTTGTGAAGAAATTGGTTTCAAATCAACTCTCATTCGCCGTGATTCAAGCACTACCGAAGAAGAAGTTCTCGAAATTATACAACAACTCAACGATGATGACGATGTTGATGGCTTCATCGTGCAGCTTCCACTTCCTGCCCATATAAATGTAGATAAAGTAATCGAAGCCATCGAGCCACGCAAAGATGTTGATGGTTTTCACCCAATCAATATTGGTCGTATGGCCAAAGGTTTACCAGCTTATATTTCAGCAACTCCTTTTGGTGTTTTAGAATTAATCAAACGTTACAATATCGAAACGGCAGGAAAACACTGTGTGGTTGTGGGAAGAAGCCAGATTGTAGGTTTACCGATGAGTATTTTAATGCAACGCAATACTTACCCAGGAAACTGTACAGTATCTTTGGTGCATAGCAAAACTCAAAACCTTTCAGAAATTACCAAACAAGCGGATATATTAGTTGCAGCACTCGGAAAACCAGAGTTCATTACAGCAGATATGGTTAAAGATGGAGCAGTAGTGATTGATGTTGGCCTTACGAGAGTAGTAGATACTACAAAGAAAAGTGGTTTTGCCCTAAAAGGAGATGTAAAATTCGATGAAGTTGCTCCTAAATGTAGTTATATCACGCCAGTACCAGGTGGAGTTGGACTAATGACAGTGGCAGCATTGATGTATAATACACTACTTTCGGCAAGAAGAGAAATTTATAAGTAGAAGCTATAAGTGGTATGTTTCGGCATACCACTTATAATATAATTAGTTATGATTTACCTTAAACTGATGAGTAATTGACTTGCCGTGAGGTAATAGTAATTCCACAAAATATACACCATCTTGTAATTTATCTACTTCAAACTCATTACTCGCTTCATTCTCGAGATTTCTCATTTCAAGAACTCTACCTTGTGAGTCCTTCAAAAATATCTTTGTTTTCATTTCAGTCATTGTTTCTATATGGATTAGTAAATACAAAAAAAGCTAACTTATTATAAAGACGTTTGTTTGACTGAAATATGTTGCATTGGTTTAAATAATTTTCAAAAAAATTATTTAGTGGGGTTAGTACATGCATATACTCACCATTTTTTTATTAACGAGATATAACTTCCATAATTATCTTTAATTAAATCACCGTGGTCAACCGAAACATTGACGTTCAAATCGGCTTTTAATCTACGAAGAGGAATTGTTGTATTAACCGAGTAAGAAATCTGGTCAACAGGTTCAATGACTTTTCCCAGTAAACTGGTATTTCCAAAATTTCTACTAAACGAAAGTCGATTCGAGAAACTTATCGTACCGATTTGATTTAACAAAGCTCCATAAAATGCCCAAATACGATTGTTGTTCACAAATACATTACCATTTCCAAGCTGATTTTCATTCCTGATATTTTGTTCGGGAGTCAGAAAAGGTGTTCCAATCGTACGTTTATTATACGACCATCCATCAAAATATTGTTGATGATTAAACAAAAAACTTTCTTCGTTGGGGTGTCGGTCAGGCATATTCAGCAAACGCCCAATTCCTGCTACATATCGACCCTGGTTTTTAGTAAATAAATACTCAAAAACCACTCGTTTAAATGAAGATTCTGGTTTGGGCGTAAAACTCAGTCCATACAAGCCATCATCAGTATTAGTTAGTCCAAAGAGTTGCCCATCATCAAACAAAAACTGTCGATAAAGCATCAGTTTACTCTTCTTAAACTTAAATTCGGCAGTTGCATCAACCGAACCAAGTTGATTACCAAAGTGGTTGGTCGTTTCAAAAGCATTATACGTATAATATTTCGGCGATTGCTTCCAAAGACCTTTCAAAGGCAAAACCACATTGCCATAAACATACCAATCTGCAGGAAACTTACCATTATACAAGCGGTCATCATCAATAGGTAAATTATTTTTGGGAGTTCCTCCCCAAGTTACATTATGAACAATACCACCGTATAAATTAAGCATTGAAGTAGGCTTACCAAGTCTGAAAAACAATGATTTTTGATGTAGATAATAACCTTTAGCAAAAGTCTGATTCCCAAACCACCCATGTGAGAATGTACCTTTAAAACTTAGCCATTTAAAAAACAACTTCGTATAATTGGGCATTCCTATTTGCACTTTTGGAATCGGCATCGCATTGCCCGACCATGAAACCGACCCAGAAGAAAGAATCGTATCTACAATTCCAAAAATTTCTTTTCGTCGGCCAGCATATATTTCAAACTTTCCGAGTTTTGTGCAGAGAAAACCCTCAGGAAGTAATAATTGTGGATTTTTACCAAGAATCGTTACCGCTTCAAAACCATAATCAAATTTGAAGAATCTATTGAGTGTATCTTTTTGAGTTTTAATGCTTTGTCGGCACAAAAATGCAGGTAAATCATTCGGGATACTTCCAAACTGATTTGAACTTTGCCAAAAAGACAATTTATTTGTGATAGAAAAATAACTTCCTATTTCGAATCTGTAATCAAACTTTTTGGGTGGATTTTGCTGAGCATTACACGCCACAATAACCCCCAGCCAAAAGGTAAATATTTTTTTCATGTTCGCTCAATTTTGCAATAAAAATTGAGCAAATATGATGCCTAAGATACAATTTGGTATATATACGTCTTTTATGATACACGAAAAAACCTTTTTTGAAATAAACAAAATAGGTAAGGTTTGTATCAATTAGAAATCCACTGCATGGCAAGCCCCGTAAGATAGCCACAATAAGTGCCAACAGCATTGCCCAAAATAGCTAACAAAACGCCAATCGGAGCAAGTGAAGGGTTAAAAGCAGCTGCCACAACCGATGCCGAAGCAACGCCTCCAACATTGGCCTGCGAACCAACAGCTGTAAAGAAAAAAGGAGCTTTCACAATATATGATGCAATAATAGTAAAGAGTGCATGAATCAAAATCCAAATCAAGCCAACCAAAAATAACATTGGATTTTTGAACGCTTCAAAAATATGCAACTGCATACCAATGGTAGCAATCAGGAAATAAAGAAACAATGTACCGATTTTGGAAGCACCGAATCGCTCAAGGTTGCGAGCTTTGGTATTTGATAGAATAAAACCTGAAAGCGATGCAACTGTTACAATCCAAAATGATTTGGAGGCTAAACTATAAGCCTTCAAATTCGGATAATTGGTTTCGATAAAAGGAGCAACATTATCTGCCACAATATGAGCGAGTCCAGTTATTCCAAAGCCAACAGCCAGTAATAAAAACAATTCTTGAAAGGTTGGATTCTTTTGTTTGGCACTTTCAATTTCTACTCTGTCTTGTATTTCTTTGATGACACTTGCATCAGCTTTCATTTTTTTGTCGATAATGGCGGCTTTTGCTACAAAATAGAGCAATAAACCCAGCCATAATTCGGCAAAAAGTACATCAATTACACTCGTTTGAGCAAAAACAGCAGGAGATGGCTGAAATATTTCTTTCAAAGCCAGCTGATTAGCATTTCCACCTGTCCAACTTCCTGCAATCGTAGCCAAACCCCGCCAAATTTCTTCACCGTTTTTTCCTAAGAAAGTCGGGTCAATCATTTTTCCTATCCAAATTCCTACTGGGCCACCAACCATCACGCCTAATGCTCCAGCAAAGAAAACAAACAAGGCTTTTCCACCGAGCTGCCGAAGAGCGTGAATATCAATACTTAGCGTAAAAAAGACTAAACAAGTTGGCAGGAAAAAACGTGAAGCGGTTTCGTCAAGCTGAGAATCAGCCGCCGAAATAACATTAAACGAACTCAATAAACCTGGAATAAAGAAGCAAAGAAGTATTGAAGGAACAATTCTATAAAAATTTTCAAATGATTTAAGGGTAGTTGAGTAAAAAATAAGGGCCAATGTAGCCATTAAAATTCCAAGCACTACGGCATCGTTTGTAAATAAGGCTTTTTCTTCAATCATGGTTTAGGTTTGTTTCAGTCAGAAACACAAAGTAAATGATTCTTGATTAAACATTCGTGTTTTTTACACACAAAAAAACACGCAAACCTCAATTCGGGATTGCGTGTCGCAATTACACTTCATCAACAAACTAAAAACCAAATAATATTTTTACTAAGCAAAAATACTCAAAAAAAAAGTATGAAAGAAATATATCAAATAAAATATTCTTTCACACTTTTCAATTGCTTGCTGTAAGAGGGGGAGTCGAACCGCCCACGGTGTAGTTAGCCACAGTACAAATTTGGTGGTCAATCCCAGTCGACTAAGATAGTCCGGCTTTATGCTGCGTTTGTCCTATAATCACCACCCCCGAGACAGGAGGGCATGGCTGCCAATTTCATCACCTTACAGTATAAATCAAAACTTAAAACTTTGCTGTAATTGTGGTGCTTTGTCTTATTTTGATGTTACAAAGTTAATACAAAAAAGATATACGTTGCAAATATTTTATAAAAAATATTTAAAATTTATATTATTCATAATTTTTTATTAATTTTATTAATAAATTCATAATTCAACAATTTAAAAATGGACAAAAATTTTGAAATTGATAAAACAGATTTGAAGATTTTATCATTGCTCATGCAAGATGCAAAGATGCCATATACTACCATTGGTGAAAAAATCTTTGTTTCGGGTGGTACGGTACACGTACGTATGAACAAAATGGAGCAAATGGGCATCGTAAAAGGCTCACAGCTCATCGTTGACCCAATCAAACTTGGTTGGGATATTAGTGCCTTCTTGGGTATTTACCTCGATAAAAGTGAATTGTACGATACAGTGGCCGACCAATTAGAAAACATACCCGAAGTAGTGAGCATCAATTACACCACTGGTCAGTATAGTATTTTTGTAAAGATTGTGTGCCGAGACACCCAACATTTAAGAGAAGTGTTACATGATAAAATTCAGAAAGTTGGTGGAATCAATCGTACGGAAACTTTTATTTCATTAGAAGAAAGGTTTAATCGGCCAATTCCTTTGGTGTGAAATTTGAGAAAAAAAATTCATTACCGTCTACTTTAGCTGACGGGTATAATAACAATGAAAGGATTTGGCTTTAGCCCAAATAGTTATTAAGTTAGGCTAAAGCCAATTTGATTTATATTTATCCATCGGCTAAAGCTGACGGCAATGAATTAAAAAGCTTTTATCTCAAAATCTCCTTCACATCTACAATCTCAAAATAGGGGTGCGATTTTAGCATATCTCTAAGCACTTGAACGTGCCCACCACCGATGATTACCAGCAATTTTCGGTCGTATGGACTCACACTCGATAAAATATTTTGCATAATTTTTGTATTTCTATAATACTCTTTAGCTGTAAATTCTGCTCCATATCCGTTGGTGTTCGTATCCATCCATCCTGTAATATTAAAATAATGAAGGGTTGCGATACTTTGCTCAGAATTGAGATTTAGTAAATGCTCTTTAATTGGCAGTTTTTTCCATGTCTCATAATTACTTAAATACTCATTAAATGAACGATTCACACTTCGATTTTGCTTAAAATAAACATCATACGTTGGTCTAACTCGTTCGAGTTCATGCGAGTAGAAAGTCTGCAAAGTATCAATCTTGTTTCGAGCAGTTTTCATACCCAGGGCTAAATCGGGCTGAACATAATTGATACAATTTACCCCAATCGGATTATTGATTTTCTTGGCCAATTTAATTCCAATCTGAAAGATTTCGTTGAGTTCGCCACTTCTTTCGGCAGGTCTGAATCCATTTAGATAGTTTTGGTAAACCGCATTCCAATATGGTTGAGCATCGGGAGTGTTTTCAACAAATATTTTATCAGGCTTGAATCTTGCCAACGCATCTACTACTTCCTGTACCTGTTTTTGACGTTCGGCCGAAAGTAAATCATCAATTTCGCCTTTTACATAATCAGGTGTTTCACCCATGTGAAAAACACCTAAAAAAGCCACTTGCACTCTCCCACCCTGAGCCTTGACAAGCGAAGAACCACCAACTAAGAATAAGATAAACAGAAAATATCTCATAAATACGACGAAAAATATAAGGGTACAATTTACAAAATTGTGCTACATATCAAACAAAAAGGCTGCCAAATGACAGCCTCTTTTGTAACAAAAATTTTATATCTGAATCAACCTACACTACCTTCTAACGAAATTTCGAGTAGTTTTTGTGCTTCTACCGCAAACTCCATTGGTAATTGGTTCAATACTTCCTTCACATAACCGTTCACAATTAATGCTACTGCTTGCTCTGTTGGAATACCTCTTTGATTGCAATAGAATAATTGGTCTTCTCCAATTTTTGAGGTCGTTGCTTCATGTTCTACTGATGCTGAAGAGTTTTTTACTTCAATATATGGGAATGTATGTGCCCCACATCTATCACCCAAAAGTAATGAATCACATTGAGAGAAGTTACGAGCGTTTTCGGCACGTTTTGAAACCTCAACCAATCCACGGTATGAATTTTGGCTTCTTCCTGCCGAAATACCTTTCGATACAATTCTACTCTTCGTGTTTCGTCCTAAGTGAATCATTTTCGTGCCTGTATCAGCTTGTTGCATATTGTTTGTAACTGCAACTGAATAAAACTCTCCGATTGAGTTATCGCCACGCAATACTACCGATGGATATTTCCAAGTGATGGCCGAACCTGTTTCTACTTGTGTCCACGAAATTTTTGAATTTTCGCCAAAGCACAAACCACGTTTCGTAACGAAGTTATAAATACCACCTTTGCCATCTTTATCACCAGGGTACCAATTTTGCACAGTTGAATATTTTACTTCGGCTCTTTCGTGTGCAAAAATCTCTACCACCGCAGCGTGTAATTGGTTTTCATCACGCATCGGAGCTGTGCATCCTTCCAAATAGCTCACATACGAACCCTCGTCGGCTACAATTAATGTACGCTCAAATTGACCTGTTCCTGCCGCATTTATACGGAAGTAAGTTGATAATTCCATTGGGCAACGAACTCCTTTTGGAATATAACAAAACGAACCATCAGAGAAAACTGCTGAGTTGAGAGCTGAATAATAATTGTCTTTCACTGGCACAACCGAACCCAAATACTTTTTGATAAGCTCAGGATGCTCATGAATTGCTTCAGAGATTGAACAAAAAATAATGCCTAATTCACCAAGTTTGGCTTTGAAAGTAGTTGCTACCGACACCGAATCAATAACGGCATCAACTGCCACACCTGACAAACGTTCTTGCTCTTTTAATGAAATACCCAAACGCTCAAATGTACGGCGTAATTCTGGGTCGATTTCGTCAAGGCTATTGATAACTTTTTGTTGTTTTGGAGCAGAATAATACTTAATACTCTGTAAATCAACTGGTTTGTAGCTTACATTGGGCCAAGTTGGCTCGGTCATAGTTTGCCAAACTCTATATGCACTTAATCTGTATTCAAGCATCCACTCGGGCTCGTTTTTCTTTGCAGAAAGGAGTCTGATGACATCTTCATTCAAGCCAGCAGGAATTTCGTCAGCTTCAATATCTGTGTAGAATCCGTACTTGTACTCGGATGTGGTTAGTTCTTCTAATAATTCTAAATCTTTGCTCATGCTATTGTTTTGCTTGATTTACTCTATATAACGCAACAAATTTTGTGCGGTAAATGTTCGCAAATTTAGACTTAATATAAATAAGATTTTAAATATTTTTATAATTTTTACTTCAACTCTTACTTTGCAGGCTCGAAAGTAGCCGAAAACTCATAATTAACATTATTGAGTGTTAGCATGGTTTTGCCAACAAATATATTATCATTTAATTCAACGATATCGAAGGAAATATTATCAAATTGACGACCTTGAAAACTGATTTTGTCAACTGTAAATTTGGTTTCATCAGCATTAAAACCCCAATTTGCTTTCAACACCAAATCAGGGTCAGCGGCATTACATTTTGTTGCACCTTCTCTGATTTCGTAAGTTTTTGTTGTAGCAAACGTCAGGATATTATCCACTACACAAGTGGGTTGTGAATTTACTAAATCAATAGTCAGACCACCATTTGCGGCAATTGCTTTTGTATTTTTCCAAGATTTTGAACTTGTACCAGCCAAATATTCAGTTTTTGTTTTTGGGGTAACAGTTGTTTCGCTCTTTTTGCACGAAAAAAGAGTTACAAACGTAAGTGTGAGAGCAATCGAAATGCTTTTGATATTCATCTTTATTATAATTTATTGTTTTGTACTATTCAATATTTCTACAATTCTTCGTCCAGTCTTTTCGGATGCACCTACTTCACCCAAACTTTCTTTTACATGCTTATAATCAAGCATTTGTTGATTTCTAAATGATTGATTATTGATGATTTTATCTAATTCATTCGATACATTTTCAATCGTCAAATCATCTTGAATCAACTCTTTTACCACTTCTTTTTGTGCTACTAAATTTACTAACGAAATATAAGGCACTTTTATGACCCACTTGGCAATATTATACGAAAAACCACTTGTTTTATAACAAACCACTTGCGGAACTCCCAAAAGAGCGGTTTCAAGTGTAGCAGTACCCGATGTTACCAATGCAGCCGCACTGTGCGATAATAAATCGTAGGTTTGGTCAATAATGAGTTTGATATTCTCATTCAAAAAAGGTTCATAAAATGATAAAGGCAAGTTTCCAACACCAGCAATAACATACTGATAATCAGGAAATTTATTTTGAGTAGCCACCATCAAATTGAGCATTTTCTCAACTTCTTGTTTTCTACTGCCAGGTAATAAGGCTATGATTTTTTTATCAGATAATTCATTTCTCTTCAAAAAGTCGGAAGCGGGTTTAAATGTGGAAATAGCATCGAAAAGTGGATTCCCAACAAACTCTACTTCAAAATTATATTTTTTAAAGAATGCTACCTCAAACGGAAAAATCACAAACAATCTGTCGAGATTTTTTTTCAAACTCCACGCACGACTCTGATTCCATGCCCATACTTTCGGAGAAATGTAATAAAAAACCTTGTAGCCGTTCTTTTTTGCCCATTTAGCAATTCGCATATTGAAACCTGCATAATCAATCAGTATAATTGCATCAGGCTTAAACTCTCCAATAGTTTTTTTACACTCTCCAATGAAACCTAAAATTTTAGGTAAATTTTTTAGCACTTCCAGAAAACCCATAAATGCCAAGTCACGGTAGTGTTTTTTGATTTCAGCTCCAGCCTCCTGCATATAATCTCCACCCCAAGCTTTAATCTCAGCTTGATTATCTGCACTTACAATGGCTTTTATCAAATTAGAACCATGTAAGTCGCCCGAACGTTCGCCTGCAATGATGAAGTATTTCATTGTACTCAATGATTGAATGAGCGAATAATTGAATGAGCGGCTGACGCTCGGTGAATGATTTCCCTATTCTATCATTCGCTGATTCAATCATTCAAAATTATTACCCGTAATATTCCACAAAATGGTTGGCAGTTTCTACTAATTTAACGCAGTGAAGCTGGCCATTGCAATAATTGGGAATGATTGGTTGAATAATTTTCCAGATTTCAACCGCAAAAATTTCTGTACTGGGTAATTTGCCCTTCAAAAACTCAACATCTGTATTTAAAAAAGTGTGGTCAACCTTATTCACAATTTCTTTTTTCATGATATTGCTGAGGTCTTTCAAATCCATCACAAACCCTGTTTCTTCGTTTATTTCGCCTTTTACAGTTACATAAAGTTCCCAATTATGTCCATGAATATTTGAGCAAAGCCCGAAAACTTCTAAGTTTTTTTCTTTCGACCATTTCGGGTTATATAGTTGATGAGCAGCGTTGAAAGTTTCTCTTCTTGTAATAAAAATCATTTGTTGCTTAATTTTTTCGCAAAATTACCAACAAAAAAACTTATTTATTCAAAATACTCATGATTCTTGAAAAAGTACAATTTAATCAAAGTTTAGTGTATGGATTTGTAAGATACAATGTTATAATTTTGCACTCTATTTTGAAAAATAGAATATAACTCTATGATAATTGTAACAGGTGCAGCTGGTTTTATCGGAAGTTGCTTGATTCAACGCTTGAATCAAGATAACTTTAATTTCATTATTGCCGTTGATGATTTTTCTAATGAAGAAAAAATGGAAAATCTGAAAGGTAAGAAAATTCAAGAATTTGTACATCGAGATAATTTCTTTGAATGGTTAGAGAAAAACCAAGCTGAGGTGGAATTTTGTTTCCATATCGGTGCCAGAACCGATACTACTGAGTTCGATACTGAAATTTTCGACCGTCTGAACCTCAATTATTCAAAGCGTATTTGGCAAAAATGTCATGAGTTTCAGATTCCATTAGTATATGCTTCATCAGCAGCTACTTATGGAGCTGGGGAATTAGGCTACGATGACAATGAACTCGTAATTCCGCAACTAAAGCCTTTGAATCCGTACGGTGATTCAAAAAATGACTTCGACAAATGGGCTTTACAACAAAAAAATGCTCCTTTCTTCTGGGCTGGCTTAAAATTCTTTAATGTTTATGGCCCGAATGAATACCACAAAGGCCGCATGGCTTCTGTTATTTTCCATTCGTTTAATAATATCAACAAAAACGGCAATATCAAACTTTTCAAATCGCATCGCCCTGACTTCAAAGATGGCGAGCAAATGCGTGATTTTATCTACGTAAAAGATTTGGTTGATGTATGTATTTTCTTGATGCACTCACGCCGAAACTCTGGCATCTATAATTTAGGTACAGGGCAGGCACGTACTTTCCTTGACCTTGCCAAAGCTACCTTTGCAGCACTCAACCTTGAGCCAAACATCGATTTTATTGATACACCAATCGATATCCGAGATAAATATCAATATTATACGCAGGCTAATATGAGCAAACTTCGTATGATTGGTTACAAAAAGCCATTTACAAGCCTCGAAGATGCGGTGAAAGATTATGTCACAAATTATTTGGTTGGCAAAAAATATCTTTAAAAATCTGCCTTTTTCTTACTAATTTTGCGGTAGAACAGGTTTTCAACCTGTTTGTTTGGGTTAACGTATGTCAATAAAATTATATCTGAATTACGTTTCGACTTAATTCTTAACTAATATTACACGAACAAAACAGGTTAGAAACCTGTTCTACATGAATGAAAAATATTCGTAATTTTTGCATCATTGCACACATCGACCACGGTAAAAGTACACTTGCCGACCGTCTATTACAATTTACAGGAACAGTTTCGGGAAGAGATATGCAAGCCCAAGTGCTTGACGATATGGATTTAGAGCGTGAACGTGGAATTACCATCAAAAGTCACGCTATTCAGATGAATTATCAATTTGAAGGTGAAGAATATATACTTAACTTGATTGATACCCCTGGACACGTTGACTTTAGTTATGAAGTTTCTCGCTCAATTGCAGCATGCGAGGGTGCCTTATTGGTTGTAGATGCAGCCCAAGGAATTGAAGCCCAAACAATAAGTAACTTATTTTTGGCTTTGGAGCACGACCTCGAAATCATTCCTGTTTTAAATAAGATTGATTTACCAGGAGCAATGCCCGAAGAAGTAAAAGACCAAATCGTTGATTTAATTGGCTGTGACCGAGATGCAATCATTCCTGCCAGTGCTAAAGAAGGTATCGGAATCAACGAGATTCTTGCAGCAATTATTCACCGAATTAAGCCACCCGTTGGCGACCCCAAAGCTGAACTCCAAGCCTTAATTTTTGACTCAACCTTTAATTCATTCAGAGGAATTGAAGTAATTTTTCGAGTTAAAAACGGTCGAATAAATAAAGGTGACAAGGTAAAGTTTGTGGCTACTGGCAAAGAATATTTTGCTGATGAAGTAGGAATTTTACGCTTGACCAAAGAGCCACGAGATTATGTTGATTGTGGCGATGTAGGTTATATTATTTCGGGTATTAAAGTTGCGAAAGAAGTAAAAGTTGGTGATACGATTACGAATGCTCTTAATCCTACAAAAGAAATGATTAAGGGTTTTCAAGAAGTAAAACCAATGGTTTTTGCGGGTATTTATCCCGTTGATACTTCAGAGTTTGAAGATTTGCGTGATGCCATGGAAAAACTTCAACTCAACGATGCCGCATTGATTTGGGAACCTGAGACTTCGGCCGCCTTAGGTTTTGGTTTCCGTTGTGGATTCTTAGGAATGCTCCACATGGAAATCGTACAAGAGCGTCTCGAACGTGAGTTTGATATGACGGTGCTTACGACTGTTCCTTCAGTGAAATTCCACGTTGTTGGTAAAAAAGATGAAATTTTGGAAGTTTCGGCACCTTCAGAAATGCCCGACCCCAATGTTATCAACTGGATTGAAGAGCCATTTATCAACGCTCAAATCATTACGGCTGCAGAATACGTGGGGCCAATTATTGGTTTGTGTATGGACAAGCGTGGTTTATTGAAAAACCAAGTTTATCTAACCTCTACCCGTGTAGAGTTAACATTTGAATTGCCACTTTCAGAGGTTGTATTCGACTTTTTCGATAAATTAAAAACTATTTCTCGTGGATATGCTTCTCTTGATTATCATCTAATTGGCTATCGTGAATCGAACTTAGTAAAATTAGATATTCTCTTAAATGGAGAGCCTGTCGATGCACTTTCGGCCATCGTTCACCGTGATAAGGCGTATGAGTGGGGTAAAAAACTATGCGAAAAATTGCGTGAATTATTACCACGTCAGCAGTTCGACATTGCTATTCAGGCTGCCATTGGTGCAAAAGTAATTTCGAGAGAAACAGTAAAAGCATTGAGAAAAGACGTAACAGCCAAGTGTTATGGTGGTGATATTTCTCGTAAACGTAAACTCTTAGAAAAACAAAAGAAAGGAAAGAAACGTATGCGTCAGATTGGAACAGTAGAGGTTCCACAAGATGCTTTCATGGCTATTTTGAAAATTAATAACTAAAATAGCCTAAGATATTTTTCAGCCGTAGAAACATTCGAGTTTCTACGGCTTTTTTATTTTTAAATGAGATTTTTGTTTAAAAAAGTCAACTATTCTCTAAAATCTTATACCTTTACGAGCATATTCAACAACAAAAACCAAATAAAAATGATACCGCAAAAATTATCAGATTCGCTGTCTTTGCCAGCGGTGGCTGCTCCGATGTTTCTTATTTCGGGGCCAGAATTAGTCATCGAATGTTGCAAAAATGGGATAGTTGGCACATTCCCAGCCCTTAACCAACGCTCAACCGAAGGCTTCGAACAATGGCTCATTGAAATTGAAAATAAACTTGCGAACTACAAACAGGCCAACGAAAAACCTGCTGCTCCCTATGGCGTGAATCTTATTGTGCACCGCTCAAATCCACGTCTAAACGCTGATGTAGAAATGATTGTAAAACACAAAGTTCCGATAGTGATTACTTCGCTCGGTGCCGTATCTGACATTGTTGATGCAGTACATAGCTACGGTGGCTTAGTATTTCATGATGTAATAAGCAAGCGTCACGCCCAAAAAGCTGCCGAAGCAGGCGTTGATGGACTTATTTTGGTATGTGCAGGTGCGGGCGGGCACGCTGGTACACTTCACCCAATGGCTTTTGTAAATGAAGTCCGTAGCTTTTTTAATAAAACCATCTTACTTTCGGGCTGTATCAGTACAGGCAAAGATATTGCTTCTGCTCTTCAAATCGGAGCTGATTTAGCTTATATGGGTACTCGTTTTATCAATACTACCGAAAGCAAAGCCGATGCAGCCTATCAAGAAATGATTATTGAAAGCGATACAGCTGATATCGTCTACACAGCCGCAGTATCGGGAGTGAATGCTAATTTTTTGAAATCAAGCCTCGAAGCTGCAGGACTAACCCCAGAACTTTGGAGCAAAGCAGGAAAAATAGATTTCGGAAAAGAATTGGATGCCGCACAAGCAGAAGCCAAAGCGTGGAAAACCATTTGGTCGGCAGGGCAAGGCGTCACTTCTATCCATGACATTCAAAGTACCCAGCATTTGATAGACAATTTAAAGCAAGAATTTCGTTCTGCTATTGAAGAACAATACAAATTATTACAAAAATATTAACCTTAAAACCTATAAGGGGTCGTCCAGACCTTATAGGTTTAGATTCACGTACAAATGCAAACAGCCGAAGAATTAGTACACTTATTGAGCCTTGAAAAAATAGAACAAAATATATTTAGAGGAGAGAATTACCAAGCACCGTGGAAACGTGTTTTTGGAGGACAAGTGCTTGCTCAGTCACTTTATGCGGCATATCAGACCGTTCCAGAAGACCGAGTATTACATTCCATGCACGGGTATTTTATTCTGACTGGCGATATTTCGATGCCAATTCTCTATGAGGTTGACCGAATTCGTGATGGGGGGAGTTTCACGACTCGTCGGGTAAATGCCATTCAGAATGGAAAGGCTATTTTCAGTATGATTAGTTCGTACCAAAGTTCTCAAGAAGGCTTTAATCACCAAATTACGATGCCAAACGTTCCACCGCCCGACACATTGGTTTCTGACTTGGTACTCATCGAAGCTTTCAAAGATAAAGCACCTGATTTTTATAAGAATTTTTCTCATCCACGTCCGCTTGAATTTCGACCAGTTGAACGAATAAATCCGTTAAAACCTCAGAAACAACAGCCTTTTCGCCACGTTTGGATAAAAGCAAATGGAGATTTACCCAATGACTTGCGTTTACACCAAATCATTTTGGCCTATGCTTCTGATTATAATCTTTTGGGAACAGCCACCCTACCCCATTTAGATACAGTTTCGCTCAATGATTTATTTTTGGCGAGTCTCGACCACGCCATGTGGTTTCACGAAGATTTCAGAATTGACCAATGGTTACTTTATGCACTTGATAGCCCAAGTGCTTCAAATTCAAGAGGTTTTACTCGTGGTAATTTCTTTACTGAAGATGGTAAATTAGTAGCATCAGTTGTACAAGAAGGTTTGATTAGGGTAAAAAAATAGTGTTGAATTAGCAAAATCTGAGTAAATGCAAAGGCGAAAATTCATAAAAAATAGCTTATCGGGGCTGCCAATTCTATTGACTGCTCCAACGATACTGGCCAGTGCTTGTCAACAAAATGAAGTGATTCCTACCGATAAGACCGTCATTGTAGTTGGAGCAGGAATTTCAGGACTTGCGGCTGCCCAAAAACTTCATGCAAAAGGATTTAAAGTTCTGGTACTTGAGTCGCAAGATAAAGTTGGGGGAAGATTACGAACCAACCGAAATTTAGGTATTGCTTTTGATGAAGGGGCGAGTTGGATTCACGGAATTGATGGTAATCCAATAACAGCTTTGGCCGAACAAGCAGGAATGACTGCGGCATTTGCCGATGATGAAAGCATAAAATCGTATGATATTGGTGGAATTTTAAGAAGCCCTACTATTTACAGTACTGCCGAAGATGAATTTTACACCATTCTAAATTCATTGAATAAAAAAGGTAATGCTTCGCAAAGTTTTGAAACCATTTTCAATAATCTATACCCAGCAAAAGCCAAAGACCGTCTTTGGAAGTTTCTACTTTCTACCTACTTAACTTTTGATACTGGCGATTTAGATAAACTATCGTCCCAACTTTACGACGAAGGAGAGGTTTATGGTGGCATTGAAAAAATCTCAACCAATGGCTATGATACAATTGCCCAATATTTGGCTAAAGAACTAACCATTCAATTCAATCAACGAGTTACAAAGGTTGATTATTCAGCTAATAAAGTTAAAGTTACGCACAATGGTACTATTAGTGAGGCCGACTACATACTTATCACCGTTCCGCTTGGAGTTTTGAAAGCCAATACAATTCAATTTTCACCAGCATTGCCTTCAATCAAGCAAAACGCCATCCAAAAAATAGGAATGAGTTGTGTCAATAAATTTTTGCTAACATGGAATACTGCCTTTTGGGACGATGTTCAGTATATTTCATATACACCCGAAATAAAAGATAAATTCAATTATTTCGTCAACTTAAAAAAGGTAATTACAACTACAAATGCCTTAATGACCTTTGCCTATGCCGATTATGCCCGAAAAACAGAAACAATGACTGATAATCAGGTGATTGATGAAATAATGTCTCACCTAAAAGATATGTATGGAAACAAGATTCCTAATCCTACAAATATGCTCCGAACCAAATGGCAATCTAACGAAAATTCATTTGGAGCGTACTCTTACACAGCTGTAGGAACCGAAATGCAACATTTTGACGATTTAGCCACCGAAATTGGTGACAAAGTATTCTTTGCAGGTGAACACACCGAAATTGATTATTTTTCAACTGCTCATGGGGCATACCTAAGTGGAATTCGTGAAGCTGATAAAATCATAGATTTACAATAATGTCATCCAAAGGAATCCTTCCCTCAGAAACCAGTTTACAAATTACCAATTCCCAAATAACCATAACCACTTTACCAATAACTAAGCAAAAATCAGCTCATTTCGCCACAAATGACATTTTCCATGCGATATTTTACACGCTCTGGTTCGGTTTCCTGACCGAGCAAAAACATCAATTTCGTAATGGCCGCTTCAGTTGTAATATCTGCTCCACTAATTATTCCAATAGATTTTAGTTTACTACTTGTCTGATAATGTCCTTGTAGAACACGCCCGCCATCGCACTGCGAGACATTCACAATCACAATTCCTCGCTTAGTAGCGTTGTGAAGTTCTTCTAAAAACCATTCGTCCGATGGGGCATTTCCTGCACCATAAGTTTCTAAAACCACTCCCCTCAAGCCTTCTGTACTCAATAAATTATGTACCATTGCTTGATTAATTCCTGGGAAAAGCTTCAGAATCATCACATGTTCTTCCAATTTTTCGTGTACAACCAGCGGTAAATCGGGGCGAAAAGGCATAATAAACGGAAAATTAAAATCAATCGTTACACCAACTTCGGCCAATGCAGGGTAATTCTCTGAGCGAAAAGCATTAAATTGGCTACTTTCTTTTTTCTTAGCCCTATTTCCACGCAACAGATAAGAGTTAAAATAGATTGCCACTTCTGGCACAACGGGTCTTCCATTAATTTCAGCCGAAGCAATTTCTAAAGCAGTAATTAAATTTTCACGAGCATCCGTTCGAGCAATACCAATGGGTAGTTGAGCTCCAGTTAGAATAACAGGTTTTGATAAGTTTTCTAACAAAAAACTCAAAGCCGAAGCAGTATAAGCCATCGTATCAGTCCCGTGCAGAATCACGAAAGCATCATATTGCTCAAAATTATCTCTCACAATCGCCGCCAGCTCAATCCAAGTTTCGGGCTTGATGTTGGATGAGTCAATCGGTTTTGGCAGCGTAAGAATCGTCAAATCAAATTCAAGTCTCTTTAATTCAGGAACATTTACCAAGATTTGGTCAAAATCAAAAGGTACGAGTGATTTCGATTTGGTATCATAAACCATTCCCAAAGTACCTCCAGTATAAATCATTAAGACAGACGCCGAACGATTTTTTTTGTCTGATGAAGTTAAAATTTTTGAAGTTTTGTAAGTCATTGTAATTTTTTTTCAAGAAAAAATGAAGTGTCGTTTTAGGCTTTTTTAATAAAAATGGTATTTTTTTCTTAAAAACAGGTGAAATCTAAATTTGATTTTCGATAAT
>JALQYE010000066.1 GCA_023254245.1 Emticicia sp.
CGAATTATTAATGGAAACAGCCGAAGAGATTGTCAAAATCTCTGCTATAAAACATTTATTGAATAAAATTTAAACAGGCTCTTAATATAAATAAATTGAGTCAACAGTTTTACTTCATTTGTATAAATAAAAAGACTTTGAAATTAGCTTTCAAAGTCTTTTTTATGAACAGAAAATAGTGCTATAAAATTATGCTTCTGCTCTTGTGTTATCTTTAAAAACTAAGATAAATAACAACAAAACTACGGCCGAAATGGCAGCAGGAACCATCCAAACACTTGTCCAATCGTGAGTACTTACCTCTCCTACTTTAGTGGTGTATTTGTCTAAAACTTTACCCGATAAAATCGAACCTATACCCATTCCGATTCCATAAGTAGCCAAAGTAATGAGGCCTTGTGCAGAGTTTTTAATTTTTTCGCCTGCTTTATTATCAGTATAAATTTGTCCTGTTACAAAGAAGAAATCATAACATACTCCGTGTAAGATAATTGCTAAATATAGCATCCATTCCGACGAAATTCCATCACCGTAACCAAAGCATACAAATCTGATTATCCATGCAATTAAACCAACTATGAGCATTTTCTTAATACCAAATTTACTCAATGCAAACGGAATCAAGAGCATAAAGCCAACTTCTGAAACTTGACCAAGTGACATTTTATTTTCAACATTCGTCATGTTCGACTCCGTCAAAGATAAATTGGCGTGGGCATAATAAAATGACAATGGAATACACACCAAAATCGAGCAGATGAAAAATACCAAAAACGAACGGTCTTTAAATAAAACAAAAGCATCTGTACCCAAAATCTGACCAAATGAAGTAGCTTTTGTAGCTTTGGGTGGTGTATTTGGCAAAGTAAATGCAAAAATTGCCCATGCTATTGATGTAAACATAGCAATTTGAAAAATAGTAACTTTATCGCCTACGCCATAAAAACCAACAATATTTGTAATTACAATCCAAGCGATTGTGCCGATTACGCGAATAGAAGGAAATTCTTTTTCTGGGTTTTCCATCTGATTCATAGCAATCGAATTAGATAAAGCTAAGTTTGGAGCGAATGTCAGTGTATAAGCTAAAATATACCAGAAAAATGTATCAGGGTCTTGGTTTTGAATCAAGAAATAAAGAATAACCGCCCCTAAAATATTAAGTACGCCCATTACCTTTTGGGCTGAGAAAAAACGGTCAGCTACCATTCCCATAAAAAATGGAGCCACAATCGAAGCTATCGAAAATGTAGCATAGGCACTGCCGATTTGGTCGCCTGTTGCGTGAAGGGTTGTAAAGAGATATTTTCCCATTTGGCCGTACCACGCCCCCCAAGTCGAGAACATGAGAAACATCATTACCATTAATTTAATTCTTGTAGTAAGTGTCATAAGTTTTAGAGTTGTTTAAAAATATAGTTTATTTCAATTATTAATTTTCTGTTTACAAATCTGTTCCATTACCCAATTCGTGCGAGCTGCCGATTCTCCGTGGCTCGGACTAACTCCTTGGCCGTTCACTTCATTGATTATGGTTTGAATGAAAGGTTGCTGAATATTAGGTGAAATATCAAATTCAAATCTAAGGGGGGCTTCTCCCTCTACTTCAAGCGTAACCGAATGGTCACCAAAACAAGGGAAAGAGATTTGCCCTTTACTTCCCACTATTATGGTAGTTTCTTTTTGGCTCACTTTATTTGCGGCAAAACTCCAAATACCAGAGCCAATTATGCCATTTTCAAAAACAAAGTTTCCTACAACTAAATCCTCACCCACATAACTATTGGTTTGATTGGCAGTATAACCACTGGCTTTTGTGATAGGGCCTAAAAGAAAATCAAGAACATCTAACTGATGGCAAGCTAAATCATAAAAATATCCACCTCCCGAAATCTCAGGATTAACTCGCCAATTATTCGAGTTTTGGTCTTTTTCCTCTAATGGTTTCTGAACAGAAATATTCACAAAACGCACCTCGCCGATGGCTTTGCTATCTAATAATTCTTTTATTTTCAAGAAATTTGGTAATGAACGACGATAATAAGCAACGAATAGAGGAACGTTGACAGCCTTACAAGCTTCAATCATTTCTAAACATTCCTCATAAGTGCGAGCCATCGGCTTTTCAACATATACTATTTTACCAGCCTCAGCTACACGTTTGACGTATTCGGCATGAGAACTTGGTGGGGTAGCAATATAAACTGCATCAACATCGGGGTCATTGATTAGGTCATCTGCATCAGAATACCACTTTTCAACGCCATGTCTTTGAGCAAAATCTTTAGCAAGATTAGACGAACGCCTCATAACAGCTACCAATTCGGAGCCTTCAATTTTCTGAAATGCGGGACCACTTTTTACTTCACAGACATCACCAACGCCGATAATACCCCATTTAATAGACTTTGTACTTTCCATAATTTATTAAATATTAACCCCATATTTTGGTACCTTCGGTGCAGTTTTTACACATTTCAATTTCTGCACGAGCATTGGTGAGTGATTTTCTGAATTGCTGATACGGCTCACTTTGCCAAACTTCTTTAAAGGTTTTCTGCTTCAAATCTCCCATTCTGTACTCGGCATCTTTATCGAAGCAACATGGCACCACCAGACCATCCCAAGTGATTACACACGAATGCCACATTTTCCAGCAATGGTCAAGCAATTTATTTTTAATTTTATATGTTCCGTCGGTTTGCTGTTCATACCGAGCATATTTATCAATCGTCGGAATCAACGAAGAACCATTCTCATAATCATATATTTGAGCAGTCTTAAAAGCAACTTCATCAACGCCTAATTCTTTCGCCATTTTTCTGACGTCTTCAAGCTGATGTTCGTTAGGCTTTACCACCAAAAACTGAAAGATAATATGCGGCGTCTTTGATTTTAATGCTCGTTTCCAATGAACAATCTTTTTAGTCCCCTCAATCACTTTATTTAGGTTACCACCCACTCTATACTGCTCATAAACCTCTTGAGTTGTGCCATCTATCGAAATTATCATTCGGTCTAAACCCGACTCAATGGTTTGTTTGGCAGTTATATCCGTCAAATAATGAGCGTTGGTCGAAGTAGCGGTATAAATTTTCTTGTTTGAAGCATATTTCACCAAATCTAAAAATTTTGGATGTAAATATGGTTCTCCTTGAAAATAAAAAATCAAATATAGTAGTGTATCTGAGAGTTCGTCAATGGTTTGTTTAAAAAGTTTTTCTGGAAGCATTCCCGTTGGGCGAGTAAAACTTCGCAAACCACTCGGACATTCAGGACAACGTAGATTACAAGAAGTAGTGGGTTCAATCGAAATGGCTACGGGTAAGCCTCGGTGAATCGTACGGCCAGTAAGTTTTGATTCAAGATAACTACTCACATTTTTCAAGGCATTCCAAGCACGAGGCCAAGTAACCTTTGAAAAAAAATTGATACCATCTCGAAGATTTCTATTCATTTGGAAAGGGGAAAATACTATTGACGATTAACCATGAGTTCTTCAAATATCTCTAAATTGTTTGTATATTTTTTGCAAACGTTCATCTTTTTCTGACTCAATAATTCCTTTCATCAGAGTTTTTACTTCTTTGTGTTCATTTATCAGACTTAATGCTTGCATTCCTGCAAATCGAACATACCACTGTGTATCGTTTTTAGCGATTTGTGCCAATAATGGCAAACATTTCAATTGGATTTCGGGGGACGATTTTACTATATAAGTACCAAAAATACCTAAAACTTGGTATAAATCATTGCCTTTCATTTGTTTGAGATGATTCAAAAACCAGTCCAAACGCAGCGGAGAAGCTTCTTCGGCAAAATAATTAGCCACAGCAGCAAAAATACTCGGATTGGTAGAAGTATCAAACTTCAAAACCAACTCAACAGCATCAGAAGGCTTGCTGGCCAACAAAGCCTCAATAGCAGCAGCTTGAACCGTATATGAAGAATCGGTAAGAGCATCACGGAAAAGTTTATCATTTTGAGAATTCTGAAAACCTTTCATGGCTAAAATAGCATCAGCACGCACATACGAGCGTTCGTCGTGTATTACTCTATATTGCAGTGCTTTTTCTACTTCCAAAAACTCTTCACCATCGTAATCGAATAGTTTTTGGACTGCAAACTGTCTAACTCTCCAAAACTTATCTTTGGTAGCATCAATCAATAATCGTCTGATTTTCTTTTCGGCAGGTGGATAATAAAAAGTAGTATCGTCTTCTGGTATATACGTTAATGTTTCGAGTACATTCAGTTTAGTGGCAATCCCATCAGCATTATAAAATTGATAAATAAGCTCATCTTGCGACTTTTGATGCTCAATTTTACCAACCAAAATATTATCAGGGTCGAGTAAAACCATTTTTGGTATAGATTTAACATTCAATTCAAAACTCTGCTGTGCTTTATCCAGTACTATCTCGTGTGTAAAATGTTCATTATCAGACTTTACCAGCACTTTTAATGGTAATCGATAAACGGGAGTGTATGTAGTATCTTGTATTTGTTTGATATTTAACTTCAGTTTACCAGCACTATAAACATGAGAAACCTGTAACACAGGGTGACCAGCTTTCATGAACCACTGGTCGAAAAACCAATGTAAATCTTGGCCTGTTACTTGCTCAAAAGCGAGTCTTAAATCCTCAATTTCGGCAGTTTTATACGCATGCTGAGTGAGATATTGTTTGAGTGCTTCAAAAAAAGCCTCATCTCCAACTGTATTTTTGAGTAAATGTAATATCCGACCGCCTTTTGCATACGAATGCGAATCAAACATATCTTCTTTATCAAAATATCGAAAACGAATCAAGGGTTCTTGCCTTTCTTTTGCTTCATCTAAGTATTGATTGAGAGCAATATACGAAACTAAATCGCCTTCATCTTTACCATATTTATGGGTTGTCCATAAATATTCTGAGTAATTAGCAAATGCTTCGTTGAGAGGTAGATTTGACCAAGACTCACAGGTGACTAAATCTCCAAACCAATGATGAAATAGTTCGTGGGCAATTACGCCATCGTCATTATCATCTACTAACTGATGGGTATCTTTTTGGAGTAACTCGCCATGTACGGTTGCTGTAGTATTTTCCATTGCCCCCGACACATAATCTCTAACAGCAATTTGGGAATATTTTTCCCATTGGTATTTAACACCGAGTATTTGCTCGAAATAACGAATCATTTCGGGTGTTCGCCCGTATATGTTCAGTGCATATTTCTCAAATTTGGGTTCGATGTAATAGCTTACTTCAAAATCCTTAAAGGTTGGGTCAATTACTTTTTTGAAATCTCCTACGGCAATCATTGTTAAATACGGAGCAGCTGGCTTGGTTTGCTTCCAATAATCAGTGCGAGTACCATCAGGATTTTGTTTGGAAGATATAAGTTTTCCATTTGAAAGGGTTGTAAACTTAGCATCGACTGTCAGAAAAATCTCTTGTGTCATTTTCTGATTGGGCGAATCAATTGTTGGAAACCAACATGAATTAGCTTCGGTTTCACCTTGTGTCCAGATTTGTTGTGGCTTATCAGTTTCATCACCAAATGGATTGATAAAATACAAACCTTTATCGGCAGTAATGGCATCACTTCCACCAACGGGGCGTTCGTTGGGTTTGGCAGTATAAGTAATCTGAATAGTAATGGTATCTTTTCGAGTGAATAACTGGCCTAAATCAATTTTTAGATTACTCTTGTCATAATTATACTTCAGGGGTTTCCCTTTCGATGTAACTTGCTGTATATCAAACCCTTTTGCATCAAAACTAATACTTGATTGAGGATAAAAGTGGGGTTTGAAAGTAATACTGGCATTGCCGTATAGGAATTGTTTTTTCCAGTCAGGCTTCAATTCAAGTTTTGTATGAATCAAATCATGTTCTTTCGTTCGGGAAGGATTATATGCTCCCAGAGAAGGCACTATCACGGGATTTTCTTGGGCAACGATACCGTAACTGATAAATAAAGTAATAATGACCGAAATAAATTTCATCGACAACTGACAAATCAAGTTTTAATGGCTATAAATTATTATTTTCTTCTACGCTGATAATTTCCAGAAGCTTTTACAGATTTACGAAAATCGCTAAAATAATGTTCTTTTACTCTTCGTAACGCAAAACCATCATCGGAAGCCTCTACTGTATAATCTCGCTTGAACTTAAAATCATCTAAACTGGCATACCCCCCCTTGAGTGTTAGCGTAAAAACATTATTTTCTGAATCAAACGCCCACGAGGTTTCGTCGGTATCAATATCCAAAAAATCTACCCCTGCACAAAATCTAACCTTTGGGTCGCTTTCATAATCATATTCAATCTTACCTTCGTTGGTAAATGATAAGACTAAGTTATTGATAGTCAACTTAGATTCATGATAAGGTGTTAAATAAATATCACCTCGCTCAATTCTATTTCTCACCAAAATCCAACGATTACTCTTATCAAATAACGATTTATGTTGCTCCCAAAAATTGATTTTAACTGGCGAAGTCATTACAACGGACTGAGTTTTTACCTCCTCAATTACATCTTTGTTTGATTCAATAGCATTTCTAACCATTCTATCCTTGCTCGATACTTCGATAATATTCTGAACATTTTTTGTAGAATCTACTGAAGGGCCTCTTGCGGTAACCATCATTTTTTTTTCAGCTGTTATTGGCTTGGCAGGGGTTGGTTTTCGTACGCTTTGTGATGTTGTAACTGATTTTCTTCTTAAATCTTCAAAAAAAACATCGTTTGTTTTCATCAGAATAAAACCGTCGGTCACTTCATCAATTTTATATTCTCGCTTAAACTTAAAATCATCTAAAGTTGTATAGCCCGCCTGAATAACTAACGAAAGTATTTTAGATAAGGTATCATAAGTCCAAGAACTTTCAGAAGTATTAATATCGAGGTATTTTATATTTAAATTTCCATCAGTTTTTGAGTTTGTCTCGTAGTCATATACGATTTTGCCATTTTCAGCAAAAGATAAAACTAATGTATTGAGACTAACTTTAGATTTTTTGTAGGAAGTTAGGTAAATCTCGTTTCTTTCTATTTTATTATTGACCAAAATCCAACGATTGGAGGCTTCCAAAAGCGAAGTTTGTTGAGCAATAACTTGAAAAAACAGCAGTAAGAAAACAGCAGTTGTAATAATTTTATTCATTTTAGGTTATTCAAAATTCGGGTTTAGCGAATTATTCTCAATAGAAATCTAATTTATGTAGTTTTAACAACGTCAAGGCTTAAAACCTTGCCGTTGTTGCTCTTTCTTAGTTCTTTGCAGCACGCTTTGCAGGCAGATACGATGCCAATAGTGTAATAATAATAATAGAAATAGCGGTCAATAGAAAATCGCTTAATTGCATTTTTACAGGGTAAGCATCAATTATAGAGCTTTCCATTCCCATCTTTATAATGCCAAAACGCTCCTGTAAAAAACAGATAATGCCGCCCAAAACAAGACCAACAATTGCTCCTATAAATGAAACTAATGCTCCTTCAGAAAAAAAGATACGCTTTACTAATCCAGCATCGGCCCCCATTGCAAACAGCGTTTTCAAATCTTGTTGTTTATCAATCACCAACATGGTTAATGAAAAGAAGATATTAAAAGAGGCAATACCTACTATAAACAACAAGGCTACGAAAATAAACAATTTTTCGATTTTAATGGCTCTAAACAGCGATGCATTTTGTTCATCTTGATTTTGAACCAAGAAAGCCTCTCCCAAAATACTTTTAACGGCCTCTTGCACCTTATCAATATCAGCATTTGGCTTGGTTTGAACCTCAATAGCACTACGTTTATCACCGTATTCGGTTAATCGTTGGGCAACTTCGAGCGGCACATATACAAAATCGTCATGAAATTGTTCTAATGAATAAACTCCAGAAATATTCAAAATCTGACGATTGATATTATCATCTGGATTTAATGAAATAGAATTTCGATTGCGAGGGTACCAAATTTCGATTGGTTCAATAATATTTTGTAATGAAATATTTAACGCACCATAAACATTACCACCAATAAAGGCATAATCAACACTATCTTTTTTCAGTACAAAGTTTCCTTCGACCAATGATTTTTTCAAAACGCCGTGTGTTTGAAAAGTATCATCCACGCCTTTTAAGGTTACAACCATTTGAGAGTTTTCATACTTCACCAAAGCATTATCTTGAATAACTTCGGTTACATACCATACATCTTTTAAGGCTTTTATTTGGCTAATTTTAGCTTTATCTAACACAAAACTTTTTCCATTTTTAGGAGAAACTCTTATATCGGGGTCAAAAGATTTAAAGATTTTTCGATTCAAATCTTCCAAGCCATTAAATACCGACAAAACTATCACCAATGCCATTGTTCCGATGCCAATTCCGAGCATCGAAATAATAGAAATAAAATTGATAAAGCTTTTTTTCTTTTTTGAAAAAAAATACTTCTTGGCGATTAGAAATGAAAGATTCACAAACTAAGCTTATAATAATGTTGTTTTTTTTTGAATAGCTACTTTTATTCTTCACCCTCGGCAGGAGCTGGAGGAATCACGATTCCAGCAAAAAGAGCATCCATTTTTTGAGCATATTCAGCCGTATCGTCAATATAGAATTGTAAGTTAGGAACAATTCTGAGCTGATGACGCACACGTTCTCCTAAAAGATTTCTAATTATTTTGGTGTTTTCTCTCACAATCTGTAAAACACCTTCTCTATCTTTTGCTAATAAAAAACTCAAATAAACCCTTGCTATCGCTAAATCTGGGGTAGTTTTTACATCCGTAATCGTAACAAAAGCCCCATCAAATAATTGTTTCAAATCTCTTTGAAAAATCTCGCCTAAATCTTTTTGTATCTGCTTTGCTACTTGTCTTTGTCTTTTCGATTCCATCGTTACTAATAATTTTGAGTGATGGAATGAATAAATGCGTGAATTGAAAAATGAATACACTCGAAATTCATTCTATCATTCTATCATTCTATCATTCAACCATTAATTTTATGCAAATATCCGCAAATTTTCGGGTTAAATAAAGTAAAGTTTCTCACTTCAGTTACTTTTTTCATAACTTTGTGCTGTAAACTAATCATTCAAGGCCTTGTTAACATTTTTTCGGTTAAACTCTCTGTTTCATATTTTTTCACTTCTTTTGCTGGTCGTGATTATCAAATTGCCTTTTATGGGGCAAAAACTACCACTACTTCTTCCCGAACTTGAGTGGATGTTGGTTGGGGAAAAAATCCACGAAGGACGCTTTTTATACCGAGAAGTATGGACAAACATAGGGCCATTGGCATCATTTGTTTATTGGGCTATTGATGTTTCGTTTGGACGTTCACAATTTGTTTACGAGTTCATAGCAATTCTAATAACTTACTTTCAGGCATTATATTTTACATTTGTCTGTAACACACGTCAAACTTATCTCGAAAAAAACTACGCTCCTGGTCTAATTTACGTGCTTTTGATGAGCCTTTCATTCGATATGAGTAAATTATCACCAGTTTTATTATCAAGCACATTTTTACTTTTCGCCTTTAACAAACTTGTCAAACAAATGGAACGCCGAGAAGGTGTTTCGGATGAAGTATTTGAAGTAGGATTGTATATTGGTATTGCTTCATTGTTTCATCAGCCAACCATGGTTTTTATATTTTGGAGTGTCGCAAGTTTAGTATTTTTTACAAACGCTAACCTTCGTCAACACTTTTTGGCAATTTTAGGTTTTGGTTTACCATTATTTTTGGCAGGACTTTACTTTTATTTCTACGATTCGCTCGATGAATTCAAATACAACTGGTTCAATGGTATTTTCAAAATCAAGCAATATAGTTTAGAAGACTTCAAGAGTGCATTTATTGCCATTACCGTCCCGTCCGCATTGGCAGTGTTTGGTTTTTTGAGGCAAACACAAGTAAGTAGATATAATAGTTATCAGCAACGTACACAGCAAATTATGCTCATTTGGGGAATTTCGTCACTTTTGGCCTTATTCTTATCACCCAACGTTGCTCCGATGCAGTTTATAATTTTTGTACCCTTTTTTGCGTATTTCATTACAGGCTTTTTCTTTCACTTACGTGGTGCATTTTTACCCGAATTACTATTCACAATCTTATTTTTATTTATTGTTT
Organism: Emticicia sp.; assembly: GCA_023254245.1. GTDB lineage: Bacteria > Bacteroidota > Bacteroidia > Cytophagales > Spirosomataceae > Emticicia. The sequence continues at coordinate 10,137 of JALQYE010000066.1, forward strand.
TTGTACAATACCAAGGAGTTACACCGTTTATTGGAAAAGGTTTTGAGCAATTAACAGACATGCGTGTGAGGCCAAAAGAAATTCCAGAATTAATGAAAGGTCAAAAAATGCTGGTAATTGGCGAGCGAATTGATGAGTATACTTATGGAAAAGCCGCAACCTGTTATCTAAATTGGGAACTCTCTAAAATTGACTTAGAAAACCCCGACAACTACGAAAGTATCATTAATATTTTTGATAATTTCAAAAAAGACCCCCCAACAATTATCATTGATAAACAGAATGTTATACCGAAGATATTTAAGAGAATTCCTGCTTTAGCATCTGATTATCAAACCAGTAAAATTCAAGGAATTTATCAGAGAAAGTATTAAAAGAAAAGAGCTATGAATCTAAATTCATAGCTCTTTTTATTAGCAAGCAATTTTATCTGCTCGACGAGCATGACGCCCACCTTCAAATTCAGTTTTCAAAAATGTTTTTACACATTCTAATGCTAATTCTACATCAATAAATCTTGCAGGAAGACATATAACATTAGCGTTATTGTGCTGACGAATCAACTCTGCTACTTCGAGGTTCCAAACTAAACCTGCTCTGATACCTTTATGATGATTGGCTGTCATACAAACACCATTTCCACTGCCACAAATTAAGATTCCAAACTCGTATTGTCCACTTTCAACCGAACTGGCTAACTGATGTGCAGTATCAGGATAATCTACCGCTTCAGGCGTATAAGGGCCATAGTCTGCCGTTTCGTAATTTTGTTCTTGAAGCCAACGAAGTATGACTTTTTTGTACTCAAATCCAGCGTGGTCGCCTGCGATTGCTACTTTCATAGTTAATGTATCCCCAGCTCTTGATTTTAAAATTTAACACTGAATTTCTCTCTTTTGGGGAAAGGATTAAGCAAGAAAAATTCATTTTGTGGTATTTTAAACTTTTTTTTACAAATATACGTTTTCATTATCCAATTCTTTTCAAAAAAAGCGAAGAATTGTTTTATTCACCTTATTAAAGAATTACCTTCAACAAAAGAGAGAACTATTTCGTACGACAAACAAAAAAATTATGGCAGAAAAAGAAATTATATTAAATGAAGAAGAATTAATTCGTGAAGCATTTGAAGAAAAAGGATGGAACGAGATTCAGAGTCAAGATTCTTGGCAAATATTAAAAACAGTAGCAGAATTTGTTGATGGATTTGACCGTTTGGCAAAAATCGGCCCGTGTGTAACAATTTATGGTTCGGCACGCACTAAACCTGACCACAAATACTATTTACTTTCAGAAGAAATTGCAGCAAAGTTAGTTTCTAAAGGATATGGTGTAATTACAGGTGGTGGCCCTGGTGTAATGGAAGCAGGGAATAAGGGGGCTGCTGAAAATGGTGGCAAGTCAGTGGGTTTAAACATTAAGTTACCTTTTGAGCAAGTACCCAACAAATTCGTTGACCCTGATAAAAGTATCAATTTTGATTATTTCTTTGCACGTAAGGTCTGTTTCATGAAATATTCGCAGGGATTTATTGTAATGCCAGGGGGCTTCGGAACACTTGACGAATTATTTGAAGCATTGACCTTAATTCAAACTAAGAAAATTGCACGTTTCCCAATCGTAATGGTAGGTACTGAATACTGGAAAGGATTAATCGATTGGTTGAATCAGACAATGTGTGAGAAAGAAAAAAACATCAATCCAGAAGATATGAATCTAATTAAGCTGGTTGATACAGCCGAAGATGCAGTTAAAGTTATCGACGAATTTTACGGTAAATACTTACTAAAACCAAACTTTTAAGAGTGAAAAGTTGAGAGTGAAAAGTGAAAATGCAAATCTTGCACTCTACACTTTTCACTCTTCACTAAAATTAAGCTTCTTCGCCTACGATTTCTTCTAAAGCAGCCGATAAGTGCATAGCAATCATTTCAGCCGAACGTCCTTCGATGTGGTGTCTTTCAATAAAGTGAGCCACTTCACCATCTTTAAAAATCGCTATCGCTGGCGATGATGGTGGGAAAGGGATATAAGTACGCATTTGTTGTACAGCATCAGTATCAACACCCGCAAAAACAGTAACAAGCGAATCAGGTTTTGCTTCTGTACGTTGTAAAGCCAATTTCACACCTGGACGGCAAGTTCCAGCCGCACAACCACATACCGAGTTGATAACAACCAATGAAGTACCTTTCTGATTGGCAATAAAATTATCTACGTCTGACGCAGAAAGTAATTCTTGAAAACCAGCGTTTACTAAGTCGGCTTTCATAGGTGCAACTAAATGAGGAGGATACATAAATTTAGCCGCTCCCCTGCCCCTAAAGGAGAGCTTTTATTTGATGGTTATAAAATGTCATAGGGCATTTTTGACATTCTTTTAATAATTATAATCTACTTTAATGCCTTAAATACCGTCATTAGATTTACATAAACCCAAGTTCAAGTTTGGCTACTTCCGACATCATATCGGTTGCATAAGGTGGGTCGAAAGTCAATTCTACACTTACGTCACTTACCTCTTCAATTTCACGAATTTTTTGTTCAATTTCTACAGGAATCGATTCAGCCGAAGGACAAGACGGAGAAGTGAGTGTCATTAAAACATAAACATTATTTACTGGAAAAATCTTTATGTCGTAAATCAAGCCCAATTCATAAACATCAACGGGTATCTCTGGGTCATAAACCTGCTTAATTGCTTCTATTACTTTATCTTTTAATTCTTGCTCAGTCATTGTATTTATTTTATATAGAATTAATCGTTTGCCTGATATGCAATACCGTAGGCTTTCATTTGTTTTACCATTGAAGCTAAACCATTAGAACGAGTCTGAGCCAAGTGGCTTGCTAAACCGACTTTATCAATAAAATATAAATCGGCGTTCGCAATTTCTTCTGGTGTATGATTAGTCATTACTTTTACGAGCATACTAACCAAACCTTTCACTATAATTGCTTCACTATCAGCTTCAAAATGTATTTTACCATCTTGCTTATAGGCGTGAAGCCATACTATTGATTGGCAACCTTTGATGATATTATCTTCAGTTTTAAACTCATCTGAAAGTTTAGGCAACTTTTTGCCTAAATCAATGATGTACTCGTATTTTCCTTCCCAATCATCGAAGAGTTCAAACTCTTCAATGATTTCATCTTGTATTGCGTTTATGGTCATAATTTATAATTACAAAATCCTTACTGGCTTACAAAACCATTTTCTTAACCTTATGAATGCCAGCAACCAACTTATCAATTTCTTGTATTGTATTATAAACAGCAAATGAGGCTCTTGAAGTTCCGGGAAGTCCCAATCGGTTCATCAATGGTTGTGTACAATGATGGCCCGTGCGAACTGCAACTCCTTGCTGGTCGAGAATAACGCCTACATCTTGCGGATGTACACCATCTAAAACAAACGAAACCACCGAAACTTTCTCCTTTGCTTGCCCAACAATTCGTAAGCCTGAAATCTCAGAAAGCTGTTCAGTAGCATATTTCAGTAGTTCATCTTCGTAAGCCGCAATATTTTCTTTTCCTAATTCATTGATGTAATCAATGGCAAATTTTACGGCTACAACATCAGCAATATTTGGTGTTCCTGCTTCAAACTTATAAGGTAATTCATTATAAGTAGTTTTCTCAAACGTTACCTCTTTTATCATTTCTCCTCCACCACGATATGGCGGCATGGCATTTAAAACATCTGATTTTCCATAAAGTACGCCCATACCAGTTGGACCAAATAATTTATGAGCTGAAAAAGCATAAAAATCAGTATCTAACTCTTGTACATCAATTGTGATGTGTGAAGATGCTTGAGCTCCATCAATCAAAACTTTTGCTCCAACGGCATGTGCTTTATCAATAATAAACTTCACATCGTTGATTGTTCCAAGAGCATTAGAAACGTGAACGACTGAAACGAATTTAGTTTTTTCCGAAAGCATTTTTTCGTATTCTTCCAGAAGTAAATCGCCTTTATCATCAATCGGAATCACTTTAAGTACACAACCTTTTTCTTCGCAAAGCATTTGCCACGGCACTATATTGGAGTGATGTTCTAATGTAGAAATAATGATTTCATCACCTTCTTTCAGAAACTTACGACCGTAAGTTTGAGCAACTAAATTAATACCGTCAGTTGTTCCGTAGGTAAAAATAATCTCTTCTTTATGTGCCGCATTCAAAAACTTCTGAATGGTTGTGCGTGAATCTTCAAATGCTGAAGTTGCTTTTTCCGCCAAAAAGTGAATACCTCGGTGGATATTCGCATTGTAATGGCCATAATAGTTTGACAAAGCTTCTAAAACAATCGTAGGTTTTTGAGTAGTAGCTGCATTATCAAAATATACTAAATCACGACCATTTACTTTTTCATCAAGAATCGGAAAATCCTTACGAATTTTATTAATATCTAATATTGACATATTTTCTTTGTTGTAGATTTGCAATTTTGGAGAACCCTCAATCGCTTACAGTTTTTTAACTCCAAATAGGCGATTCTGGAGAATCGCTCCACAGAATAACAAGCAAGTACTATTTTTAGTTTGGAATAATTCTAAATTAAATCAAAATTTTAAAACGAAATGTTGCTTTGGCTGTTTCTTCCTAAAAAATACGATTCCAACCCAAAATAAATCAATGCTTACACGAACTGATTCATGATTTTGAATTTTAGTCCAAGCATTCTGCATTTCTTCTGACCAATAAATATCATCAAAAATGAAACAACTATCTTCGTGGGCTTTACTCAAACATTGCTCAAAATAACGAATCGTTGGTTCGTAACGGTGATTGGCATCGAAGAAAACAAAATCTAACTTTTGAACCTTTTGTAATTCTATGGGCAAAGTTTCGTCAATATTTCCTATTATAATTTCGATATTATTCAAAGCAAGTTTATCGAAGTTTTCTTGTGCAATTTTGGCAGTTTCTTCACAACCTTCAAAGCTTTTTAGGTTTGTTTCTTGATTTGCTTTTCCTAAATAGGCGGTTGTTAAACCAAGCGAAGTACCTAAATCAAAAATAGTTGAGTACTGATAATATTTGATAATTCGGTAAAAAAACTGGGCTAAACTTGGCTTTTTGAGTGATTTACGGGCAATATCGCTTACTGTACGCTGAATACTCTTATTGGTCTTTGCTCCTGCTCCAAAATCATTGATATTGATAATACGATTATCTCTCAATAATTTTTCTCTTAAAGTTTCAATACCTTCATAATCACTGTCAAGAGATTTAGCTTTAAGAATTTTGGTGTAAAAGTCAAAAACAAAAGGCGAATGCAGAGAATGTTCATCTTTTGATTTAAACAGATATTTAATGTAATCAAGAATCATGGCACAAAAATAGCAAAAAAGCACGACAGATTGCCGTGCTCTTTTGCTATTAACAAGATAAAATCTTGTATTATTGATTATTTTCGATTGACTCTTCTTTTTTGGTTCTACCAAACGAAAGAGTGTCTCCTTCTCCGCTGTAATCAACCAAAATAGTATCGCCCTCTTGTACATCACCTTTCAAGATTTCTTCAGCCAATGGGTCTTCCACATATTTTTGAATCGCACGATTCAATGGTCTTGCACCGTATTGTTGGTCATATCCCTTTTCAGCTAAGAAATCTTTTGCTTTATCGCTCAATTCGATGTTATAACCAATATTTGTGATACGTGCTACCAAACGACCGAGAGCGATATCTATAATCTTATGAATATCCTCACGACTCAACGAATTGAATACAATTACATCATCGAGACGATTTAAGAATTCAGGTGAGAAGGTTTTCTTCAACGCATTTTGAATTGTTCCTTTCACAATTTCATCTTGATTATCGGTTCTCGCTTTGGTTGCAAAACCAATTCCTGTACCAAAATCTTTCAAATCACGAACCCCAATATTTGAAGTCATGATAATGATTGTATTACGGAAGTCAACTCTACGGCCAAGGCTATCAGTCAAGATACCGTCATCAAGCACTTGCAACAAGATGTTATACACATCAGGGTGTGCTTTCTCAATCTCATCGAGCAACACTACCGAATATGGTTTTCTACGAATTTTCTCAGTCAACTGACCGCCTTCTTCGTAACCAACGTATCCTGGAGGTGCCCCAACCAAACGAGAGATACTGAATTTCTCCATGTATTCACTCATATCGATTCTTACTAAAGCATCTTCTTTATCAAAAAGATACGTGGCAAGAGTCTTGGCAAGTTCGGTTTTACCAACCCCAGTTGGGCCTAAGAAAATAAACGAACCAATAGGTTTTTTAGGGTCTTTTAAGCCCACACGTGTACGCTGAATTGATTTCACGAGTTTCTCAACGGCTGGGTCTTGCCCTACGATTCTGCCACGAAGTGCATCGCCCATGTTCAAGATTTTCTCGCCATCATTCATGTTCACTCGCTTCACAGGAATTCCTGTCATCATCGCTATCACATCACCTACGTTGTCTTCGGTTACTGTGTAACGCTTGGTTTTGGCTTCTTCTTCCCAAGCGATTTTAGCTTTATCGAGCTGTTCTAAAAGCTTTTTCTCACGGTCACGGAGTTGAGCTGCTTCTTCGTAGCGTTGACTCTTCACTACCTGATTTTTCTCTTTTTTGATTAACTCAACTTGTTCTTCCAAGAAAAGGATATCTTGTGGAACAGAAATATTATTGATGTGTACTCTTGCTCCAACTTCATCCAATACATCAATAGCTTTATCTGGAAGGTAGCGGTCTGTGATATATCTTTCTGATAATTTCACAGCAGCCTCCAAGGCATCTGGTGTATAGCTTACGTGATGATGGTCTTCGTACTTATCTTTGATATTATTCAAGATTTCGATGGTTTCGTCGATTGAAGTTGCTTCAACCATAACCATTTGGAAACGACGTGCCAATGCACCATCTTTCTCGATATACTGACGATACTCATCAAGCGTTGTGGCACCAATACATTGGATATCGCCACGGGCAAGAGCTGGCTTAAACATATTTGATGCATCGAGCGAACCACTTGCACCACCTGCTCCTACAATCGTATGAATTTCATCTATGAATAAAATCACGTCAGGCGATTTCTCTAACTCATTCATTACGGCTTTCATTCGTTCTTCAAATTGGCCACGGTATTTTGTACCTGCTACCAATGAAGCTAAATCAAGCGTTACAACACGTTTTCCGAATAAAATTCGAGAAACTTTCTTCTGCACAATTCTAAGAGCAAGACCTTCGGCAATGGCAGTTTTACCTACCCCAGGCTCACCAATCAAAATTGGGTTATTTTTCTTACGTCTCGAAAGAATCTGAGCTACACGCTCAATTTCCTTTTCACGTCCAACAATCGGGTCGAGTTTACCAGCTTCGGCAAATTTGGTTAGGTCACGTCCGAAGTTATCTAAAACAGGTGTTTTAGATTTCTCAGGATTTTTTTGTTCTCCTTTTTGCTGAGAATACCCACCAGTGCCACCGCCGAAAATTCTTTCATCGTCATCATCAGTCTCTGGACGTTCCATCACAGGTTTCTGACCGGTTAGTTGATACTCAAGCATTTCTTTTGTCTGTTCGTAATTAAGGTGGAATTTTTGTAAAATCTGTCCACCGAGGTTATCGCCGTCACGCAAAATGGCCAACAGCAAATGCTCAGTACCTATCAATTGTGATTTAAAGATTTTGGCCTCTAAATGGGTGATTTTCAAAACTTTTTCAGACTGGCGAGTAAGTGGAATATTCGCCAAGTTTTTAATATTGTTGGTTGCAGTGCCTTTGGTGGCCTGCTCAATAGTGATGCGTAGTTCGTCGAGTTGTACGCCTGAATCTCTCAATAGATTTAGAGCAATTCCCTCACCATCTCTAATCATCCCCAAAATCAAGTGTTCGGTTCCGATGTAATCATGTCCCAGTCGAAGTGCTTCTTCACGAGCTAAGGTTATGATTTCTTTGACTTTCTGTGAAAATTTAGGCTCCATTAAAAATAATTTTGAATGAGTGAATTGAAGAATGATAGAATGTTTGTTGAATTAGTTTGACTGATAGTGAACTTAGGAATTTTGATAAACCCTTATTCTATCAATCATTCATTCAACCATTCGCTCATTATCTATACTGCAATATAACGGATTATTAATAAAGTGTGTTCAAATCAAGATAGATTTTTTTAAAATTTCTGTAGCCTGATTTCCACGGCAATATAGCAAATCAATTATAGAAAGATTAGGAACAAATTCATTGCCAAAATTTTGTTGATATGGGCTTGGTTGATAAAATTGACTACTATCCGATACTTTTTTCGGACTTATTAGATTTCTGGCATCAAAAACAGTCGAATTGGCTTCTTTTTCATAAACACCACTCTGACGAATTGTCTTGTTTACTCGCAAAAGCTTCAGACACATTGTCAGCATTTCAAAGTTCAAATCCCACAAATAAGTATGTTTTTTATCATAAATATTCTTAAAATAATCTGAATAAAACTCATAAAATGGAGATTTACCGTAAGCTGCACTCATGGTTCGCCAATGGTTGATGGGCCACCGCTGGCTGTAATCAATTTTAACATCTTTAATTAAAAGTTTTTTATTGCCATCAAGCACTGGCACAACCAACATTTCGGTTTTGTTAGAGCCTAAAATGTAGCAACGGTTCCGATAAGACTGTTTTGTATAGTTTTCGTTCGATTCTAAGACTATCTCTGAGAATGATTGAATACAACTAAAAAATTCGATACTGGGCAAATAATGTAAATCAATCAAAACTGACTGTATATCAAGTGTTTTCATTTAGCAAAAAAACATATTTTCAAAAAAATATACAATTCATTTTAGCAAAACCGTTAAAATGTATAGATTTTTTCTGAAATTTGTAATCAAACGCATACACTTTCCCAAAAAGCATGACAAGGATTATTACTTACTTATACTTACTGCTTGCCTCCGTCCATTTTACAGTTTTGGATAGCACTTTTTTTGTTAATAAAACAAACACAACAACTTCATTTATTGAAATTCCGCTCAATTTATCGGCCAAAGACAAACGAAATAATATTCAATTACAACCAAAATTTATGGTTGTGTCAGTAACCGACGGCAAAGTAATTCCGCTCAAAGAAATTGATGGTAGGGTAACAGTAATGGTTAAAAGTGGAGAATCATATAAGATAACAGCTCAACTTGATGGCTACCACACAAAGGAAAAAATTCAAAATATTGCACCCGACCAAGATAAAGAAGGTTTCAATGTGGTGCTCGATATGGAGCCGCAGCCATCAGCAGCATTGATTATAAAAGCCATTGATGATGCAACTGGCGATTATGTTGATGCTACTTTTACGATTACGGCTGGTGATAAGACTTACACTGGAAAAACAGGCAAAGGAATTCCTTATTATAGAATGATTATTACCAAAGCTGATTTATATACGGTTGAGGTAACATCGAATAGTCATAAACCTAAAAGAGAAAGTTTTGCTTTGGAGGTAGGCGACCCCGCTCGCTCATATAATAAGGAAATAAGGCTCGAAAAGCCTGTCAATGGCGTTAAAATTCTGATTGTTGGTGATGATACCAAGAAAGTTCTTAAAGGTGTAAGCCTAAAAATTACGAATACCACAGATAATGTCCTTTTCTTTGATAATTTATTACCCGAAGGTGAAGCTGTTGTAGAATTCGACCCTGCAAAAAGATATTCTGCTTCAATGGAACAGTCTGGTTATACACCATTAAAGTTAGATTTAAAGGTAACAAGTCAAAAGGAATTAGTTCTCACAATGCCTTCTGAAAGTTTCTTTTCGTTTGGGGCTTATGATAAACTTTCGGGCAAACGTCTTCCCGCAACATTCAAGATTTCGTACAAAGATAAAGTTCAGGAAATTCAAGGAACTACCGATGCTGATATAAAATTTAAAGCAATCGAAAGCGGAATTTATATGGTTGAAGTAAGCCATCCAAACTATACAACTAAAAAAGAGCCTTTTAATGT
>JALQYE010000067.1 GCA_023254245.1 Emticicia sp.
ATCGGTAGTTGACTGCCAACTCCATGCTTGAATGGCCTTTGCTACGCCTGAGTAATCCCAGTTGCCTTTTTCTTCACCATCTTTGATTTGTAGCAATAGGTTTTGCCCGAGAGCATAGTAGTGTTGTCTCCATTTTTCGCCAGCGGCATCACTACCAGCGGCATATCCGTGTCTATCCCACGTGTTACCAGCTGCCGATGCGTGCCAGTTTTGAATATATTGGCCAATATAACGAGAATCAAAGGCTTCGCCACGCACCATACTTTGAAGTAAAGCTGGCAAAAGTACATGCCCTTCGGCAACTTGTGGGTTGCTTGGGTCTTGGTTTATGTCGAGATATTTTTCGCAACTACCTAAGCAAAGGCTTAGAAAAAGTAGAGCGAGTATTTTTATTTTTTTCATTTTGTCTAAAACTTTTATTTTTCAGAAGAATCCTAATTAAAAACTGGCTCTAATCCCAAAAGTAAGATTACGAGGCATCGCCAATGTGCCGTAGTCGAAACCACCCGCACCAGCACCACCCGAAGTGGCCGTTGTACCGTTTACATTTGGGTCAGCACCTGTATAGTTCGTAAGCATAAATAAATCTGTTCCTGTTACGAATACGCCCGCCGAGCGGAATACTTTCAATGGTTTTAAGATTCTTTCAGGGAATGTATATGATAGAGTAATATCTCTCATTCTCAACCAGTTGATGTCTTTTTCAACAAATTCTGATTCTGGAAGTGATGTAAAGAAATCAGAGCGATATAGCGGTGAAACTTGAATCGTATTGGTTGTTGGGTTATCAGAGTTTTCAAGACCATCTCTCAATACACCCTTAAATACAACTGGCGTTTCACGGTCTAAGAATTTACTGCTCAAGCCACTTCTGAACATATAGAAAGCGTTACCATTAAATACATCACCACCTTTACGAATATCAAGTAAGAACGATAGGTTGATGTTTTTGTAGCTAAACTTATTCGTTAAACCAATCGTAAAGTCAGGTGTTCTGTCTCCAATTGGTAAGAAGTTGGCATTGATGATTGGCAAGCCACTGCTTGGATTTATCAAAATATCACCTTTCGGGTTTCTCAAGTAGCTGTACCCACCAATTGCCATTGCACTTCCTGCACCACGTTGGTTGTAATCAAGGTTCATATTACGGAAATAATTCTCTAAATCTCCCACAAAAGCACTCGCACGTGCATTACCAAACAACCAAGTATCAGAGTTATAATACTCAGGTACACCCGCTGGAAGGTTTTTAACATCTGTTTTGAGTTTTGTGAAGTTAAGTTGAATATCCCAGTTAAAACTGCTCTTCTTAATGGCATTTGCTTTTAATTCAACCTCTACACCTTTATTATAGAAGTCGCCACCATTCAATAAACCAAAAATAAAGCCTGTACCATAACTCAAGCGTTGTGTAACGATTTGAGCAAAACGGTTTTGTTGGTAATAAGAGGCATTGATTCCGAAGCGATTTTGAAGAAACGATAATTCAGCTCCAACTTCAAAGCTTTTTCCACGCTCAGGAGTGAGATTTTCGTTTCCACCGTAGAATCCATAGGCAAATCCACCGCCTGTAGTAGTTTGTGGTGTAAGGCTTGATAATACTTTGTATGGCGGTGCATCTTTACCCACTTCGGCATAAGAAGCTCTAATTTTACCAAATGTTAGCCATTGAATATCTTTGAATGCTGGTAATTGAGTAAACTCAAATGCGGTATTGATTGAAGGATAAAAATAGGTGTTGTTTCCTTTTGGTAGGGTAGAGGACCAGTCGTTACGGCCAGTTACAGTTACACTAAGCAAATTCTGATAACTCCACATCATTTGTGCAAATACACCCATGCGGCGTTGTTGAACAAGCGTCAATTTGGCACGTTGTGTTGTTGGGTCTGTATTATTGATACTATTAAAGTCAGAAATATACAATTTCTCACCATAAGAAGCATTTACTTCATATCGGCTATCATACACATCGCCACCAACTTGGGTCGAGAACTTAAACTTACCAAATTGCTTATTTACAGAAGCTAATAAGTTACTTGTAATGAGCTGACCATTTTCTACGTAGTTATCAATGGCTCCTTTACGACCAATTCCTAAGTTTGATTCTGGGTGTACGAAGAAATTGCCCAACGTTGAGTAGAACTCAGGACCAAAACGCCCTGTAAACTTCAACCAAGAGGTTGGTTTGTAATTTAACTCAAAACGGCCGATTGTACGGGTAGAACGGTCTTGGTTTTTATTGCGATTTAAGTTAAACAACGGGTTGTCAAGCTCACCTGAGTCAGAAATTAATCGACGACGAGTACCATCAGGGTTTTGCCAATTTGTAATGTCGTCATTAGCAGGCCAAGCTAATAAGCCAATATAAAAACCACCATCACTACGAATCGGTTTAACGTTGAGCGATTTTAAAAACTGAATAGAAGTCGAAATATCTAATTTTGGACTAATATCAGCATCGCCTTTGAGCATCATTGATAAACGCTCGTATTTGGTAGTTGGTACAACACCGCCTTGATTAGTGTAAGTAGTCGAAAAACGGTATCTAACCGCATCTGTACCACCTTGCACACCTAAATTATGAATTTGTGTTTTACCAGTTTGGTAGAAATTATCAAGATTATTATAAATCGTAGATTCTGAACCATATTTTGGACCAAAAAATGTCAATGCTGTTGCCGAAGGCGAACCATTGAAACCACGACCATAAACTTGTTGTGTTTCGAGCGTGCGATACACTTGCGAGAAACCAAATGAGTTATTATAATCTACTCTCGGACGACCCTTTTTAGCTTTTTTAGTTGTAATTAAAATAGCCCCCGATGCACCATCTTGTCCGTAGAGAGCTGCGGCCTCAGGCCCTTTCAAAACTGTGATAGTTTCAATATCCTGTGGGTTTATTTCGCCTGCACGGTTCATGTAGTCATTACCACGGTTAGGGCCATCACTTACTAAAGCTCCCTGACCAAACGTACGGTTATCGAGTGGTAAACCATCCACTACAAAAAGTGGACTATTACTACCACCGATAGAAGTTACCCCACGTAATTGAATTTGTACCGAAGCTCCAGGCTGACCACTGGTCGAAGTCATACTCAAACCTGCGGCACGGCCTTGTAGGGCGGTCATGAAATTAGTTCTTTGGGTTTCGGCAACATCATCTCCCTTTACTTCTTGAATCGAGTATCCAAGCGTACGGCGGTCTTGTTTGATACCTTGTGCAGTTGTCACAACCTCTGTTAGCATAGTCGATGAAGATGTCAGTACAAGGTCAATCGTTGTCTGATTGCCCACCTTTACACTTTGAGTCTCGAAACCCAAAAAGCTAAAAATTAACGTTGCATTTTGCGGAACAGTTATTTTGTATTTACCATTCCCATCAGATGAAGTACCTTTCGACGTACCTTTGACCGAAATGCTTACCCCTGGCATTACCGAGCCATCTTCTGACGACGTGACTGTACCACTAATAGATTTTTCTTGGGCTAAGGCTTGCTGATAAAGCAAAACAGAAAATGCCACAACCCAACATCGTAGAATGTGTTTCATAAATTGAAATGTAGAAAATAGGTTTATTGATGATTAAAAACTATCGCAAGTTAACAAAAAGTCGTTTAGTTACTTATTGTTCTTTAATGTTTTCTTAATGTTGTATGACCAAAATCATGATAATTCAATCGAATATCAAGATTTATAACTGTATCAAAATGCAATTTCTGAAGCATATTTTCAGTAAAATGATATTATTGGCATAATTTTTATCAAAGTATTTATAGAAGTTCAAAATCAATTTCATAACTTTGCAGTCCGAAAAAGTTTTGAGTTTAGGAATAATAGTATTTTTTGAAAATAAAACTTGATTATCAATTAATTAGTCAAGTGAAACAGATAAATTAAAGCGGTAGTCGCACTATCAAACAATGGCAAAAAAAGAAAAATCAGGTCTTGAAATCATCGAAAGTCCAGAAGCTTTACAACAAGAATTCAGCAAAGCAGAAGGTTTCTTGAAAAACAACCAAAAATTATTGACTATCATTGGTGGTGGCATTTTGGCAGTTGTATTAGGAGTAGTTGGATATAACTATTACACAAAATCTCAAGACGAAGAAGCACAAGCTGCAATGTTTAATGCTGTTTATGCCTTTGAGGCCGATTCATTGAAACAGGCATTGAATGGTACAGGCGGAAACGAAGGCTTATTGGCTATTGCTGATAACTATGGTGCTTCGAAAGCTGGTAACTTAGCAAATTTCTATTCGGGTGTAGCTTTGGTAAAACAAGGCAAATACGATGAGGGTATTGAGCATTTGAAGAGCTTCAGCTCAAATGACCTTCTTGTACAAGCAAGAGCGTATGCTTTGATTGGTGATGCTTACATGGAAAAGAAAAGCGTTGAAGATGCTATTACTTACTACAAGAAAGCAGCTGATTACCAACCAAACAAAACTTTCACACCAGTGTATTTGATGAAATTGGCTACTGCCTACGAAGCTGCTAAAAATAATAAAGAAGCAGTAGGTGTATATACTCAAATCATCGAAAAGTATCCAGAATCAACAGAAATTGGTAATGCCAAGAAATATAAATCCAAACTCGAAGACTCTGTCGGCGAGTAAGAACTTGGTTATGCAATAAGAATATAATCAAAGGGATAAGCCGAAGTAGGTTTATCCCTTTTTTTAATTTATCCCGAAAAAAATATGTCGTCAGCTAATAAAAATCTAAGTGAATTCAGTACCGCAGGGTTACCCGATGTAAGCCAAAAGCGTTTTGCAATCGTTGTTGCCGAATGGAATGCCGAAGTAACCGAAGCTCTTTTTGAAGGTGCTTATAAAACGCTCGTAGAAAATGGTGTTAAAGCCGAGAATATCGTACGAGCCAATGTGCCTGGGAGCTATGAATTAAGTTTTGGTTCGCAAGTATTTGCTCAAAAAGCTGATATTGATGCCGTTATTGCCATCGGCTGTGTAATTCAAGGCGAAACTAAGCACAATGATTACATCAATCATGCCGTAGCACAAGGGCTGACCAATGTTTCATTAAAATATAATAAGCCAGTTATCTTTGGCGTTCTTACGCCAAATAACCAACAACAAGCCCTCGACCGTGCAGGTGGAATTCATGGAAACAAAGGCGACGAGGCGGCTATAACGGCCATTAAAATGTTGGCTTTTTAAGGATTATGTCCAAAATTACGCTTGAAACTCAAATCAATGCCCCAATTCAAATTTGTTATGATTTGGCTTTGAGTGTTGATTTACATCAGCTTTCAACTGCCAAAACAGGCGAACATATTGTAAGTGGCATAAAGGAAGGTGTAATGAAATTAGGCGAATGCGTAACTTGGCGAGCAAAGCATTTTGGTATTTGGCAGGAGCTAACCAGTAAGATTACAGAAGCACAGCCGCCAAATTATTTTGTAGATGAAATGCAAAAAGGCATTTTCAAATCTCTGAGACACGAACACCATTTTATAGAAGAGAATCAAATAACCATCATGAAAGATGTATTTATGTTTGAGTCTCCACTCGGAGTTTTAGGGAAAATAGTAAATAGAATCATTTTAGAACGTTATCTAACCAGCTTTTTACAAGAAAGAAATTTCGTAATAAAACAAGTGGCAGAATCTGGAAAGTGGCGAGATATTTTAAGAAGAACTCACTGATAATCAACAAGCTAAATAACACACTCATTTAAAACGTACTCATTCAAAATTAAATTTAAAAAATGCAAGTTTGGAAATTTGGCGGGACTTCAGTAGGTAAGCCCGAGCGTATGCACTCTATTCGTAATCTTATCACCGAAGATGGCGGACGTAAAATCGTAGTTTTGTCGGCACTTTCTGGCACAACAAATTCTCTTATTTCTATTGGCGAGTCGCTAAAAACTAATAATGATGCCGAAGCAACCGAAAAGATTGACACGCTTTATGCTCATTATGAGTCATTTATTAAAGAATTATACAAAACCGAAGAAGGATATACCAAAGGAAAAACCATCATCGACAATGAGTTTAATTTCATTCGTTCGTTGGTAAGTATTAAGCCTTTTACGCTTAAGCAAGAAAAAGAAATCGTAGCCGAAGGCGAACTACTTTCTACGCAAATGTTTGAAGCATATTTGCAAGAAGAAGGCGTAAGTTCAGCTCTTTTACCAGCTCTTGATTTCATGTTGATTGATGCTGACAACGAGCCAGTTTTGAGTTTTACCGAAGAAAAACTCACAGCTATGCTTTCGCAGCTCGAAGACAAGCAAATTTTTATCACACAAGGCTTTATTTGTCGTAATCCACGTGGCGAAGTTGACAACCTAAAGCGTGGTGGGTCTGATTATACGGCCTCGTTGGTTGGGGGAGCAATTCGTGCCGAAGAAATCCAGATTTGGACTGACATCGACGGAATGCACAACAACGACCCAAGAATCGTGAAGCGTACATTCCCTGTGCGTGAGCTTACTTTTGAAGAAGCGGCAGAACTGGCGTATTTTGGTGCAAAAATTCTTCACCCAAGTACAATTACACCAGCCAAAATGCGTGGCGTACCCGTGCGTTTGAAAAATACAATGGAGCCAAACGCCTACGGAACACTCATTGCCGACAAAACAACCGATTCTGAAATCAAGGCAATTGCTGCCAAAGATGGTATCACGGCTATTTATATTCATTCGACTCGTATGCTGAATGCTTACGGATTTATGAGAAAGGTATTTGAGGTTTTTGAAAACTTCAAAACACCAGTAGATATGATAACAACTTCGGAAGTTTCGATTGCTGTTACGATTGATAGTGCCGAAAATTTAGATAAAATCACGGCTGCTTTAGGCCAATTTGCTGATTTAGAAGAACACGACCGTAACCAATCGATTATCTGTATCGTAGGTAATTTCATGGCCGATAAAGCAGGTATCGCTCTAAAAGTAATGGAAACTATGCGTGATATTCCAATCCGAATGATTGCTTATGGTGCATCAGAGCATAATATTTCACTTTTGGTTGATACCAAGCACAAAAACGATGCCTTAAATGCTTTGAACGAAGGTTTGTTTAAGTTTGATTGATTTTAGATTAACCCTTCAACTTCATCAATTATTAAGCTAATTAAACGAGAAGAGGCTAAAACCTCTTCTCAAAATACACAATAGAAATGCTACAACTCAATTATATAAAAGAAAACAAACAAGCTACCATTGATAGCTTGAAGCGTAAGTATTTCAAGAATGCCGAAGAAACGATAGAAACGGTTTTAGGAATCGACCAAAAACGTCGTGAAACACAAGCTGAACTCGACACAACATTGGCAAGAGCCAACGCTCTCGCGAAGGAAATTGGTGGTTTGATGAAAGCAGGCAAAAAAGAAGAAGCCGAAGCCGCCAAAGCTGAAACTGCCGAATTGAAAGTAAAATCGAAAGCTTTGGAGGAAGATTTAAAAATTTCAGAATCAGAGCTTTATGATGTAATGGTTACGATTCCGAACCTTCCGCACGCAAGTGTTCCCGAAGGCCGCACACCCGAAGAAAATGTAAATATTTTTCAAGCAGGCGAAATTCCAGAACTGCACGAAGCAGCACAACCACATTGGGAGTTAATCAAACAATATGATATTATTGATTTTGATTTAGGAAATAAAATTACGGGAGCGGGTTTTCCTGTTTATAAAGGAAAAGGAGCAAGAATTCAGCGTGCTATGATTAATTTCTTCTTAGATGAAGCATTGGCCGCAGGATATTTCGAAATCCAACCACCGATTGTAATCAATAAGGATTCTGGTTTTGGCACAGGACAGTTACCCGATAAGGAAGGACAAATGTATCATGCTACGGTTGATGATTTATATTTGATTCCAACGGCTGAAGTACCCGTAACTAATATTTACCGTGACGTAATTTTATCGGATAACGAGTTACCCATCAAAAATGTGGCTTACACACCGTGTTTCCGCCGTGAAGCAGGGAGTTGGGGAGCTCACGTGCGTGGCTTGAATCGTTTGCACCAATTCGATAAAATCGAAATCGTGCAGGTGCGTAAACCCGAAGAATCATACCAAGCTCTTGATGAGATGGTAAATCACGTAAAAGGCTTGCTCGAAAAACTCGAACTCCCTTACCGTATTCTTCGCCTTTGTGGTGGAGATATGGGCTTTACATCAGCTCTTACGTATGATTTTGAAGTATATTCGGCTGCCCAAAAGCGTTGGTTAGAAGTTAGCTCGGTTTCAAATTTTGAGTCTTATCAAGCCAATCGTTTGAAACTTCGTTATAAGGTTGATGGCAAAACGCAGCTATTGCATACACTTAATGGTTCGGCATTAGCTTTACCACGTATTTTGGCTTCAATTTTAGAAAACTTCCAAACACCAGAAGGCATCAAAATACCAAAAGTATTAGTACCTTATTGTGGTTTTGATATGATATAATTTGTTGATTAAAATAGAAAAAGGCACACTGATAAATATGTCAGCGTGCCTTTTTCTATTATCGAACTATTAGATTTAAAACTCCCAAATCAAACCTAAACCAGGTGTAATATTGGCAGTAGCATCTGCAATAATAAACGGAATTCCGTTTGAGCCATTCGGATTCAGTGCTTTTCCATCAGTTGTCTTGAAGCCTGAGTTATCGGCGGTTCGTTCAAATGTATAGGTTGGAATCGACGGGTTTTTAGCTAAAAGAGCATTCTGAATATCGAAGTAAAAATCAAAGCTTTGTTTACGGAAGTTGACTTTCTTATCAATTCTGAAATCAAATTGACTGAAATTCTTCAGACGTAAAGTGTTAAGTCTTGAATAATCAAGAATACCAACTCCCAAAGTTGCGTAGTTTCTTTGCGAAGCTTCCAAATCGAAAGGTGTATAAGGGGCTCCACCATAAAAACGAAACTTTGCTCCCAATTCCCAGCCTTTTTTGAATTTGCGACCCACTTGCAAAGCCACTAAATGGCGACTATCCCAAGCCGATGGTACAAATACGCCATTCTTTCCCGAAAACTGACTCCAAAATAAAGTATATGAGAAAACAGCAAACAGATTCCTTTGTAGTTTTTGTTGGGCAAAAAACTCAATGCCATAGGCTTTACCTTTTCCGATACTCTCTATTTTTTCGTTTCCAATTGCACCGTATTCTCCGCCTTGATTAGCCAACGAAATTCCATCACGAGCCGAAACAGCATAATTATTATAAATTTTATAGAAACCTTCTAAAGTAAAGCGTGTCGACGGACGAGGAATAAACTCCAAACCACTCACAAAATGGTCGCTTTGTAGATATTTATTATCTTTATTGACCAGTGTTCCTGTATTATCTCTAAACCCTAAAACCGTATAAATCGGCAATTTATAGTATCTTCCAACCGAAGTATTTACTCGCCATTTATTCGCAAAGCTATAACTCGCTGCTGCTCTCGGACTCAATGTTTTGAGAGGATTCATACCTTCATTCGTAAAACTATTCATGTCGGTTCTGATTCCTGCCGAGAAATGGAGGCTTTCATCCAAAAATTTGCGAGAAGCTTGAGCAAAAGCTCCAAACTTGAAGAAATCAACCGCCGTATTGAATTTGAAAGCTACTTCTGGCTGAATGATATTGCCTTTGTCATCGAGTAATTGCTTTCTCAAACGATTATAAGAATCGGCATTATATTTCACAAATTGACTACTTACACCGTACGAATACTCCCATTTATCAGTGAATTTATTCACATCGATTCTGAGTTTATTCTCAATTTCTTGCGATTTTGTATTGAGTGTCATTAAGCCTTTTGAATCTTGCTGGCCATCTTCAAACTTTTCGAGCGAATTATCGTACATATTTCGGCTCAAAGAGATATTCATATAACCATTATCGAGTAAGCGTTTCAATGTAAACCCAGTAGTATAATTCCATTGGTTGATGTACGGAAACGCTCGCAAAATGTATTCTTTGCTCGGTGAAGACTCTTTCGGAACACCAAAGTAAAACTTATCAATTGCCCCTAAGCCAATAGCCGTAAGGGTTGTTTTTGCATTAATTTTGTGGGTAACTTTATACTGAAAATCCCAGTAATTAGGGCGAATCGGTAAATCTATCAGCTGAAATAAATATTGAAGATAAGAGCGACGTGCCGAAACCAAATACGTTGTTTTGGGTGAAACTGGCCCTTCAAAAGTAGCCGCCGCTTCGGTCGAACTCACACGGAAATTTCCTTGAAAATTATCTTTATTGCCATCTCTTTGCTTGAACTGTAGCACCGAAGATAAAGCATTATCATATTTTGCGTTAAAACTACTCGATGAAAGCGTAGCATCTTCGATAAACGAAACATTCAGAATACCAGTTGGGCCACCTGCACTTCCTTGGGTTGAAAAATGGTTAATTACTGGCACTTCGATACCATCGAGGTAATAAACGTTTTCGTTTGGAGCTCCTCCACGAATGATAATATCGTTTCTGAAGGCACCACCACCATTTGTGCCGCCAACACCAGGTAAAACTTGAATTACTTGCGAAATATCAAAGTTGCCACCTGGATTATTCTTGATTTCTTCGGTCGAGAGCTTTTGAATGGAATTTGGCGTTTCCGAAGAAGCCACTGAAACGGAGCGATTTACTACGACTTGTACCTCATTGAGTTGCTTAGAATCTTCTTCCATCACGAAGTTAATGATATTGGCATTTCCCGAAGATACTACGATATTAAACTTCGTAATTGCTTTATAGCCTACATAAGTGGCTTTGATATTATAGCTACCCGTTGGAATTCCAGAGATTTTAAAATTCCCATCTACGTCGCTTTGTGTGCCTTTTTGAGTTCCTTCCACCTGAATCGCCACGCCAATTAGAGGTTCTTGGGTACGTCGGTCTTTGATTGTTCCTTTAATCTCGCCCGTGTTTTGTGCATAGGCAAGATTTAAACTTAGAAAGCTAAAAAAATAAAGTATTTTATACATAAAAATGAATGTTTGAGTGTGTGTATTGAGCATAATCTAATTTGCTCGACAACATTTTCTGTTAATATGTGTTTATTCATCTAAACAAAACACCTAAAAAAATGTTTTGTTTTTGTGCTAAATACTTTAAATTAGTACAAAAAAACACTTTTATGTGGATGAAATATTTAAACTAAAAATGAATTATAGCATTTTACAGAAAATAATAGGTGATTTAGAAAGTTTTGAAGCTGAAAATCAGTCAAAGAATAGTTCGATGGAAGACTTTGTGGGGTTTTTAAATCAAAAATATTTAGGTCGAATATTAACTCCGAAACCTGTAGAAGTTCCTGCTGAAAATGAAGAAAATAATATCGGTCAATTAGTAGCTTTTATGTACCGATACGCAAAAAGTTATATTAAAAAGGCTTTAGAGGAATCTACAATCTTAACGTTAGATGATTTTGGCTATTTAGCCGCTGTTTGGCAGTATGGAAACTTGACTAAAACACAAGTCATAGAAAAGAATATCCATGAAAAAAATACGGGTATGGAGATTATCAAGAGACTTATTGGTAATCAATTACTCGAACAACATGATGACGAACAAGATAAAAGAAGTAAACGTTTGAAAATTACCTCACTCGGTCAGGCAGAACTTTTCAAGTCTTTTGATGGAATGTTGAAAGTAAGTAAGATAATTTCAGGAAAATTAAGCGACACCGAAAGGTTACAATTATTTTATTTACTCAACAAGTTGCATAACTTTCATAACCCAATTTTTTTGAACGAAAAAGATACAAGTGTCGATAAACTTTTAGAAAAGTATTTTTAAATAAAAACGCCCTCAAAGTCATCTTTGAGGGCGTTTTCTTTATAAACGAAATGATATAAACGACAGTTTTAAAACACACAAGTAATTGATTGTAAATAAACTAACTGTTAACTATCGACCGTGGATTTCTCCTTATCTTGCTGTTTCCATCATGGCAAGCAATTGGTCTAATTCATATTCCAATACGCGACCATTTTGTTTGAGTTTCTTAATATCTTGTAATTCTACACCATTACGCACATAAGTTGGTGTTGTATTTAAAGCAGGATTACGATAGCCCTCACGCATGAATCGCTGAATCATAGCTTTAATCTGCTCGGTTGTATCTTTTTGCTCAACTTTTGGCTCGGTAATGTCTGCATAAGTTGCAGTTTCATCTACTGGGTTTGGCGTACTACTTGTATTGATTACAGTTGCTCCTAACGAAGCAGTTGGCTGTGGCACAGAGGCCATCACTGTTGTTGCAACAGGTGGCTTTATTCTTTCCACAACGGGCTCAGGAATTAGAATAGGTTCTTCTACAACAACCAAATCAAAACCTGCCGCTACAATCGTTACACGCACTTTTTTGCCCAAATTAGGGTCAGTTGCAAAACCGTGCTTAAATAAGCTTGCTTTACTCTGAATTTGGCTTTCCACAAACTTTGTTACCAAGGTTTGGTCAGAAAGTTTAATTTTATATTCTGGGCTATACGCAATGCTCAATAAGACTCTTTGAGCTCCGCTAATATCGTTACTTTCGAGCAATGGAGAAGAAAGTGCTAACTTGATGGCTTCTTCAACTCTCTTATCCCCTTCGGCTTCGGCTGTTCCCATCACTGCTTGTCCTGCACCGCCTAAAACTTTCTTTACGTCGGCAAAGTCAAGGTTAATAATACCTGTGCGAGTGATAAGTTCGGCAATACTTTTCACGCCATTAGCCAATACATCATCTGCTTTAGCATAGGCTTCTTCGATGTCCATATCGCCAAATTGCTCTTCTAAACGCTCATTTTTGATAATAAGTACGGTATCGCAATTTTTCTTTAATTCTTCGATACCTAAGCGTGCCTGCATAATCTTATCGCCACCTTCAAACGGGAATGGGTCGGTTACGACTGCAATCGTAAGCAGATTCATTTCTTTGGCAATTTTAGCAATTACTGGGGCAGCTCCCGTACCTGTACCTCCGCCCATACCTGCCGTAATGAAAACCATTTCGGTTGGTTCTTTGAGTAGCTCACGAATCGCTTTTTCGCTTTCTTCGGCGGCTTTCTTACCCATTGTTGGCTCGGTTCCTGCACCTAAACCTTTGGTAAGTTCAACACCAATTTGTAGTCTTTTTATTTCGGGAGATGCAGACTCAAGTGCTTGTTGGTCTGTATTACAAATAACCAGACCAATATCATTAACGCCCAAGTTGTGCATGTGCTTCACGGCATTACAGCCAGCACCGCCAACACCGATTACTTTAATAATGTTCTTGAATTTGTTCTTCGGGACAAGTTCGTAGTCTGGTTCTTCTGACATCGTGATGAAATTTTATAGATTAGGAAAAGCTGTTTTTCTTTTAAATAAATTTACAATAATTTTTTTGATAAGAAAGAAGGGCTTCATCAAAAAAAGATAACTCTCTCTCAAAAATACTGATTTATCAGAAAAATTATAAATAGCCCCTATCGTCACCCAAGTCTGGCTTTGAGGCTTGTACCTGACGCTTTAGCCAGCCTAAAAGCCCCCCACTTTGTTGTGGTTCCTCTTGCGGAGCTGCTTGTTCAACCTCTTTGTATCGCCCAACGTTACGGGTTTCAAATCCGTTGGTTGGGTTAGGAGGGAGCTGACTTTCTGGAATTTCTCCCCAAATCACTTCTTGTGGTACTCGCTCGTCGAGTGGCAAGAAGCCCGATAAAACCAACCCTACAACCGTAGCATATTTCGGGTCAATAATTTTGCTTAGAGAACTCTCTCCGATATTACGAACCGTATTACCAACCCTGATATTCATGCCGTTGGTTACTTGGTCGAAAACATCTTTAATCATGCGAATATTAGCGGTTCCGCCCGTAAGAACTACTCCACTGATAAGCTGTCCTTCGTAACCCGAGTGCATGATTTCGGCCATTGCCATTGCCGCAATTTCTTTAAGGCGTTCTTCAATGATAACGCTAACATTTTTCGCAACAATTTCTTTGTCTGGTAATCCTTCAACACCTGGTATTTTGATAATATCATTTTTACCAACTTCAGCAGGAGGAACATCGCCCATGATAAGTTTGAGTTTCTCGGCGTGGTCTGGTAGAATCTGAAATGCCTTTACGAGGTCATTGGTAATGCTTTTACCTGCAAACGGAATCACTGAAATATGACGTAAACCGCTTTCATGGAAAATAGCTACTTCGGTAGTGTCTCCTCCTACATTTACAACGGCAACGCCCAATTTTTTGTCAACTTCGCTCAAGACCGACATTGCATCGGCTAAGGGAGAAAAGAGGGTATGAACTATCTTTAGCGGAATAAAACGCTTATTATCTTGAATCTTTACCCCAACGCTTTCGATGGTTTGTTGGAGAGCAATATGTGGGTCGTTTGGTGTGGAAATTAAGAAAAAATTACCACCGAGTGTCACACCGAAACGTCCGATTGGGTTTTCGGGAACTAAAGCACGGTCAATGATAAATTCTTGTGGAAAAGTATGAATAATTACATTTCCAGCAGTAGGACGAAACGATTTACGTATATCAACTGCCAACTTCTCAATTTCTTCTTTGCGAATAGTGGTGCGGCTATCATTGCGGGTCAGAAAGTTTTGGTGGCTTCTTCCCTCTACGTATTCTCCCGAAATATTTACAATTACATTCTGAATATTGATGTCGGCTTTGTCTGATAATTTAGTAAGGATACGGTCAATATCACGGGCTGTAAACTCTAAATTCACTACCGTTCCATTCGATACACGTCCACGTTGGGTAGGTTCTTCTACCATATCAAGAATTTTTACTTTCCCGATGTGGTCCATAATACCTGCCACGGCACAAATTTTTGTGCTACCAATATCAATACCTACGATTACACCTTTATTCATTCCTGTCTTATTTTATAAGGCTTTTAGTCCGAAAAATAATGGCTAAAAGTCACAGCTTTTACTTACATACAATTTGCCCGTCGTATTTTACACTTACCGACGAAAAACCATCCCAGCCTTTAACGGGTAGGATTTGGTTATAAAATATCTTCAATCTATTTAATCTATTTTCAATATTTGTTGGTTCGCCGAACTCAATAATGTGGTTTCCAACCAATGGAACAATGCTAATGTCGCCATTAGAATCAATCTCAAGTTGCGTGAACTGTGCCTTCAAAAAGGAATCCTCGTTGATAAAATTTATAAATTGTAGATTCTTTTCCTGACGCTTAGATTTTAAGTTCGACAAATTTCGGAAATATTCGCCCGAAAGCAATAAAATTCTTGCGGAATATCGGTCTGATAATGGAAAAAAACTTCCATCGGCGTCAACATATACATCTTCACGGCCATCGGCCATTAAAATTCGGGCAATCGGAATGTGCTGCTCAATATCAACGTTGAGCGTTCCTTCAACTCCTCTAAATACTTGGCAACTCTTAATTTGTCGATTCTTCAAAACCCTTTGCTCAATTTCTCGAAGGTCGATTTTATCATAAAGTTTCCCGATGAGCTGGTCGCTTCCATTCCGAGTAACTAAGTTCTCAACATCATGTTTGTTAAGAAAAAACTGTTCGTCAGCATTTTTGATGTTTACCTCTATCTTTTTGCAGCGATTCGATGAAAAACTATCGGTCGAAAAGGCAATCAAAACCACAACGGCTCCAATCGCTATCAGCCCCAATAGCACTTTGCCAATTTTTCCGAAGTTGGTATTACGAAACATTTTTATAGGTATTAGGAAATTTTATTGCTTTGTATTGGTAAATTAATTATTAATAAATTGTAGGTTTTTCTTTTGGTTATTGGAGAAAACTCCCTTCGCGATTCGTAACTAATCTTCAGTTCATAATTGTCTCAGAAAATCATTTTGGTTTTCCAAAGTTTTAAATTCGTCGGCAGTTTTGGGTTCTAAATCATTCTTGCAAAGGTTTTTCAGGCGTTCAACGTCTCGATTCCAGCGATAACCATCAAAATAGGCTAAACCTTTATGGTCACGGATTTTATACAAAGCCGATGATTTATAGGCTGTTCCAAGATAAACGTATTTTAGTCCGTTTTCTTTTCCCCATTTTATCACTCGCCACATGAGCCACTTACCAAGCGAATGCGTTCGCATATATTCGGTATCAAAGAAGGCAAACCAATAATGCAGCATATCGCCTTCGAGAACTGCAAAGACAAAACCGATTAATTTACCATCAATGCTAAATCGGAAAATGTGGGTGCCAGTTTCTCTGGATAAAATATACTGCCAACGCTCCATGCTCATGTTGTCTTCGCCGATACGTTGTGAAATGTACTCTTGGCTAAGACTTACAAAATCAGGGTTATTGAGGTCAAAATCTTCTTTTTTGATAACTTCCAATTGAACACTAAGCGGTTCTACTAAACGATTTACTCGGCGATTTTCGGAAGTATCTTCAAATCTATCAAGTTCAACTCTTAGACTTCGAGCTAAGTAAAAAGTATCTCCTTCGATGCTTAAATTTCCTGTGTAAGGCAGAAATCCTTTTTCATAGATTTCGGGCAATTCGTTTTGCAATTCTTTCAAACAATAAATCGCATAGTCGAAAGTATAAGTCGAATAATCTACTCTATTTTCAGAAAAAAATATCTTCATAATTTCTTAGATAAAACAACAGAACGTTGTTGTCTGTGGACTATCGACCGTTAATGATTTTCAGCACTTCCGTGGCAATTTCTTTACCTGCGTTGGGTTTGGCCAGTGTTTTGATATGTTGGCTTAACTGCTGCATTTCAGCTTTATTATCGGCCAATTTTATTACATCATCTACTAAAACATCTCTTGCTTCAGCGTCTTTCACTAACCAAGCGGCTTTTACATTGACCAAACTCATAGCGTTTTGGGTTTGATGGTCTTCGGCAGCGGTTGGTAGTGGTACTAAAATAGAGGGTTTTTCGGCCAAACAAAGTTCTGAAACCGACAGGGCACCCGCACGAGAAACAACTAAATCTGCAGCAGCATAAGCCAAATCCATTTCATAAATAAAATCCGAGACAAAAACTCGCTGCGTTTGTAGCGACTCAACCGCTTGTTTAGCTTTATCAATGAATAATTTGCCTGTTTGCCAAATAACTTGCAAGTCGTTTGAGATTAAATCATTCAAACCCGCAAAAATAGCTTCGTTGATAGTTCGTGCTCCTTGGCTACCGCCAATTACTAAAAGTGTTTTACGCTCAGGGTCAAGACCAAAATGTTTGAATGCTTCTTCTCGCTTTGAGTTTGTTTCTAAGATATCTTTTCTTACTGGGTTTCCCGTCATAACAATTTTTTCTTTCGGAAAAAATTGCTCCATATTTGGGTAGGCTACACAAATTTTTTGAGCCTTTTTTGATACAAATTTATTAGTTACACCCGCAAAAGAATTTTGCTCTTGAATCAGCGTTGGAACACCTAAGAAATTAGCCATAATGAGCGTGGGGCCACTGGCGTATCCACCCACACCAATCGCAATGTCTGGCTTGAAATCTTTAATAACTCGATAGGTTTTCCAAAGACTTTTTATCAGTTTGATAGGTAACCCCAAATTAGCTAACATATTGGAGCGATTAATGCCCGCAATTGGTAAGCCAATGATTTTGTAGCCTGCTTTTGGCACTTTCTCCATTTCCATTTTACCTTCTGCTCCAACAAAAAGAATTTCGTTGGTAGAATCAATGGCTTTTAGTTCGTTTGCAATCGCAACCGCTGGATAAATGTGTCCGCCAGTACCACCTCCGCTGATAATAATTTTTTTCATAAAACCCCTCCGCCCCTAAAGGGGAACTTTTATTTGTTTTAAGCCACAAGTGACTTATTTTTGATTAAAGACAGATTTCAGGTATTTAATGCTTTTTCGTCATATTCTTCTTTACTCACACTTAGCACAATACCAATAGCCACCGCTGTAAATAAAATAGAGGTTCCACCCATACTCATTAGTGGTAATGTTTGTCCAGTAACTGGCCCTAAACCTACATTGATAAACATGTGGATAAATGCCTGGAATACAATACTAAAGGTAAGACCTACGCACAAAAGTCCTCCGAACGCTCGTTGGGTATTGCTTACGTTTTTCAAACCTCGATATAAAAGCCAAAGATACAAACCCATCACGAAAATAGCACCTATCATACCGTATTCTTCTACAATAATAGCATAGATGTAGTCAGAGAATGCTTCGGGCAAATAGTTACGTTGGAAACTATTACCAGGCCCAATGCCAATTGCTCCACCACGAGCAATAGCAATCATGGCTTGCTCTTTCTGAAAGCTATCGTCTCGGTCAGGATTGCCTATTACCTTATCTCTGTTTATATCAATATTTGCAAACGCTTCAATACGTTCCAATACTACCTGTCCACGACCAAATTCAACGCCCCTTGAATATAAATAGATACTTACACCCATCACTACTACCAACGCTCCAATAACTGAGAAAGCCATTCGGAATAAATAGCGGCTTGGTACTCGGCCCATGTACATAATTAAGAAACATGTAACGCCTAAAATTATTGCAGTTGAGAAGTTAGTGATGGCGAGCATTCCACAAAGTAAACCACACCAAAATATTAAACCTCTTAACGTTTTTTGAGTGTATTCTACATTCTGACGGCGAGCTAACATAGCAGCTAAATTGGTGATAAGGACCAAACGCACTAAATCGGAAGATTGAAAAGAGACTCCAAAAAGACTAATCCAGCGTTTTGTTCCACCAACGGTTGTACCGAAAAAGTACGTGTAAGCCAATAAAATAGGCGTAATCCAAAGTAAAATCTTTGAGATTCCTGCATATTTTGTATAATCAATGCGGTGAATAACCCATATAACGAATAGACCAAGTAGTAAGTGAGCTGTATGAGTAAGAAGGTAGCTTTCGGTATTTCCACCTGCTTTTTTGTAGGCAAGAGCAGAACTGGCACTGTAAACGACCAGCATACTAAATAAAGATAGAAGCACGATGATGAACCAGATTTGCCAGTCACCACGCAATTTTTTTTTCAACCACGTTTCCATGATTTTTCTTTGGGGGCCAAAGCCTCCGATTAAGATTATAGGGAAAAAAGCACGATTATCAGTCTAAATATCAGACAAGTCTTTGTCTAAATTTAAAACTCGTAACAAATGTAAATTATTTCAAAATTAAAGAAAAGAAAAAATTGAGATTTTTATTTTAAGGGTTTTGATAGGTAGATTTTTTGTAAAGAACGGTCATTTTTTAGGTTTTTAGCAAAATTTTATTTGGTCTGACTGTTTAGATTGGTAAATACTTTTAATAAATATTGACTGATAATAAAAGCCATTATATATTAAAAATAGGGCGTTTTTGGTCAGATTTAGAAAAAGTTTTTTATTAACTTTGACTTTTTCATTATTCAAAAACCTAACAAATGCTCATCAATAAATTTTTCTTACGAAAGTTCATCATTGGCTTTGCTATTCTTTTGCTGTTTTCAGTCCGTGTCGAAGCCCAAGTAAAATCAGAGCTTTTTACCCAAGAGATTGCTGAAAAGTTATCGACTTTACCGTTACATTGCATCAATCAGGAGTTTCCGAATAAAACAGGGCATAGTTCAGATACGGCAGAAGACCACAAACTCTTGCCTTCTCAATTACATCCAAGTTTTTATGGTTGCCTTGATTGGCATTCGAGTGTACATGGACATTGGATGTT
>JALQYE010000068.1 GCA_023254245.1 Emticicia sp.
AATCAGATATGCTGCTCCTGCATATCTGATTATATTAAACAAAACTTCAGATTGTTGAATAATAACCGAAAGCCCAACTACTGAAGCAAAAATATGCACGAAACACCCCAATCCGATGCCCAGTGCGGCATAAATACCCGCTTTTGTGCCATAACTTAGACTTCGAGAAATAACAAAAATCATATCATTCCCAGGGGTGATATTGAGCATCAATGCCGCTAAAGCGAAGAGAAGAAAGTTTTGTAAATCGGGCATAAGTTATTTTTTCAATCTAACGTACTTTTCAATATTCAATCTATTTACCCCAGCTTTTTCAACTTTTTCGATGCCAGTTTGAATAAGTGTATCGTTTTTAATACTGACCGTAAACTTGAAATCATTATTTTCCCACGCTTTCTCTTTATAATATTCTAAGCGTTCGGTGTAGGTACTATCCTGTAAAGTATAGCTACCACCACCTGCATCAAATGCCGTAGAGTCATTATTGTTGGGTAAGGCGTGTTTCAGAAAAGCAAAATGTGAATCATTGATGATTTTGATAAATGACACCTTTTCGGTGTAAGACGTCACGGTCGTATCCCCATTTTCGATGATAGTACCCGACAAAAGTTTCCACGTACCTTCAATCGGCAATGATTTTTCTTGCTTAGTTTCGGGTTTATTCGATTGGCAAGCCACAATAAACAGACAACAAATAGGCCATAAGCTGATTTTCATATTTGTGAGTGAGGGTTGAATAGATTATGTTAATGCTAAGATTAAATGTCAGCAACTCTAAAAGGCATTACCTCTACAAATTTCCAAACGCCTTCTTTAATGTAGGGCTCGTTATCGTACCATTCTTGCATTTTTTCATCATTTTCAAACTGCAAAATCATTACTGAACCAATCATTTTTTCGTTATCATCGAGCATGGCTCCACCTACGATAAAATTATTATTGGCTTTTAGTGCTTTTGCTCCTGCCAAATGTACTGGGCGTGCGGCCATACGGCGGTCGAGTGCTTGTTCATCACGGCCATCTTGGGCCACTACTACGTATTGTTTCATTGGTTTTATTTTTAGGTATTTATACAAAGAAAAGGCTTTTGATTGATGAATAAAAAAAGCGTTGCCAAAATTTTGGCAACGCTTTCCGAATGTTTAAACGTGTTACTAACCTTTTTCTATTATTCTATGAAAAATTGAAAAATTCTATCATTAAACTATTGATTACTTCTTGCCTTTGCCGCCTCTTGCTCTTTCTTTTTCTACAGTCACACCGTTGGTGGTTTCTGTATATTTTAAATCGCAAGTACCATCGCCGTAATCAACTATTTTTTTTGTGCCATCTGCTGCTACAATTTCTTCTGTTCCACTTACAGGGAATCCTTTTGATGAAGAACATGAGTTTTTAGTAACAAGGGCTTTTGTAATATTGCTTGAGAATGTTGTACCATCGCTTGAGCTACCCGTTGTTGAACCAGTTACTGATGATTCGTCGTCGTTGCGGTTAGAAGTACCTTTGTTATCTACTTTTCTTGAGCGTGTACTCGTGTAAGTAATTGTTTTACCCGAATTGGAGTTTAAAATTGTCATTTTTGCCAATTTCTCGCTGGCGGTTGCTTTGCCACTTACTACGGTGGTAGTGATAGTGTGCGAGCCATTTACGGTAAGTGAATCACGCTTTAGGTTATCATAAGTGACTGTTCTAACCAATGTGCCTGAGAATGTCGAATCTGGTTTTACAGGCATTGTGATTGTCATTTTGCCACCTACTGGTGTTGTTCCACACACACCACCTGTTGCTGACGAATAGTCATAAATAATCGTGATAACATTGTTGGCTACTGTTTTCGTTACGGTTGCACAATTTCCATCTTTTCCTTGCCAAGGTCTGTTCCAACCAATACCAAGCACAGGAAAGAAACCGTTGCCTTTATCAAGATTTTCCCCTGTTTCTCTAAAATTTCTGCCGCCAAATGGCATAAATGTTACATCATCTGCTAATTCATAAGCTGCTTCTGATTGCTCATTAGCAGTTTGGCTATCTACTACTGCGTTAGCCAGTTGTTCACTGGAAGTTACGTTGTTTGCTGTCTTATCACAAGCAATCATTGCTGTACCTAAAGCAAGGCTTAACGTTGTAATTTTAAAAAAAATGGTTTTCATTTTGACTTTGTTAGTTTAAGAGTAATACATAAAAAATTATTGTGTACACATCTCTTCATAAAAATTGACCAGGAATTTTATTTTGACAATACTCGGAAGTCTCCGAGATAATTGACGTATCATTTGATTCAAAAGGTTGCACAAGGTTTAAATAAAAATGAAAAATATTTTCTTGTACGAACTTATTACTAAAAGCTTTTATAAATAAAATGCCTTTCTATTTCGGGTTTTTGACCTTATTTTTGCAAAAAAATCTTCTAAAAAGGGTAAAAGCCTGCATATTTTAGAACTTCTTTGGGGCTGCTGAGGCTTTTGATTCTATGAAAAAACAATCTGATAGTATATTTTCACTTCAATTTTGGCTGCTTTGTATTAGTTCGTTGGTGTTCTTTTGTAGCTTCAATATGCTCATACCTGAGTTGCCCGATTATCTAACAAGTTTAGGCGGCGAAGAGTACAAAGGGCTAATCATTAGTTTATTTACGCTCACGGCTGGTTTTTCTCGTCCGTTTAGTGGCCGCCTGACCGACCGTATTGGGCGTGTGCCTGTGATGGCATTTGGGTCATTGGTTTGCTTCGTTTGTGGATTTTTCTATCCGTTGGTTACTACGGTTTATCCTTTTTTATTTTTGCGTTTGGTGCATGGTTTTTCTACAGGATTTAAACCTACAGGAACAGCCGCCTACATTGCCGATATTGTACCAGTGCATAGAAGGGGAGAAGCAATGGGAATGCATGGCCTGATGGGAAGCCTCGGTATGGCTTTTGGTCCTGCTTTGGGAAGCTGGATTGCCACTACGTTTTCGCTTAATGTGCTGTTTTATGTGTCGTCGATGTTTGCTCTTATTTCGATTGCAATTTTGTATAATATGAAAGAGACTTTGCCGAAAGAAAAACAAGAAAAGTTTACCCTTAATTCGCTGAAAGTCAATCGAGATGATATGTTTGACCGAATGGTTTTACCAGCAGCGATTGTGGTTTTCTTGACTTCGTTTAGCTACGGGGCAGTCGTGACACTCGCACCCGATTTGACAAAAGTTGTTGGGCTAAAAAATAAAGGCATTTTCTTTCTCATATACACACTTTCATCGTTGTTTATTCGAGTTGTAGCAGGGAAATTCTCCGACCGAAATGGTCGAGTTTCTGTACTTCGTTGGGCCTGTATGGTGTTGATTGCTGGAATGATGCTGCCTGTTTTTGTGAGTAATATGTACACCTTTGTGGGCTCAGCCATTCTGTTTGGCTTGGCTTTGGGGGTTATTTCACCCATTACACAAGCGTGGACAGTCGATTTATGCGAAGAAGAAAATCGTGGCCGAGCACTGGCTACGATGTATATTTCGCTCGAAGCGGGCATTGGTTTAGGAGCATTCCTTTCGGCATGGATTTATGGCAACAACGCCAGCCGCTTCCCAATTGCCTTTGCGGCAATGGGTAGTTTTACGGTAGTTGCCTTACTTTATCTTTACTCGCCAAAGGTTCGAGCCATGAAGGCAAGTGCTTTCTAAAACCACTGTTGGTCAATCTTTCCGATGTATTTATTATTCAGTTTTCCTGCTAAATAATCTTGAATTGATTTTGAGAGGTTTGGGTAGAGATTTATTGTATTTAACTTGTCTATATCAAGCCACTTAGTGGCCAATGCCGAAGTTTCAGCAGGATTTAGAGTCGGAATTCCTGCTGTGATTTTGCCCTCAAAAAGTAGATGTAGCGTGTGCTTCTTACGGTCTTCAAAATACACTTCTCCTACCAAAATCATTTCCCCGATACTTACTTCAATACCTAATTCTTCGTGCATTTCACGCATGAGAGCGTCGCTTAGGTGTTCGCCCAGCTCTAAATTTCCCCCAGGTAAATTATAAACTTCTTGTCCGCCATATTGATACTGCATAGTCAGAATTTGCTGATTCTCGATGATTAAAACGGCTGGACGTATATTAATTGGCATGATAAATACTCCTTTAAAAAGCAAAAATGATTATTGATTTAAGCGAGATATGTTAAGTTACTTGATTTGATAATCAAGACTTTAACTCTTGTTAATTACTCTCAGTGAATTTAGAGGGCAAAATAAGCAATAATTTTCTAAAAAATGATTTGGCACGCCTTTTGATACCGTTCAATAATAAAACTTTTGCTTACTAACATCAAAACACAAATGTTCAACTTTTTAGTCTCACTAAAAATATTGCTGTAAAATGAAAAACTTTTCCAAACTCAGACTCAGAGCGATGGCTATCGCTTTGGGCCTAATAACCACTACATGCTTCGCTCAGAATGATAATGAAGAAACTGAGCCTCCCCAGGAAGAAAAGAAGAAAATCATTAAAGTACAATGCCTAATTAACGGAAAAATTGCTCCATCAAACTTAGCTTTTGGTCGTAGAGATACCGAGCTGTCGCTCAAGACCTTTCCGTTTTATGAAAGCGACCGAAAAGAAAAAAAACAGTTATTCGTGCAAGAGTTTGATGTATCTCTGCTTAGAGATGGTAAGAAAGTTGCCAATCAGACAATTTTTGGAAGCGGCTCTATAGCATATTTGGCTGCAATGGCCAAAAATGAAGATACTTATCTAATACAAATAAAGGAGGTTTTTGAAAGAACAAAAGATGGAACATTGAAGCCCTACGCTCGTGGCGTAATCAAATTGGCCTATTTGTTCTACGACCTTGATATGTTTAGGCCTTTGGGCGGCAGCATTCCGCCCTTACAAGGAAATGCTATTAGTGCTAATGATGTGAAATAATGACTATTTACAGTGAAGATGAGGCGTCGGTTGAAAAACTGACGCTTTTCTTTTTATTGATATTTAAACAATTTTTCTACCAATATTCGTCGGCGTTGGGGTTCGTAAGTAGTTTATTGTCAGTTGATTATAAAATATGCAGTATTGAAAGATAAACCTTAGAAACGCCACACCGCCTAAAATATTGAATATTACTCAAGATTGTTTTGAGT
The DNA here is from genome assembly GCA_023254245.1 of Emticicia sp. Lineage (GTDB taxonomy): Bacteria > Bacteroidota > Bacteroidia > Cytophagales > Spirosomataceae > Emticicia. The sequence goes on from JALQYE010000068.1 coordinate 5,110, forward strand.
TTCGGGGCAGATGCACTAATTTTACGTCCGCAAAAATGCAAAATTCTAAGCGAAAATGAGAGAAATACAATTTAGAGAAGCCCTACGTGAAGCCTTATCGGAAGAAATGCGTCGTGACGAAAACGTTTTCTTGATGGGTGAAGAAGTAGCCGAATATAACGGTGCTTATAAAGTAAGTCAAGGGATGTTAGATGAATTCGGGCCAAAACGAGTTATCGACACACCTATTGCCGAATTAGGTTTCGGTGGAATTGGAGTTGGAGCTGCCGTAAACGGATTGCGTCCGATTGTCGAATTTATGACTTTCAATTTTTCTTTGGTTGCTATCGACCAAATTATCAACTCGGCAGCCAAATTTATGGCAATGTCGGCTGGTCAATACTCTTGTCCGATTGTATTTCGTGGCCCAACAGGAAATGCAGGCCAGTTAGGAGCTCAACACTCACAAAACTTCGAAAACTGGTTTGCTAACACACCAGGTTTGAAAGTAGTAGTACCGAGCAACCCTTATGATGCAAAAGGTTTATTGAAAGCCTCGATTCGTGATAACGACCCGACTATCTTCATGGAGTCGGAGCAAATGTATGGTGATAAAGGCGAAGTGCCAGAAGGCGAATATATTCTTCCACTTGGTAAAGCCAATGTAGTAAAAGAAGGCTCTGACGTAACAATCGTTTCGTTCGGGAAAATGATTCCGAGAGTTGTTCTTCCTGCCATTGCTGAGTTAGAGAAAGACGGTATCAAAGTAGAATTAATCGACTTACGCACCGTTCGTCCGATTGATTATGCAACTGTTATCAATTCAGTGAAGAAAACCAACCGTTGCGTGGTAGTTGAAGAAGCGTGGCCATTGGCAGCTATTTCATCAGAAATTACATACCACTTACAACGTTATGCGTTTGATTATTTAGATGCACCAGTGATTCGTGTAAACAATATGGATATTCCGCTTCACTATGCTCCAACACTTATTGAAGCAACATTACCAAACGTAAAACGTACGGTAGATGCAGTGAAACAAGTGATGTATAAAAAATAATAGCATAATAGATACAGAGAAGGCATTGTTCGGTTTCGAGCAATGCTTTTTTGTTTGGCTTTAGGTGCATGTGATACAGTCCTACGATTTCATCTGTCGTTTCCGTAATTTACTTAAAAATTCGGGCGTAATGCCCAGGTACGAAGCAATATAATGCTGTGGTACTCGCTGTGGAAGCGAAGGGTAGCGTCTCAGAAATTGCTCAAACTTATCCATTGCGGTGTAGGAAACCGTGCGGAACAGCCGTTTTTGAAGTACACTCAAATGTCGCTGAATCATGAGCCGAAACATGCGTTCGAGTTTCGGAACACGAGCCAATAATTCATCTTTTGCGGCACGAGAAAGCACCAAAAGTTCGCAATCTTCGAGCGTTTCGATATACATAATGCTCGGAGTCTGATTCTCGAAACTCGTAATATCGCTTACCCACCAATCTTCCACTGCAAATTCGAGCGTTAGTTCTTGGCCTTTGTGGTCAATAAAATATTCTCGGATACAGCCTTTCAGTACATAGGCTTCAAAATTACAGACATCGCCAGCGTTGAGAAGTATTGTTTTTTTAGGAATTTCCTGTAACTGCATGCAATTTTCTACGACCGATAATTCTTCGGGTGTGAGACTCACAAAGCGTGAAATATAGTTTTGAATGCTTTCGTGCATGAATTCGACCTAAATTTTTATTTCTTGTTCCAGTTCAATGCTTTTTCTGAGAAGAAATCCCAACTTTGCACTAAAGTTAATGGTTTATGATGTTAATGGTTTTATGCGAATGTATTTTCGCTCAAAATCTTCATCGTATGTCTAAAACTTGAAATAAAGATTCTAAGTTCAGTATGCTTAATTTTGCTTTAGCACTTAAACAAAACCTACAAATTCTATGAATTACACAGCATCACCGCAGCGATACCAGGATATGGAGTATCGTCGTTGTGGTAAAAGCGGACTAAAACTCCCAGCACTTTCGTTGGGGCTTTGGCATAATTTCGGTGGCATTGATAATTTTGAAAATGCCCGTACAATCTTAAAATTGGCTTTTGATAGCGGCGTTACGCATATCGACTTAGCCAATAATTATGGCCCACCAGCGGGTTCGGCCGAAGAAACTTTCGGGCAAGTCCTGAAAAAAGATTTGAAACCCTACCGAGATGAATTAGTGATTACGACCAAAGCGGGTTTTTATATGTGGGAAGGGCCGTACGGTGAGTGGGGTTCTAAAAAATACTTAGTTTCGAGTTTAGACCAGAGTTTGAAGCGAATGGGCTTAGACTACGTTGATATTTTTTATCATCACCGCCCAGACCCCGAAACACCGCTTGAAGAAACAATGGCAGCACTCGACCTGATTGTTCGTCAAGGAAAAGCTTTGTATGCGGGAATCTCGAATTATAGTGCGGCAGATACCGAAAAAGCAGCCAAGATTCTGAAAGAATTAGGCACGCCGTGCATCATTCACCAAGCCAAATATTCGATGTTCGACCGTTGGGTAGAAGGTGGTTTGCTCGATGTTTTAGAGGCAAATGGTGCGGGTTGCGTAGCGTTTTCGCCGTTGGCACAAGGTTTATTATCAAACAAATATATCAAAGGTATTCCTGCCGATTCGAGAGCGGCTTCGGGGCGTGGCAATGGGGCAATTGAAGAAAACAGAATTACAGAAGAAAACGTAAATAAAGTAATCAAACTGAATGCACTGGCCGAAAAACGTGGACAAAACTTGGCACAAATGGCCTTATCTTGGGTATTGAAAGACCCACGCATTACGTCGGTTATTTTGGGTGTGAGCAAGCCTCAACAATTGACAGATTCATTGGAATGTCTGAAAAACACGTCTTTCTCGGATTCAGAATTACAAGAAATTAATAGTATTTTGGCTTAAATAGTAGTATTTTTATCGTAAAATCAACAAATAAATGCAAAAACATATTTTATTCTCATTAGCTTTCAGTACGCTGGCCTATGCTTCGTTTGCTCAAAGTACCAGCAATTCGGTAGAAACAAAAGCTCCGAACTCTACGTATCCATCGGCATTTCAAGGTCAAACTCGTATTGGAGCCGTTAAAACCCAAACCCCGTATGGCTTTAAAGTCCTTACTGAAGGCCTTACTTCTCCGTGGGGTGTGAAAAGTTTGCCCGATGGCCGATTGATTATCACCGAAAAAAGTGGCGTGATGCGAATTGCTAAAGTAAGTGGTGAATTGAGTAAGCCAATTACGGGAGCACCAGCCGTAAATTCAGATGGTCAAGGTGGTTTGTTGGGAATTACCATCGACCCGAATTTTCAGAAAAATCGTATGATTTACTGGACATTCTCTGAGAATGTTGAAGGTGGAACCCTCACTTCGGTAGCGAAAGGAAAACTTTCGGCCGATGAAACCAAAATTGAAGGTGCAACGGTTATTTACCGAGCAACTCCTGCCCACAAAGGGAACTTGCATTACGGTGGAAGAATTGTTTTTGATAAAAATGGAAACCTTTTTGTGAGTACAGGTGAGCGTTCGGATAGAGTTACTCGCCCACAAGCACAGGAGTTAAATTCAAGCCTCGGAAAAATTTTACACATCACAACCGATGGGAAACCCGTAGCAGGAAATCCATTTATTGGCAAAGAAGGTGCAAAACCAGAATTGTACTCATACGGACACCGCAATGTGCAAGGTTTAACTTTTCACCCAGTAACAGGCGAATTATTCTCGAATGAGTTTGGACCAAGAGGTGGCGACGAAATCAATCATGTACAGGCAGGAAAAAACTACGGTTGGCCAACAATTACTTACGGAATTGAATATAGCGGAAAACAAATTGGTGACCCAGTTATTCAACAAAAAGAAGGTATGGAACAACCTGTTTATTATTGGGACCCATCAGTTTCGCCGAGTGGAATGACTTTTTATAGCGGAGATATGATTCCAGAGTGGAAAAATAACCTTTTCGTAGGCTGTTTGAGCGGTATGCACATTGCTCGTTTGGTTATCGAAAACAACCGAGTAGTAGGCGAAGAAAGATTACTTTCGGAAGAATTCCAACGTTTCCGTGATGTAACGCAAGGCAAAGATGGTGCTTTATACGCCGTTACTGACCAAGGCCGTCTTTACAGAATTGCTAAGAAATAGTCAACGGTCGGTGGTCGATAGTCCACTAATTGTGAATAAAAAAGTGTCTCGACCTTCGACTCTGCTCAGGTACCGAGACACTTTTTTGTTATTGAGGAATAGGATAAAACTATCTTAAACTTAACACTTCTTAATTAACAAGTAACCAATAACTAATCTACAAATAACCATGGCTTGCCACTTACCTCGCTTTCAGCGTTTTATCAATTACTTCGAGTAGGCCGTTTTGTGGTTTGTCTTCTCGTAATTGCCAAAACATAATGCCGTTTAGTTTATTCTTGATTACGTATTCGGTTTTGAGTTTCATTGATTCGGGGTCGTCGTAAGAGAAAAACAATTTTTCTTCTTCCGAAAACAGATACGGAGCTTGAGCCGTGGAATCCCAATATTTTTTGTAGGTTTTGTGTTCGGCTAAATACTTTTCCAAACTATTATAAGAAACCCCTCGCTCAAACTTACAAGGTTGATAAAGTCCGTTGTTTTCGGTGGCACTTAGCTTAAATACTCGACCATACATGGCCGCTCCAATCGCAATTTTATTGGCAGGCACGCCCTTGGCTATGAGCATTTTTACACCATTGTCAACCGACTCTTTTAGTTGTGGAGTTGAATACAAACCCGTGTGATGGCCGCTTACTTCGCTGTATCCATGTACTAAATCATAGCTCATCAGATTGATTCGGTCGAGCAGAGGCGTAACTTTTTCCCATTCAACCGATTCTTCAATGTATTTGGTAAAACCACCCGCCGCAAAACTTAATTCGTATTTATTACCAAAAGTGGTTCGGAGAGTTTTGATGAGTGCCGTAAAATTTGGTTTATCTTCGGGCATAAATGGATGCCCAGGAGGGCCAGCAATGGCAGGATATTCCCAGTCTAAATCGAGGCCATCAGCATTGAAACTTACAAAAAGTTTTTTCACCGAAACCGCAAATTCTTCTCGTGCTTTTTGGGTAGAAAACACGCCCGAACAAGTGTAGCAGCCTTCCCAGCCACCCAACGAAAGAATAACTTTGAGTTTTGGGTTTTTCTTTTTCAATTCTACTAAACGCTTGATAGTCAGGCTGTCGTTTTTATTGTCAACTGCCAGTATGTTTCCTTTTAGGTGCAGAAATGAAAAAATAATGTGTGTGAGTTTATCGACTGGATATTGGTCGATGTCTTGACTATTGCCTGCATAATAACCAATAACGGCAATTTCTTTTTGTTTTTTAGGTTGAGCGAATGTGCTTGCCACAAAAATAAAGAAACAAGAGCAAGTAAGTAGGAGGGGTTTAGTTTGTGATTTCATGAAGAATGCTTAGAAAAAACTTTAAAATGGATTTATTTAAAAAGATTTTTCAAAGATACGATTGAAAAATAACTTTTCATTCGTTCCCTCAGAGTCTCCTGCAAGGGACTCTGAGGCACTGGTCTATGTTTTTGGATGAATATGTTGCACCTTTTTCGCAAAGCCCCTTGCCCTCAGAGTCCCCTACGTGCCTTCGGGAGACTCTGAGGGAACTAAAACAACTTTATTGAAGAGTTTTGTAAAAATAATAAAAAAGAATTTTACCGCCCAAATCTTAAACCAATCGTTCCATCAGTGTCTCCTGCAAGGGACACTGATGGCATTGGACTATCAAACTCAAACATCTTGAAAATGGGTTAAAATTACGAGTTCGTTTACCTCATTCAAGTCATAAAATCTTGCCGAAGAATGCAGATATGATAAATAGTCACTTGCTAAATTCCATCTACCACTTACAGGATTTTTGTGCATATACTCAACTTTTTGTCTGATAAATGGCTCATTAAAACACTCTTTAGCATCATAACTTTCTTGAAAAACTTGATGTAACTTCCCCTTTTTACCTTCTTTTGCTTTTACACCTTCTTCAAGTTTTTTCAATAAATCGTCTTTATTACTTGCTTTCAATCTCTTCACTATCTCATAAGCCATGAAACGTTTTGCATTGCTGATAATTTTATATAATTCTGGAGCTTCTTTTGATAAATAGAGCATACAATGTAAGTGATTTGGCATTAAAACATAACCGACCGTTTTGATACCTTGCTCTTGCAATATTTTGAACCAACCGTAAATATTATCATACAACTTTGTCTCTTCGAATAAGGGTAGCCAACGGTGGCACGTGAATGTTACAAAGTATATCGCTTCTCGTTGGTCTTGTCTTAATTTAACTGCCATTAGTTTTTAGCCTGTTTCTTCTATTTGCTTTTATTGGTGTTCCTGATACCCTCGCCCTCAGAGTCCCCTACGTGCCTTCGGGAGACTCTGAGGGAACTGAAACACAGTTAAAAAATAGTATTGGTCATTCTATTTTATACTAATTACTAAGTTCTGTTTTTAAATTATAGGCTAATCTCAAAGACCCATCTGGTTGACGTTCATAAATTGCAATAGCTGCGTTCCTTTTAGTGATAGTATCACCAGTTTCATTTTGAATATAGGATTGAATTTGGATTATTTCAGCTGTAATATTTTTTTTTGATTGCCAAATTTTTTGAATTTTATTCTCTTGATGCACATATTTTCTTTGTACGATTTGACTGCCGAATAAAGTTCTGATTTCTTCCCTGCCTGAATAGATTTTTCCTCCTTCAATTCTAATTCCGTCTTTAGTGAAAAAATCTGCATTCGCTGCTCTATTTCCTGAAAGAATATTATCGTTCCACTTCTTGTTTAATTGTTCTAATGCTTTAATGTCTTTTTCTAAAGACAGTTTCTTTTGGCATGATGTTAAAATGATTATAGATAGAATCAGAATTGAAGCTAATCGTTTCATAAATTAATTGATGATTTTCGTTTTAAACGTACTAATAGTAAGTAATTGTAGTATTATTGCTAACTCCAAAGTGAGACGATGGATGAGGTTTACGTGATAAGAAAATGGTATAAACTTATAGCCCTTTCCGCCTTACAAATGTCAGGAAGGGTGCTGTAAAAGTAATAAAAAAAGGCTTAATACAGTAGCTCAACTAAGACAATATTTGAGATGTTAACAAACTGTCTCGCCCTAAAAATACTTTTCACCTCCCAAATCTCAAACCAACGGTTGTAATATTTTGAGTAGCTGAGCTTCGTTCTACTTTATTCAAGAAAACATTTTTTATATCAGCTTCCACAAAAAGGTTAACCACACCATAGCCCATATTCAGAATAATTCCGTAGCGGTAGGGGTTCTCTGGGTTTTTGATGCTTACTTTTGTTTCTTGCCGATTGAGGGCTTTTATTTCGGCGTAGTTTCTGCTGCCTCTCAGCAACATTCCGATATACGCCCCAATGCCAAAATTGAAGGTTTTTTGATTGTGTTGTCCGTAGAAATTGATGGTTGGAATTATCTTAAAATCAGTATAAAACAACGACTGGTTATTGGTATAAGGCGTGATTTCTTTCGGTAAAGCGGTGGCGTTTAGGCGGTCAACGGTATAGTAATTATCGCCATTTCGGGCGGGTTTGAAAACCGCCACGGTATCATACTTTGTATTATCAAGGCTATTGAGGCGAAGCAAATAAGCATTACGTTTGGTGCTGATGCTCCGCAAATGGTACCAACTCACATCAAAGCCGTAGCGTAGTACAATTTCTTTATGACCAGTACGAATAAAACTTTCTTGACGCATTAATGCCACGCTCAAACTTGGCGAAGTCAGGAAGTTTTGACGAAAAATTTGTTCCGTCATCTTAAACGGATTGTAAGTAACGGTGCTGACAGATAGATAGTTAGCTGAGTTTAGCCCCACCGAGAGATTGAGGTAGGTATTGCGTTTGAGGCGTTGCCACGAAGTCATACCTTCCAGTTGGCGTTGGGTGGTCATTTCTTTGGTATAGCTATTTCCTTCGTAGTCTTGTCGGAAACTTCGACGAACGTTCGAGGGCATTTCGTCCAAATCCTGATTCATTTGCACCACAATTCTATTCAAATCGTATTTTTCGAGAGCCTTTAGGTCTTCTTTGGTTTGTCCCCAAAGCACAATTCGTTTGCGTTTACCAATATTCACCACGATTGAGTCAATATCGGTGGTTTCTTTGGCAAAAACGAGTGTTGCAACGCATAAAAATAGCAATGTGAGCAGTTTATTCATTAGATAAGTGGAATCGGTTAAATATTGCCAGTGGAGACACTGACAACGGAGAAGACATTGACAACGGGAAAAATTTGAAGGATTCGCGGTGTCTCCACAGACAAAAATACTATCGATTTGTCGAGTCGGCGGCCATTGTTTCATTCTTGAAACTTTCTTTCACAAACGCCCAAACTTTATTGGGTTTACCATTATTTACAGCAGGCAATTCTTCGTTCATTTCGGGGTTTCTTTTACCCGTTTTTCTGCTCAAACGAGCCATCAAACCATTCTTTTTTTCTTTTCGTGGAGCTTGATTGTAATCTTCTTCATCTTCAGGAATTTCCAAAATAGCTACTCGCTCACGGCGTTGTGGAGCCACTCTTTTTTCTACAAGACCTTGGTACGGAACAAATCTATAGGGTTCGTTTGCTGGTGTTTGCTGAGCTGCGGTGGGTTCTGTTTCGTTTGGTGAAACATTATTTTGAGTTTCGTTAACGGCTACGGTTGGCTCTTCTATCTCTAAATTTTCTTGGTTGGGGCTTATTTCAAGTTGTTGGGCTGGTTGTTCTTTGCTCATAGCCATTGCACTAACCACATTATTTTTGCGGTTGCCGTTAGTGGCCATCAGTTGTGTAGATTCAGTAGTAGTAGGGTTTAAGGTTGATTGTGTTGAAATAGCAGGGTTTAAGGTGTTAATTGCTTGATTATTAGTTGTTATGTCTGTTTTTTGGTTGTAAAAATACATAGCCAAACCACCCAGCAAAACTACGCTTGCTGCCGCAGCTTGCCACCAAACAAAAGGCTTTTTACGCTTTGTTTGTTTTTGCTCGATGCGTTGCCATACATCTTGTTTGTTCCATTCAAGAGACGATGACTCTCCGAAGCGAGATTCTGGAAACGATGATTTCCCGAAAGGAAATTCTCTTTCAAAATCCATTTCAGTTTCACCGACTTTATCTTGAATTTTCTTATAAAACTCCTCTGTCTTCATGTCCTTTATCAATTTCGATGGCACTCTGCTTGGCAGTTTGCCTATATAGGATTTTCTTCTGTAATAGTTTTCGAGCGTGGTTTAGCTGCGATTTTGATGTGCCTTCGTTGATATGTAGCTGCTCGGCAATTTCTTTGTGCGAGTAGCCCTCAATGGCAAAAAGATTAAATACTGTGCGATAGCCATCGGGTAGCTCGGCAATGAGTTGATAAATCTCATCGCTCGAAATCGAATCCAAGATATTATCATCAACGGGAGTTTCGATGGCCTCGCTTTCGGGCATTAGCTGAAAACTTGCTTGCTTCCGAAGCAACATCAACGATTCGTTAATCACGATTCTTTTCATCCAGGCCTCAAACGACCGCAGATTATCGAACCTAAAATTGGCAGCACCTTCAAAAATCTTGAGAAAAGAATCTACCACCAAATCTTCGGCCGTCATGCGGTCTCGCACGTAGCGATACGCCACCCGATACAAAAAACTACCGTATTGCTCAAAAATATTCTTTTGAGCAATGGGGTCTTTGCTTCGTAAGCTTTCGATGGTCGAGGTTGCTATCAAGTGGTTTCGTAACAGACGTTTCTTATGATGTAAATGCAGAAAAAGCCTGCAAAGTTGTATGAAGATAAAAATATTTTTTCGGTCTTAACTCTTTGGCTGTAAGTATTTTGATGCCTATTACTGCTCACAAATGTGCTTTGAGTAAAAATATCATAAAAAACTACTAAAATAATTGTATAGTTTTTGTTTTTTCGATTGAAATCTCTAATTTTGCAGTCCGTTTTAGAAAAGTAATAGGAATTTCAATAAATAAAGTAATGAAAAAAGATATTCATCCAAATTATAGACCAGTTGTTTTCTGGGATTTGTCAACTAACTTCAAGTTTTTGACAAAATCATGTGCCAATACCAAAGAAACTATCGTTTGGGAAGATGGTAACGAATACCCAGTTTACAAAGTGGAGGTTAGCTCTGACTCACACCCATTCTACACTGGTAAAAACGTATTGCTTGATACAGCAGGTCGTGTTGATAAATTCAACAAACGCTACGGAAAGAAATAATTTTCTTCGGAATACGATAGAAAAGCCTTTCAAAAGAAATTTTGAAAGGCTTTTTTGTAACACAATTTTCTAAATTGTGTGTCTGACAACTTAGAAAGTTGTCTTACTTCTTCTTCAAAAACGGGTGCAATACTACTGATAGTAAAATCAAAGCACCGCCAATATAAAAACCCGAAGTCATTTTTTCGCTTTCGCCAAAGATAAAATAGGCCATAATGATACCGTAGATAGGCTCCATATTGATAGAAAGATTGAGTGTAAAGGCCGAGATTTTTTTGAGCAAGTGCATCATTTCGATATACGGATACACCGTGCAGACCAAGCCCAAAATGCCGACCCAAAGCCAGTCGTAGTGCGTAGGCGTAAGCTGAAAATGTTCATTGGGTAAGGCAAAAATAATAATCGGAATGTAAATCCATGTAGCCCCAAAAGCTCCGACCATTTCGTAGAACGTAACAATCTGAGCATCGTATTTTTGGGCAAATTGGGCATTAATTACCGAAAAAATAGTAGCCAGCAAAGCTCCAACTAAGCCAATAAGAATTCCTACGATGTATTTTCCTTCAAAAGTAAAGACAAAATACATTCCTAAAACCACTAAAATTCCAAGAAAAACCTCAACCCAGCTGATTTTGGTTTTACGAACGATTGGCTCAACGATACTCGTAAAAAACGAGGTCGTAGAAAAAGTAACCAAACTAACCGCCACCGTAGAAGCACGAGCCGAACCAAAAAAACATATCCAGTGAAACGACATAACGGCTCCCACACCGAGTAGCGGAAGGGCTTGTTGCCACGAAACTTTAAGGCTTTTTTTCTGAAACTGGGCCACAATCCACATACCCGATGCTGCCAGTAGGGTGCGATAAAATACGACACCCAGCGAAGAAACCTCCGTTAGTCGACCCAAAATAGCCGTAAAACCGAGTATAATGACAATAAAATGAAGTTTTAGGTAATCTTTAGGTAGAGGTTTTGAATCCATGAAGTGGTTTTTTTGTGCAAATATAGCACGATTAAATGATAAGATTATAAACAAACAAAACGTGCCACACGTTGAAGCATGGCACGTTTTGCTGATTTCAATCAATCATATACTTTTATTCGATTCTACCTTTGATGGTATTAATTACGCCATCAATTCGGCTTCCTCCAATTTTTTTTTTCGACGTTCCTCACGTCGTAATAAGATTCTTTGCTTAAATCTCATCCAACGCTCATACAAAGGTGATTCCGTCAAGAAATCCCACTCGTCTTCTTTCTTATTACCTGCTTCTTCTTTCTTTTTCGCCTCAACGGGGTCGAACAACATACCTGTACATAAGCAATGCTTGCGATTGGTGCGGGTAAGCACATCGTAGTTTACACAGCTTGAACAGCCTTTCCAGAAAGCATCATCGGCTGGTAGCTCGCTGAAAGTGGTTGGTTCGTAACCCAAATCAGAGTTGATTTTCATTACGGCCAAGCTCGTGGTTAAGCCAATGATTTTAGCATCGGGATATTTCTTGCGAGAAAGCTCAAATGCCTTTTGCTTAATGCGTGTAGCAATACCACTCTTACGATGCTCTGGATGCACAATAAGCCCCGAATTGGCTACAAATTTTCCATGTTCCCACGTTTCAATGTAGCAAAAACCTACCCATTCGCCCGTATTGGTTAGAGCAACGATGGCTTTTCCCTCGTTCATTTTCTCTATCAAATAATCGGGAGAACGTTTGGCAATACCTGTGCCACGAGCTTTGGCACTTTCTGCCATTTCATTACAAATAGTTTCGGCCAAATAGTGGTGACTTTCGTTAGCTACTTGAACAATATATAAATCTTCGGATGTGATTGCTGAGTTATTCATCGTCATTTATTGGGCTTTCCCTCAAACGGAGACGCTGTATCCTAAATGGTTTTTAAATGAAAAAAAAGAAAACTTTTGATGAGAAGGGGTTTTGCTACGAGGGCAAAACAATTACTGCCTGATATTGATATATCGGAATCGTCGAACTGGCGTTATGGGGAGACGAATTTTCATTTTCTTAAAACAGGATGCAAAGATGTTAGGTTTTAGAATAATATCCAAAGTTTATACCTATTATTTTTGTTTGCATCAGAATAACGATGGGCTTTTATTTTTAGTTCGTAAAGTGAAGAATTTTTAAGGAAGGCTTCGCTTTGAGCGAAGCCTTCCTTTTGATAACTTTGAACACAAAAACTGATTTTCATTTGAATACTCGACTCGCTAATTTTCTTTCAATAGCTTTGCATCCGTTGTTGATGCCCACAATCTTATTCCTATTGCTTTTGTTTATTGCTCCTACACCGTTGGGTGCGGAGTCGCTTGAAACACTCATGAAGCTGGCGGTGGTGGGTTTGGTATTTATTTATACGTTTGCATTGCCTGCTTATTTTGTTTATTTACTGAAACGCTGGGGCATGATAAGTAGTCTAAAACTTGATAATCTGAAAGACCGTCGCTTGCCTTATTTTATGACGGCAATTATCTATATATTCTTAGGTTATTTCCTGTATTCCAAAAATTCGATGCTCTTTCCTTGCGGCTTTATCTTGTGGAGTATTGCAGCGGTTATTTTGTGCGTAGGAATTATTAGCCTTTGGTGGCAGATTTCGGCTCATGCAGCGGGCGTGGGTGGTATGATTGGGGCTTTGGCTGGAATATTAGTTCAATTCGGGGAGCATAGTCTTTTTTTTCCTTTACTCTTCTTGATTATTCTTGCGGGATACGTCATCTCGGCACGTTTGGCTCTCAATGCTCATACGCCTGCACAAGTTGGTGCTGGGTTTCTACTCGGTTTGGGGCTTAGTTTGGCTTCGATTTATGTGTTGTTTTAGGTTTTGGCTGTTAGCGATTAGCTTTTAGCTAAAAACTATATGATTTATTAGCGTAAAAATTGAGACTAAAGAGCTAAAAACTAATAGCCAATCGCTAATAGCACAACAATTTTCACATAGCTTTAATGCGTTTAACCTGATTCTACACTTAAACTTCTTACTTTTTCAAAACAATTTTCAAAAATGTTTTACGTTTTATGCAACATTTTATTTTTGGTTGCGTCATTTGATTGTAAATAAAACACTAAACTTTTCTGACAAACACTGTATTCATTAACAAGCACTTCGACTTGGTTGAGCGATGCAAGCGTGGCGAGAGTAAGGCACAGTATGAACTGTATAAGCACTACTCAAAGGCTATGTTTAGTATCTGCATGCGAATACTCAACCATGTAGGCGAGGCCGAAGATGTATTGCAAGAGGCTTTTATTGATGCTTTTGCCAAGATTGGAGATTTTCGTCAGGAATCGACATTTGGGATTTGGTTGAAGCAGATTGTTGTCAATAAGGCTATCAATCAGATTCGTGCCAGAAAGGTGCAGTTTGTGGATATCGAAGAGTTTGATGGCGATGAGCAAGACATCGCCGATGTGCAGGAAAGTTCAGTAAATGAAGACGACATCAAGTTTGAGGTTGAACGCATCAAACGAGGAATGGAACAACTACCCGAAGGATTTAGAGTAGTATTATCCTTGTATTTGTTTGAAGGCTACGACCACGAAGAAATCGGTAAGATTTTAGGTATCAACGAATCTACTTCACGTACGCAATACATGCGTGCAAAGAAGCGGTTGTTGGAGATAATAAAGTAAAAGCCCATAGGGCATTATTATGGATAAATTAAAAAGATTTGTAAGAGATAACCGTGAGGCATTTGACGACTATGAGCCGTCGGCTGACTTAT
>JALQYE010000069.1:0-3108 GCA_023254245.1 Emticicia sp.
CTGCTCAACCGACTGATGTATTGCCGTGATTTTATCAATAGCCGCAAGGGCAGTTTGCTCATCTGAAAAAATTATTTGTTGGGCATAAACCACCGTCGAGAATAACCGACCGAGTGGGTCGGCGGGGAGTTTGCCAGTAAAATAGAGCCAATCGACGGCCTTATTTAGTGAAAATTCGGCGGCAGCTCCACCAAAAATAAACAAAATGGTATCGGCATTTCCCCAAATTTCACGGACGATTGAGTTTTTATTCACGAAATTCATATTAATAATTTTTATGGGTCAGACGTTCCGTCAGACCTTTAGCCCCAGCGTTTCTTTATCGAACAGAAAAACAGCAAAAATGCCCAAGGTATAAGCAAAAACATCTTTCCAGTCGAACGAATTACCCAGAACTATGGCTACGATTTTGTATTTTTCTAAGCCAACAGCCTTCAAGAAATTGCAGTATTGCAAGAATTCAAGAAAATACGCAACTCCGACGGCCGTAAAGGCTAAGTTTAAATCTGATAAATTTAGAAATGTTTTTAGCAGAAAAAATAGAGCAATTACGGCTAAAAAATCTCCAAAAAATGGCCTAATAATGGCATCATCAACCCAAAGAGCGATTCCGACTTCTACTAAAAACAGCAGAATAAAAGCAATAAATGGTTTTGGTTTGAAGGTAGGCATTGCAATTAATGATTAGTAACGATATAGATTGATATATTAAATACTTTGAGGAAATGCTCCAAGTAGATATGAAGTTAAAAATAAAGGTACACCCAGAAAAACTGTTGATTTCCAGATTACTTGCCAAATAACATATACAACTTTTGAAGAAACAGAAAAAAAACTGACATCCTGATTAGACAAAAAATTAACAAAATCACAAAGCAGGGCGATAATCAAAATGATAAATATTAATACTGCTACCATAAAAATTAAAACAAAAGCTGTAAGTTGGCCTTCACTATCTTCAACGGGAAACATTGACCAAGAACTTCTGTGTAAGCGATGAATGCTTGGAACTAAGTTATTTTTCTCTAAAAAAAACTTCCAACTTTGCTCATTTTTGAACTGGTACATCTTATTTTCAATCTCATCGGAAGCGAAAAAAATGTAGCCTGAACTATCTTTTTCATTCTTCCCGATTGTATATCCTTTGTAGAAATACCATTCAGAAAGATGATAAATCATTTTGGTGCCAGTAGAATACGTAATGCCATTCAATTCATCTTCTCTGTAAAAAATCACTTTCCCATTTGGGGTCGTGTCTTTCCACCAAATATCAAAAAATGCAAATACGTTCTGAGAAATTAATGCGATAAAACAGAGAAAAGTAATCTTCTTCAACCAAATCAACTTATTCTCTTTTATAATTTTAAGCCTTATTAATTCCAACATTTTCCCAATCAATTTTGCGTGAAACATACATCGTGATTGCCAAAATAATGAACAAACCAATACTACCAATTAAAAGTGCAGTGTCTTCTAATTGAATGATGATAAAAATAAAAGTATAAAGTGTTAGCATGATTCCACTGACGATACCCGCCAATCGAACATTTTGAAAGATACTTTTTGAGTATAAAAAAACCAGCCCAATTGTAAGGAATGTTGCAATTGAATAAGAAAAATTGAATGATAAAAACTCAGAAATCGACACTAAAAGTGTGTAGAAAATGCACAAAGCCAGACCAATTAAAATATAATTCAGTGGATGTACTCGTACTTTATTTAGTATTTCGATAAAGAAAAATGCCATAAAAGTGAGAGCAATTATTAAAATCGCATATTTCACGGAGCGACTACTTTGCTGATAACTATCATTGGGTGTTATTAAATTGACTCCAAAATCTGACCCACGAAGGGAAGATGGGGCATTATTATTCCATTGTTGTGGAAAATCACGGTTGAGATGCAAGATTTTCCAAGAGGCAGTAAAGCCATTTTCCGTAATTGAACGTTTATCGGGCAAAAATGCACCCACAAAACTCGGACTTTTCCACGGTGAGCTAAGGGTTACTTGGGTTGTCTTTCCAGCAGGCACAAAATTTAATGATTCTGAACCCTTTAAATCTAAATCAAAACTAAAATTATATTTTCCCTTGCCCTCATCGTTTATCTGAACTGGAGTTATTATTCCAGACATAAAACGTCCATCTTCTCCCTCTGAAAAGGGCAATTTAGCACCCGAATTAAAGAAAGATTTTGTGCCATTCCATTGCAGTTCGATGTTTTCTTTAATTCCTCTAAAATCTGAAAGGGTACAGATAATACTGGCATCCTTCCAAAGAATATTTTCGGGTAAAACTTTAAATTGGTCGAATGAAATAGTTGAAAAATCTCCCTCAAATCTTGTTTTAACTCCATAAACCACAATTTCATAAATACCCCGATTTCTTTTTTCAGGTGAAATAACTCCATTGATATTTAGCTGGTTAGGCAAGAAATAAGCGTATGTTAAATTTTTTGTTTGTTCAATTTCCTTTTTACCCGCTGAATTCAGTTTTTCTACTTTCAAAATTTCATAGTATGGAATTCTCAAAATTGGGCCTACCAAGCCTTGTGCATTTGCCCATTTTGAACTTACTTCTTCCACCGCTTCTCTCTTTCGAGATTCCCTTTCGGAGATTAAAGCCTGAATCATAAAAGTGGGAATTAATAAAACTAACATCAAAAACCCAATAAAAAAGCCTTTGATAATTGCAGCATTGCGAGCAAAGAATGATGGTTTCGGGGCGATTTGTTCCATTTAATTTAAAGTTTAAATTTGAAATAAAATTACACAAAAAAGAACTTTGTATTTCAAAGTGAAATTACAAAAAAATATAGTCATGAGCCTTTTATAAACTTTTCGAGTTCGTTGAGGTGGTCTTCAAATGCCTTTTTACCTTCTTCAGTTACGCTGTAAACAGTGCTTGGTTTTCGACCGATAAACTCTTTTTTGAATGCAATATAGTTGGCTTCTTCTAAGGCACGTAAATGCGTAGCCAAGTTGCCGTCAGTCATTGATAAGAGGTCTTTCAAAACTATGAAACTTACCTCGTCATTGACCATCAGCACCGACATAATACCGAGTCGAGCTTTGCTTTCAAATGCCTTATTAAAATTCTGTAATATTTG
>JALQYE010000069.1:3118-19087 GCA_023254245.1 Emticicia sp.
ATTTGTTAGTTATAATTTTTTGAACTGATGTGCTGTCAGACTTTTTCCAACCCAACGTTTCTTTATCGAACAAAAAAACGGCAAAAATGCCCAGCGTATAAGCAAAAATATCTCGCCAGTCGAACGAACTTCCCAAGACAATGGCTATAATTTTGTATTTTTCTAAGCCCGCAAACCTCAGAAAGTGACAGTATTGCAAGAATTCAAGAAAGTACGCAAAACCAAGTGAAGCCAAAGCCAAATTAAAATCAGAAAAATTGAGAAATGTTTTCAGCAGAACAAATAAGGCAATTACGGCTAAGAAATCTCCAAAAAATGGACGAATAATGGCATCATCTACCCAAAGAGCGATTCCGACTTCCACTAAAAACAGCAGTAGAAAAGCAATAAACGGTTTTAATTTGAATGTAAACATAAAGTTTGTATTTGTAGGACAGGTTTTTATCGGAGTTGCGACCAATCCTGTCATCTTAGCGATTGATAAATTACCTGTTCTCGGCTTGACAGGTTAAAAACCCGTCCTACATTTTTGAAATTTCATTCATAAATAATCTGAAATTGTAGTAGAGCATACATAGCGGATATCCCACAATAAATGCACTCAACAAAATCGGCATAATATCCACACTAAAAAATTCAACAGAGATAGCATAAAATATCACCAACCAAAATGTTGTCGAGATGAGATTTGCAGCAAAAATCCACACCATTTTGTTATTTCTTTGTTCATCCAATTCTGTGAAATAAATCAACGCATATACAACTATACAAAGTAATAACATTGGAAAGAGCAAGATACTATTTGCCGAACCAAGCCCAATAATTATAGTAGCTAAGAGAAAGCAAACGAGTATAGGCAAAACATTCAGACCTCGAAGCATCCTAATCCAGTTTTCTTCTTCCATTTTAGTTCGCTTTTGGTGGAATAACTGGTACAATCGGGCTTTTAGCAACTTGTGTCTTTAATTTTTCGATAGCAGCCTCATCAGCAAAATTCCACGAACACCACGTATAGCCAGCTTGGCGTTTAAAATAGCGTTCAACTCTCGTTTTAAGCCAATTTTGATTCGCTTCACTTGGTAGTTTTTCACGATTTTCGTAAATAACTGGCAATGTTTTATCAGAAAGCGTCAGCAAATAGTTGTAATCTACCCCATTTTTAAAGGTATGCGAAAGGTTATAGCGAGCAATCAAAACATCCCAGTTCACGAGCGTCAGAGAAATCCAAACTGCGTAAATGGCCCATGTATTAACCCGAAACATATAGAAAAACGATTTTACCGCTCTGATTTTTATCCAAAGTGTTAGTAGGCCAATTAAGGTAATAATCAAGAAAACCCCAACGCCTATGCGTAAATGTGTAAGCCCATAAAAATCAATGTAATAATAGTTTCGCAGGCTTACCGAGATTATTAAAATAAGGTTCTGGACAATCCAGGTGTAGGCCAAATATTTGAGTAATTGATTATTTTGATAAAAATTGAGGTCTTGACGAAAATAATACAAAAGAATAGCTATTGATAAAAAAATACTCAAGATGAGTGTTCCTGTGCCTTCATGAACCAATTTTGAGAGGTTTCCTGCCTGCGAATAATCAAAACTCAACCAAAGAAAATTAATATCTATGATATTGATAATCAGCAACAAAGCATTCACAGAACCAATGAGCATCAAGGCAATTTTATATTCGTTGCGTTGGTAATTTTCTTGTTTTTCTGAAATACTTTCGCTTGGACTAATGTGTTCGTTTTGGGGGAGTAATTTTAATAGATTCCTACTAATACCCCAATCAAATACAAAACTGAATGTCAGATAAGTACCAACCATAAAAAACACCACACGCCCCAACGAAGCTTCATCAAAGGTCAGATTAAAGAAGCTAATTATATATTTCCAAGAATCATTCACGAGTTCATTAAAAACAGGGTTTGCATTGAAGAAAATCAAGAAAAATACGCCAAAAACCAATAATGGAATAATGGTCAGCACTAAGTTTCTGGCGATAAATTTTGCAGCTTTATTTCCACCTACCATCGTTTCGGATAATCCCTGTAAGCGTCTCGGAGCTTCAATGATTGTACCGAAAAAATTAATAATATATTGAATTGCAGCCTCAAAAACAGTTTTTGAACGATTTTCCTGCATAAAGCCAATCATCAGAAAAAACGAAGCCAAATGCCCCAGCTTACTCACCACCGAATTATGCACCACCACCATCAAACCCGATAGCAACGTAAACACCACCGCCACCTGTACATTACGCTTACGGATACTCTCGGGAAAGAAGACAAAAGCCAACACAGACATTACTAAATTACTGAATATAAAGAGGTTAATACCAAAATCTTCTTCCCAAAAGATTGCATTGAAAAGCAATGGAAACCCAATAAGGCTGGCGGTCTGAATGGTTTGTTTTTTCATGTAAGTGCTTGTTTAGAGTCAAAAAAAGAACTTTGTATTTCAAAGTAGATTAGTAAAAAAATATATATTTATGAGCCTTTTATGAACTTTTCGAGTTCGTTGAGGTGGTCTTCAAATGCTTTTTTCCCTTCATCGGTCACACTGTAAACGGTGCTTGGTTTTCGGCCGATAAATTCTTTTTTGAATGCAATATAGTTGGCTTCTTCTAAGGCACGTAAATGCGTGGCCAAGTTGCCGTCAGTCATCGACAAGAGGTCTTTCAATACAATGAAACTTACCTCATCATTGACCATCAGCACCGACATAATACCGAGTCGAGCTTTGCTTTCAAATGCCTTATTAAAATTCTGTAATATTTGCATAAATAGTCCACCGTCAACAGGTTAAGGTCAACAGTGATATTATCTTATTTCAATCAACCAAAGTAGTTTTTAAATTCATTTAGATTTTTTTGGAGTTATATCATACTTAAAATACATCACTGTACCATAAATAATATGTAATACACCAAAGCCCAATGCCCAACAAATTAAATTATATTTTGCCAAAAATAAAGATATTATTCCTAAAATGATTTCAGCTATACCTAAAGAAAATGTATCATGTAAAGTATATTTGCTTGCACTCACTAAAGCTACTCCATAAAACACCAAAGTAGCAGGAAAACACAACCAAAAAAATCCGTGGTAGAGCATTCCGAGACAAAATAAGCCGCCAGCACACAAAGGAATCATTAAATTGAGTAATAATAATTTAGATGATTGATTCCAAACACTCAAGCCTTGTTTACGGGTTTTTCTGACGGTAAATAATATGCCAAAAAACAAGGCAAATCCTAAGACTATAAGTGCTTCGAGAACTAATTTTGGAACAATTTCTTGTCTTACTTCAGGGATACTCAGCAAACTTGAACCATCAACATGTAGTTTAGCATAAGCATACCAAGCACCCAACAAAGCACATATACCCGCCGAAATACCCGAAAGGCCACTCAACGATAGGAATTTCGAGGAGCGTTCCATCAAGGAGCGAATTTCTTTTAGATTTTCGAGATGTTCGTTCATTTTTCTAAGTTACAGGTTTGTGTTTGTCATCCAAACAACCTTCTGTTCGGATACATTATCCTCTACTAAAATATCCTTATATAATTCTGTACGTCGTGCTTTTTTATAGCGATACCCTCCCGCATTTATCAATTTATCGGCCGTGCAGGTGGCAATCGTAAATTCATTTTCAAAGCTTCTACATTCAGCAATTATATCTCCAAATGGGTCGATTATCATCGAACAACCATTTTTGAGTTGGTCATCATCCATTCCAATCGGATTCGAGAAGACCGCATAAATCGCATTGTCATACGCTCGGGCGGGTAGCCATTTCATGAGCCAAGCACGCCCCTTCAGTCCGTCAAATTCGATACGCAACGATGTTGGGTCTTGGTGGCGATTTTCCCATAGTTTTGGGTCAACAAAGCCCGCACCTGGACGTGTTGAAGGCGTACACATCGTTACGTGAGGCATAAAAATAATATCTGCCCCCAGTAAGTTAGTTGCTCTTACGTTTTCTATGATATTATTATCATAACATATCAAGATTCCGCATTTCCAGCCAAGTAAATCAAAAACCACATACTCGTTGCCTGGCGTGAGGTGTGGATTAATAAATGGATGCAGTTTTCTGTATTTGGCTACTAATCCATTTTTATCGACACACACGTAGGCTTTATATAATTTCTCATCAATATCTTTTTCAAACAATCCAGCCAATACCACAATATTATTTGTTTGGGCAATTTCGGTTAATTGTTTGATACTTTCACCTTCAGGAATCACTTCGGCAATATCCAACATTTGTTGTTTTGATAAATGGCGAGCAAATGTATAACCCGTTATCGAACATTCATGGAAAGCTATCACATCAGCACCTTGTTGGGCAGCTTTTGCCGAAAGTTCGTTTATTACCCTAAGATTATATTGTTTATCTCCGCTCCTATTTTCAAATTGTGCCGTAGCAATCTTTAAATCTTTCATTTACTTAAATTTTAGGCAAAAATATGATAATTCCGACAATAACCGCAACAATCGACATAATCAAAACTGCGGAGGCGGCTAAATCTTTTACTTTTCCGATAAGTTGGTGGTATTCTGGCGATACAAAATCGCAGAGTTTTTCGACAGCCGTATTGAGGGTTTCTACTACTAAAACTAAGCCTATTTGAGTAATTATAATTATCCACTCGATAGCCGAAATTTTCAGATAAAAACCTGCTGATAAAACAATTACGGCCGCAAACACATGAAATCTTGCATTATTTTCTTCTATCAAAAAACGTAATCCCGCAAAGGCATATCGAAAACTACGCAGCATTTTTAAGATTTGCATCACGATTCGGAATTAAAATGAGCATCGAAACATACAGCACCGCCACCACTAAAGTAAAAACCAAAGTTGTTTGAATAGCCAGCGGATTTTGCAATTCTTGAAATGATTTTCGGAACAAATAAAACGGATTAGTAAATAAATCCCAACTGTTGAAACGTACGAAACGCCCTAAATACAAACCAAAACCCGATAACACAATACTTGCTGCTATTGCAAACCAAGCTAAAGCATTACTAACAAACTGATTAAGTACTTGATGAGTCACTTGCAGCGAGTAAAGCCCCGTGCATATTCCTGCCAAAGCTGCAACAAAAAAACCAACGGTATCGAACCACAGAATATGTCTTTCATATTCACCTAAATGTATCAAATCAGTAATCAAATAAGGGGCATTTGGAAAAAAAAGTAACCATAAACCTAAATTAACTAAAATCAAAGCAAGCTTTGATTTGCTGACATTTATTGATGCTGATAATCGGCGAGCAATGAGTGCAAAAAACAGGGGCATCCAAGCCAAAAAAAGATTCCAAAGTAGAAACAGCCCTCGAAGCTGCTCAGTCTGAACCGCCCTGATAATCAACAACAAACAGCATAACGCCGAAAGCACAACCAAACTCAAGGTAGCTCGACTGATTCTGAAAAATATTTTAATTTGATTCGATTGCATACTTTAAAAAGAACTTTGTATTGCAAAGTAAATTTTAAAATTTTCATTATGCAAGCTTTTTGAAGAAAAAATAAAATTAATATTTCGATAGGTTAGATAAGGACGTCCAAATTAGACGTCCCTACGGGTAGAATTTAATTTTTTATCACCTTAAATATCTTGGAAAAACCATCGGTCGATACTTTTAACAAATACATTCCACTTTCGGCAGCGATAAGTTTAGTATCAAGGTTTGGCTTTATTTCTTGCCAAAACCCTTCTTTTTGCATTAGTATGCCCCCATCAATGTAGTAGAGTGTTACAGTAAGTTTTTTGTTTGTGAGGTCATTCAGCGGAAAAATATCGACACTTTGTTCAGTTGGGTTGGGAGTAATACCTAATTCTGAATTTAATGACGAAATACTCAGAACACCACAATTTGGGCGTATGTTTTTTTCATAAGTTGAACTTAGCCCTTCTGCATCGGTGGCCGTGAGCGTAACTTTATAAAAATACGTTTGGGCATCGCAGGGTACAATTCCGAGTACGGCTTCGGCTACTAATTTGTAAGAAGATGTCACGAAATGAATGTGGTCGTCGTGGTGAAGCAGCACCGACCACACATACCGTAATTGCTCTTGTGAATGCTCAGCATCGGTTACCTGTGCATTTAGGCTTATCGGAAAATCTTTGGTGTTATCAAAAACTTCTACTTTATCAATACTCGTGCTTTGAATAATCGGCGGGGTGTTATCCACAAAAATGCTAATAGTTTTAGAAGATGAGAGGCCAGCCTCGTCGGTTACTTTCACGGTTGCTCCGTAAGTTGCTACTTTTCCTTTCGAATTATACGTATGGCTCGGATTTGCCTCTGTCGATGTTTGTCCATCACCAAAATCCCACTCGTATTTCAGAGCCGTTCCTTCGGGGTCTTTTGAGTCGCTGGCTTTAAAATTCACATTCAATGGAGCTTTCCCGTAAATTGGCGTAGCAGTTTGCACAACCGTCGGGCGGCGATTGGCATTCGGATTATACGATAAACGTCTGATTTCGTGAATATTCGGGTAGAAATAATTGGTATAATAAATTGCCCCATCTTTCGGATTGATAGCAAACGAAGTTGGATGAACATCATTTATAAAATCAATTACTTCGATTGGATTTCCTCTGGTATCGAACTTAAACGCTTTTATCCAACCTTCATAATCGCCATGAAAATACAAATTTTGGTATTCTCTTGGAAACTGCTGAAAGTTATACCACAACCCGCCTATCGAAGCATTTCCTGCAAATTTATTTCCCTTAAATTGTGGAGACCCCACCGCAAAAGGCTCGCCATCAACAATACCTTGAGCATAAGTTCCACGCCAATCAATGATAGGTTTTTGGTGATTTTGTGGTAAAAATTGAGGGTCACGGTACGAATTATTCACAAAATCAATGCCTTCGTAGGTTGGCCAGCCAAAATTGAGTCCACCTTTGGCAGCTACATTTATCTCTTCGCGATGAAACCAACCCACATCACCCAAATAGATGGTACCAGGGTTGGCATCGGCAGCATTGCTACTTCCTGTATTAGGTTTGAACGAAAACCGAAAGGGATTCCGAAGGCCATACGCCCAAATTCTCGACTTTGACGAACGAGGTTTTCCGCTTTCAAAAAACGGATTTGACGCAACACCATCGCCCGTACTGGGGTCAATTCTCAGAATTTTACCGTTTAGAGACGTAAGCGATTGGCATTTATAGGCATTGATGTTTTCATCAGCAGTAATAAATCCCAAGCTTATGGCTTCATTAAACCATTCGCTTTTTGTATCGTCAACCACTCCTTCGGTGGCAAGAGCCGCATCGCCAACAGTGGCTAAAAGAGTACCGTCTAAGCCGAATGCCAAAGACCCAACACCATGATTATCTACTAAAATCGGAATGCCAGTTGAGGGACTCTCGCCTATTAGGATTTTTCGCGAAGCCGAATCAATCTCCATAAAACCACTTGTGGCCTTGAGCGTATAGCGTGTTATTCGCCCGATTGTTGTCTGAAAAGGGGTTTCTTCCTCTACTTGATAGGTGGGTTTTCCGAAATTAAGTACGTGATTTCGCTTGGCGGCATACATCAGATACACGTAGCCATTTTTTAGAAAATTAGGGTCGAGAGCAAAACCATTAAGGCCGTGGTCGCCGTAATCAAGTACTTCTTCGCTTATATCAATGATTGGCTGGGCTGATTTTATACCATTCTCAACCATAAAAACCTTTCCACTTTTTTCCCAAACAAACATTCGTCCGTTGTCATCAAAGGTTAGTCCAGTAGGAATAGTCCAGTTTTCCGAAATAGTTTCATCAATAAAACCTGAAGGTTGAGCGAAGGAATTGCTATATATGAATTGTAGAATTAAACACGGGACAAAAAGCAAAAATTTTTTTTTAGTCATAATAGTTGTGAATTTCCATATAAATCAAAAACAAATTTATAGAATAAGTTGTCAAACAAAGAGCCGTAAAAAAAATATTGAACCGTAAAATAAGTTAATTTTGTTTTTGATAAAAGTGGGTAGCATTTGTGCTACCCAATGCTGAATATGATTAGTATATGTCTGAAATAACATTTGATTATAAATCTGTGCTTCCGCAACTACCCGAAGAACCAGGGGTTTATCGCTATTTTGATGAAACTGGCGAAATTATTTACGTCGGAAAAGCCAAAAACTTAAAAAACCGAGTAAGTAGTTATTTTTATAATTTCAATCGCCACGACCGCAAGACCCGTCGCTTAGTTATAAATATTCGGAAACTCGAATTTACGATTGTTCCGACTGAATACGACGCTCTTTTGCTCGAAAATACGCTCATTAAGAAGCATCAACCTCGTTTCAATATCTTACTTCGAGACGATAAAATGTATCCGTATGTGTGCGTAACCAACGAACGTTTTCCGAGAGTAATTACCACTCGCCGCATGGAAGATAAGAGTAAAGGCAAACTCTACGGGCCATTTGTCAACTCAAAAGCAATGTATGCCCTCCTCGAAATGTTTAGCCAACTTTATACGATTCGGACGTGTATTCTGAACCTTTCGGAAGAAAATGTAGCAGCAAAAAAATACAAGATTTGTTTAGAATACCACATCGGTAATTGCAAAGGCCCTTGCGAAAACCGCCAATCGGAAGAAGAATACAATAAAGAAATTGAGCAAGTACACCATATTCTGAAAGGGAATATTGCCCCTGCCAAGCAGTTTTTTGCACAAAAAATGCAAGAATCGGCCGCTAAATTGGCTTTTGAAGAAGCACATCAGTTTAAGCTAAAATTAGATTTTCTGCAAAACTACCAAAGCAAGGCTACGGTCGTAAACCCAGCTATCAAAGACTTAGATGTTTTCAGTATTGTCTCTGATGAAGGTTCGGCTTATATTAATTACCTAAAAGTAATCAATGGCACAATTACCCAAAGCCAAACGCTGGAAGTAAAGAAAAAACTCGATGAAACCGAAGAAGAAATTCTGACGATGTTGGTGGTGGAACTTCGCCAAAAATACGAGAGCGAATCAAAGGAAATTGTGACAAACATTCCGCTCGAAATTGATATGAAAGCCGAAATTGCCGTTCCGCAAATCGGTGATAAGCGAAAACTGATGGAAATGTCGTTGAAAAACGTTATGTATTTCCAACGTGAAAAAGCCGAGCGAGAAGCCATTGCGGCCAGTGGAGCCACCAACAAACGAGACCGTGTGTTGGTAAAATTGAAACAAGATTTACAACTGAAAAATCTGCCTCGCCATATTGAGTGTTTCGATAATTCGAATATTCAAGGTACGAACCCCGTTTCAGCCATGGTTTGCTTTATCAACGGTCAGCCTTCGGTGCGTGATTACCGCCATTACATTCCGAGAACGGTTGAGGGACCAAACGATTTTGCCACCATGAAAGAGGTTGTTGGCCGCCGATATAGCCGATTATTGGAAGAAAAAGCCGAACTGCCTGATTTAATTATTATTGATGGTGGAAAAGGACAACTTTCGGCAGCGTGCGATGCACTCAAAGAAATTGGGCTTTACGGACAGATTCCAATCATTGGCATTGCGAAGCGTTTGGAAGAAATTTATTTTCCCGAAGATACGCTACCGCTCTACATTGATAAAAAATCAGAGTCACTGAAACTCATTCAACGTTGCCGAGATGAAGCACACCGTTTTGGAATCACGCATCACCGTGACCGCCGAAGCAAGAATTTTTTGATTAGCAGCCTCGAAAGTGCCGATGGAATTGGAAAACTGACTGCCACAAAGGTTTTGAAGCAATACAAGACCATTTCAAATATCAAGAATGCCCCCGAAGAAGAATTAATCAAATTAATCGGGAAAGATAAGACTCACCGAATTAAGGAGTTTTTGGAGAAAGAGAGTTAAAATAAGCCCTGCAAGGTACTATCTTACAGGGCTTATTTCTATTTGAGGATTACAATAGCTTTCGTTTCGACAAACACACCGTGAGTTAGCTTCACGATATATCTACCTGGGCCTAAATTCGATAAATCTACTACTCGACGCTCTGTTAGGCTTGGAATTGGACTCGAATAAATAAATTGACCTTTGCTGTCATAAATTGTCAGTGTAAAATTCTCAATATTTTCTTTGGCTTCAAGAGTTACTACTCCGTTGGGAGTTGGATTCGGATAGATGATAATACCCGATGATTCGGTATTTGGCACAAACGAGTAAGCCCCCGAAAGATTCGAACGACAAGTAAGTATTTTATTGGTAACTGTAAAGTTTCGGAGTGCGGTCACGGTTATAAAACTTGGGGCATTCACTTTAAGAAAAGAAGTTTTATTAGCCGAAGTGCTACCGTCTTGCTTCCATTCATAAGTTAGATCGGTTGCTTCAGTTTTTTGTTTAGCCTGTAATGTATAAGGGCCAACCTGTGCAATTTCGGGGGTTTCAGGTCTCGGTTTTATTGCAAATATGGCGGGTTCAGACTCAGCTGAATAACAAC
Source organism: Emticicia sp. (assembly GCA_023254245.1). Taxonomy (GTDB): domain Bacteria; phylum Bacteroidota; class Bacteroidia; order Cytophagales; family Spirosomataceae; genus Emticicia. Next base: position 13,562 of record JALQYE010000069.1, read on the forward strand.
CATTTTCATCTCTTTGGCGTACCGTAACCCTATAATCGCCTGCTGTGCGAAGCGTAATAACAGGAGCTACCTCATTGGTACTCCAAACACTTTCCTTCAAACTTGTGGAAGCCAATGTAATAGGGTTTCCTTCACAAACTGCAATATCACTTTGATATATTACAGGTTTACCTGGTAATGGAAGCGTTTGGGCCTGTATGATATTTGACTCGGGCGATGCACAGCCTATGGCACTGATGCCTCGCACACTGTATGAACCTGAGTTTTTTACTGTGATTTGCTTTTGAGTTTCACCAGTATTCCAAACAAACGATGTATAATCTGGTGTGTCTGTTAATAAATCTGTGGATGTGCCTTCACAAAAAAACGGGCTTTTCTTTGCGTAAGCAAAGGGTTTGACTGTTGGAAAAACTTTCTTGACATCAATAGCTGAAGTAAAGAAATAATTACCCGTTTGGTCTCTCACAATACTACTATATGAGCCTGTTGCCGCCACCAAAGTGGATGATGTAGTATTATTCGACCATTTTTGAGAACTATACGCATTAGGTAAACTCAAGGTTACCTTGTCATTGACTTGGCAAGATGCATTTAAACTAATAATTGGAGAAGGCAAAAATGGCATAGACTGACTAAAAAACGAAGTATTCATCTTTGTATCCCAAGCTTTTGCCAAATCAGAAATACCCGAATTAGTAAAATGAACACCTTCTGGTCGAGGAACTTGAATTGAGTCAGTATAAGGACCTTCAAATATATAATCTGCTGGATTAATTAAGCTATTTTGAGCCTTTATCACGGCTGGGTATAGTTGGTTGGTTTTTAATAACGAGGTTCGAGTAATCATCCAACTTATTTTTTTTCCAGATTCAGCACGGCTTTTATCAATCACTTTTTTGAGAGCGGTTGCGTAATAATCCTGTGTAGTATTAAGCTCTGACTCAGCCTCCCCTTGGTCCCACAAAACTGAACGCAAGCCCAATTGTGAAATATAAAATTGCAAAGAAATACGCAGGTAAGAATAAGGCGTAGCATTGGGATAAGTAAATTGAAAAAACGGGTGTTTGGTAGCAACCCCTATCGAACTACTATACCAGTTTTCGATACTTGAGCCTTCAAATGCAGCATTGAAAAATAAAATAGGTACATTGAGGCGTTTGGCCAACAAATCTCCGAGTTCTCCCCAGCACCATGAGCCTTGTCCACGTGGAGCAATGGATGAAGTTAGTTCGATATGAGAAAAACTCTGAAATGGCGGAATCTCATCTAAAAAGTCAATTTTCTGATAGTCAAAGCAATTTACACGGTCATCGACTGAAGCCTTTTCACCAAAATTTCGTTTTCCTTCGGCGTTTGATTGACCTGCAATCAAAAATACTTCTCCAATACCAACTTTTTCGACCGACGATTGTGCTACAACAGCACCATTTTTTAGACCTCGCACTTGTAATTGATACCAACCACCAGTACCTTTTATTGAACCAACAAATGAACCATTCTGTGGTTTGTCGGTTACGGTAGTCCAATCAGTAGCAATACCCTGCCCTACTTTCACAGGTACGAGTCTTGCTTCAACTTTCTCGATGGCATCTTCATAAATACCCGATATGTAGATACTTGAAGTATTATTATTATCTCTCTGGAAAACACTTCTTGTTAGTGGCAGATGAATCGTAATTTGGGCAAATCCAGCAAGGTTGACAAGTAAAAGGAAAAACAACAAAACAAGGTTTCGCATCAGTAAATACTGTATTTTGTTAAAAAATGACCGCAAATATACTCAAAAACTTAAAATTTTCTTTCATTTCTTGGTGTTAATCTGAATTTCTAAACCATATTTTAATCTTTTAGTTTTTCTCAGTTAACCATTTTTTTACTTTTATCTCCCAATCAATTTGCCCTTGTCGATAAAGGCTGTGGTTCGAATCACTATCATACTGTTTCTGTAATTGATTCATTTCTCGATAAGATTCTAAATATTCGTACTGAATCATGCTGTTAAGGTCAATAATCAAATCGGCTTGCATAGCGGATATTTTCTTCTTAAAACGCTCGGTTACGAGTTTTGCAATATCAAAATGTAGTTGTTCGTGAGCAAGAGCGTAATCGCTCAAGGCATTTGGCTGCACCCACGACATTCCTCGTACCATGTAGGTTTTGGTCGAAATTTTAGCTACTATATAACTATCAATTACTTGAAAACTTGCACCATAAGCAAAATTGGCAAATATGGCCGCTCCGTAGCGAGTATTAGTAGGCTTTCCTCTGAAATCATCCCAGCTGATTTTTCTGGTCTGATAATAAATCGTATCATTATCATTTACATCATTTTCGGGCATAAAAATAACCTTCACCCCCTTGATGAGTGCTTCGTGCTTGCTCCCATTGAGTGTGAGCCATTTATCAAAATATTCAACAGATTTACTAAAGATAGAACCCAAAATTGATTCGTATCTGCTGTTGGACATCTGAGGGTCAGAACGCACAAATGAAGTGCTGGTGGTTGTTTCAGTGAGAAAAATAGTATCTTTTTTACCGATTCTATCGAAGGCTACTTTTAATTGAATTTGGCCTGAAAAATTCCCATTGGGTAGCTTCGATTCAGTTATTTTTAATTCGAGAATTCGGTACCGAAGCAAAAGTGGAGTTTCTTTATTGGATAATGATTGCGTAAGAAATTTCTTAATAGCGGCTTCTGTCCCTGCTTTAAAATTAATGGATTCTTTCTGAGATGCTGAGATAAAAGCTTGGCCAATATTGTCTCGTTGTGGGCGAGCATCGGTTACATCAACGATACTAAAACTTGGAGAAAAACTTAACTTTTCGGGGCTGAGTGATAGTAATTTTTGAGAATACGCTTCCAGTACCAAAATCAACATTAAGCATAAAATCTTGATTGTTTTCATTGAATTATTCACGTTTTTCTATCAAAAACTACTCGTAAGCGATGCACTAAAACCTGTGTAAGCAGGCGTAAGCCGACAAATACCGCCTATACATAAAAGTCCTTCTCGCTGACGACCATAAGCTACTGACAGTCGGTGCGATTTGTAGCTAAAAGCCGAACCAATATTGGGGTAGTACATTACCTTCCCAAAACTAAAGTTTCGATAATTAACTTCGTCAGAAATGTAGAAAAAATAGTTAGGAGAAACACTGTATTCAATCAAACTCATGGCCCAATTCCCTTTATCTTGTTTCGTGGCTAAATGTTGCAGCTCAAAACGCAAGGCTTTTTTAGTCGAGAATTTAGCAGTTGCATCAAAAATAAATGTATATGATTTTACCATTTCCTGATAAGTTCCTAAAATCTGTCCTTTGTTATAATTAAGGTACACAAAAACGATATTAGTTTTAAATTTCTTCGACCATTTTTTCTCGAATTCGATATTCAAATCTCGGTAATATTTTTCTTTCCCAATCTCAAAGAAATTACTCTTATAACCTTCTTCGCTTTCGATTGTTTTTTTGTTGAGGGCATTAAGGGCTGCAAAGTTTCCAGAAATAGTCGTTTTTGGGTCGGGCGAGTACACCACATCAATTTGCCCACCCACTTCGCCCATCACTTGTGAAGCATACGGATAAAGTGTCAGTAGTCGATACGAATGTTGTTTGGTGGTGGCAGGAATAAAACTCAATAAGGCATTATTGAGCGTTTCGGAGCGTTGACTACGAAAGTCGAAGTTTTCGATGCGTTTGATATTCATAGCCAGCGAAAGTTTCTCGAAATCAAGATTACTATTCAGCAAGAAACCCGAACCTCGGCGAGTAATGTATCGATTGGCGGGCGTAGCATCCGCCGATTTTGTGACGTATTCGGCAGAAAACCTAACATTTTTTCGCTGAAAATTCAGTCGCCCGCCAACCGTCCAAACATTGGATTTCACAGTCGTCAGAATTCCCGAATACGGCTCATTTTTATTCACAAAACTGAATCCGCCACTCCATTGATTAGTAGCAGAATCTTTACTAAATCTAAAATCATTATCAAGCCCAATTACCAATCCATCGGCATGTTTGAAGCCCAATCTTTGCTTCCCACCTATCAGTTTTACGGTATAACTTTTCGTTGGATTTGCCTTTAGTTGAAACCCATCGAGCGAGGTATCCATACCCAAAAAGCGTTGTTCTTGCGTTCGGAGCAACATACCACTACCAAACTGTTCGTAGAAATTCCCCGCTGTTGCCGTGATTTTATTGTTTTGGTAAGTAATAAATTTATTAACCAACCCACGCCCTTCTAAATTAAACGGATAACCCAATAATGGCGGAAGATATGCCTCATATCTAAGCCCTGCTCTAAACTTTCGAAATTGTCCTTGTAATGTGAAGTAATTATTGGAAGCAACCTTTGAGTCTAATTGCTGATAAATCAGCGAATTATCGTTAGTATAACGCTGAAAATCTGATTGAAAACTGCCAGAAAACTGCCCCCTAACCCCCAATGAGGGAACTAAAACAAAAATTATAAAAAGAATAATCAGCGTTTTTGTCATTGCCATCTGGGCGACCCCGTCTGCTTTTAGCTGACGGTACTCAAAACAAAAATCGTCAGGCTTTAGTCTAAAGCGGTAATACTTTCTCATTTGATTTTTCGGATGGCTTCGATGTAGGCTTCTTCATCGCCCGAGGCGTAGGAAGTATGTTGATAAATAATTTTCCCTTTGGCATCCAACACGGATGTATGCGGTACATTTAGCACATTCATGGCCCGTTGTAAATCGCCATTTTCATCTAAATACACCTCAAATTTCCACTTTTTACTATTTATAAGCGTCGGTACACGGCCTTTACTACGGCTATCATCAACCGAAATGGCAATAAACCTTACTTTTTTTTCGGCTTGCCAATCGGCCAAGTTTTCGTTGATAGCACTAATTTCTTGTAAACATGGCTTGCACCAAGTGGCCCAAAAACTAATAATTGTTGGCTGAGAATTTCCAACAAGTTGCTTGGCAGAAATACTTTGTCCTTGCAAATCTTTGATGGTAACATCGGGCAGTGATTTCTGAGCAGAAGTATCGAAAAGGCACAGAGTGGCAAAAGCACAAAGGCACAAAATTTTTAATCTTGTAAGTAGTAAATTATTGGTCTTTCGCTCTGTGCCTTTGTGCCTTTGTATCATTATGCCTATTTTTTATATTCAAAAACGCAATTCTGATGCCAAACATTGTAAGGCATGATTTTTGTAAGTATTTCCGAAAAAACATACATCCCGATGAATAAAATACTTCTCAAGGCGATTGTCTTTATTTTTAGCACTTTTGTGTTTTTACAATGTACCCAAAAAAACGCTTCCGAGCCAGAACCTATTATTGCTGAACCTGTTTCAAACGACCCAACTATTGGTTGTACTGATGCCACTGCTACCAATTTCAAATCAACCGCTACCGAAGACGATTGTAGCTGTAAGTACGATTATGTGAGTAAAGTTTCAACTAAAACTCCACAGGATCTTACAAGAAAAATACTGCTCGAAGAACATTCTGGCACCTGGTGCGGCTGGTGTCCATTGGCCAAAGAAAC
>JALQYE010000006.1:0-25629 GCA_023254245.1 Emticicia sp.
ATCAAATTTAATGAATTAGATGAGCTAAAAACAAGAGTTTAATTTTAAAAAATAGTAGTTTCTTAAAATATTATAATAGTTTATTTGAATAATTACCAAATTTAATATTGAGATTAAAATTATATTAAAAATACTAACACTGATTTTACGACTTCCTGAAAAACAAAAAAGCTGCCACTCCGAAGAGTAACAGCTTGGGGACACGTAAAGAAAATATCGTTTATCAGTTATAACTAAAAGCAACTGGCAAAATATACATCTGCTTTGCTGGGCGATTATGGTGCTTGGCAGGTAGCCATTTCGGCATTTCGTTTACCATTTTCAAAACCGAGTTATCAAAAATTGCTCCCAGCGACTCTTCTATTTTGGGATTAGCAATTGTTCCGTCTTCGTTTACCCAAAAACTAACTACAACCTTACCCGCAATCTTATTGGCTGCTGCTTCAGCTGGATACTGTAAGTTTTTCTTGAGGTATTCGCTCATTAAAAGCTGACCACCATTAAACATTGGTAATAGTCGCTCGCCCAAAGACTTATTGATTAGGCTTGTACCATCTTCATTCCAGTAATCTTCTCTTACTTTATTTCCGTTTTCATATACTTCTAAACTACTCATCTGACCATTTGGAAAATAGAATTTCCATTCACCAGTCGGAATATTTTCTTGATAAACACCTTCATAGTCAAGTACACCACTCGGACGATAAAACTTGAATTTTCCGGAACGAGTTTCTAATTTTTCATCCAAAAATGTTCCTTCCATACGCAAGAATCCATCAGCAAAGAACTCGGCTACATCCCATAAGCCTCTACTGTTTTTCTTTGAAATCTGAATAAATTTTGCTCCATCTAACGACTTTATTTCTTCACGATTAACGTTGAAGTATTTTCTTGTTACATCATTTGAAGTTAGGTCTATTTGAGGGCTCGAAACTTCTGATGCTTTGGCATATACAAGAGAACTTTCGGAGGTAGAAGTCTGAGCAAAAACTGATAAGCTAAAGCTCAATGCAATGGCAGAGGTGAAAACCTTTTTCATGTAATTAATTATTTTGGGTATGTTAAGCACGTAAATTCTTGGATGAAAAGAATTTCGGGATACATTTTGTATCCGTTCAATAACTTTTCAAAAACTATGCCAAAGTTCCCTTTGGGCTTTTCCTAAGAGTATAGATACAAGAGTTGTGGGTTGTAGCTATTTTTTATAGATTATTAGGTACAAACAGCTTAATTACTTTCGGATAGTAATCGTTATTGGCATGGTATATTTTGCTCTGATAAGGCGATTATGTGATTTTGCAGGAATCCACTTAGGCATTTGGTCAAGAACCTTAAAGGCCGCTTCATCTAAGGCACGATTGAGCGAGAGCTCAATTTTGGGGTTTGATAATGAACCATCGGGCTCTACGATAAATCCTATAGCCATTTTACCCGTGATTTTATTTTTCACTACTTCTTCGGGGAGTTCAATCACTTTCTGCACAAATTTATCCATTTCTATTACTCCACCAGGAAAACTGGGTTTTTCACGTACGGCAGCCGTAATATCGATGAGCTTACTACCATCTTCGTTAAAGTATTCGGCATCTACAAGTAGGCCGTCTTCATAGATTTCTTTGCCGCTTATTTTACCACTACGGTGGTAATAATACCAGTTTCCAATCTGGACATCATTCTTATACATTCCTTCATTGTCAATCAAGATTCCATCGGGGTAGTATAAGCGGTAAGGTCCATTTTTTACATCGTATGCTGTGTTGGTCACATAAAGCTCCATCGAAGGGCGACGGTCGATGCGGTATTCGCATACTTGGTAGAGTTTTTCGGCTACTTGTTTAAATTCCCTGTAAAAGGCAGCATCTTGAGGCACTTTCACCTCTTTGCGATTGGCAGAATAATATTTGGTAATTACTTGTTCGGTATTTGGAGTGTTGTTTTTAGTATCATTACCAATAACAAGTACAGAAACAGGCAGTTGTGACGTTGGGTTTTGCCCACGTGCATAAGTATAACACAACAGTACGCCTGTGATGACGACTAAGGTTAATTTTTTCATTCTTTATGGGTATGGTTCACTTCAAGTTTACAAATGTAAATAAATTTTTCTGTATTTTCAAAATAATTTGAAAGCTTTTTAGTATTATAGTTTGTAGTTAATCGTAGAATATTTAAAAAAATAGGATTTGCCGAAAAAAAGCACCATGTAATTTGTACACGGTGCTTTGGGGCAAAGTATTAGTTGTAATTTTTTAGTGTTTTGTTTTCAATAACTCAGGAAACTGGGCTTTCATACGTTCGATACGCGGAATCGAAACATTTTGAACATAAGGGTTTTCGGGGTGATTACGCTCGTAATCTTGGTGATAACCCTCGGCTTTCCAGAAAACCTTAAAAGGTACGATTTCTACCGCAATCGGTTTTTTGTATTTTCCCGAAGCATCAAGTTGTTTTTTGTAGTTTTCGGCCAACGTTTTTTCGGTTTCGTTTTGGTAAAAAATTATCGACCGATACGAATCTCCTTTATCTGGTCCTTGTCCTTTTACTTGAGTGGGGTCTTGCGAAGCAAAGTAAACCTTTAAAAGTGTTTCGTAAGAAATAATTTTTGGGTCATAGATTACCTCAACCGATTCGGCGTGGCCTGTTAGTTCGGTGTTTACGTCTTCATACGTTGGATTTTTTGTATGCCCACCACTATACCCCGAAATTGCCTCTTTTACGCCTTTCAAACTTTCAAAAATGGCTTCTACACACCAAAAACAACCCGATGCAAAGTAGGCTTTTTCGGTTGGGCCGTAAACGGTTGTGTCAACCACTTTTTCGGTTGGTTTGGTAGTGGTGCTACACGATAATATAAAAATAAAAACGCTCAGCGTAAGGCTGGCAACAAATGTTTTTCTCATAGCTTTTCTGATTGATTTTGATTAAAAAAGCGTGTCAGGCTCGGGCTTGACACGCTCATATATATAAACGCTGAAACTGGTAATTTGGTTTTACGAACAATTTTGAAAATGCCTCTACTCGATTTCTAAGACCTTAAACTCCGTACGGCGGTTGGTTTGGTGCTCTTCTTCGGTTTTAGCATTCTTGATAATTAACTCACTTTCGCCGTAACCTTTGGCCGATAGACGCTCACGGGCAACCCCTTTCGATACGATATAATTAATGGCTGATTCGGCACGTTTTTGTGATAAACGAAGGTTGTAAATCTCGGTTGCACGAGAGTCAGTATGAGAGCCTAACTCAATCTTAATCTGTGGGTTATCGTTGAGGGTTTGTACCAATTTATCCAACTCAATGGCAGCATCTGGGCGAATATCCCATTTATCTAAATCGTAGTAGATATTATCAACCCTGAATGTTTTTCCGACAAAAACAGGCTCTAAATTGAGCGATGTATAGAAGGTTGTATCTGTGACAGGCTTTTTCAATAACGACTGCGGAATCTCGCGGCCATTCATCGAAAACTCTTCACGGTTTGTTAAGAAATTTGGCTTCTTCGACATCACCAAATAATTACCGTCGGCTTTTAATTTGATTGGGCCAAATTTACCATCTTTTCCTGTGGTTAGCTCCGTAATTACTTCATTATCCTTATCAGTATCTACGATTCTCACACGTGCCGAATCAAGCGGAACAAAAGCATTTGACGCAGTTTTGGTCGTAATTGTTCCGACTAAATAATAATTAACGGTCTTGATTTCGAGGGCTTTGCTGGTGCTATCAGGGTTCCCAGTTTTTGGCGAAAGCAACGGGTTTTTTGATGGGTCATCGTTATCGGCTAAATCTGGTTTTTTCGGAGCTTCATAATAATAAATATCGTCGTCGCCCGAACCACCCGCACGGTTCGATGAGAAAAATACATCGCCACGCTTACTCATAACTAACCCAAAATCATCCATGTTTGAATTATACGGAATACCCATATTTTCAACCGTGATTTTTCCTCCTGCACGCACTGCCAAGAAAAGGTCGAGTTTACCAAGTCCAGGGTGGCCATCAGAGGCAAAATAGAGTTTACCATCTTCTGATACATACGGAAACATTTCGTCGCCCGCAGTATTGATTTCCTTGCCCAAATTCACGGGATTCCCGAAACGCCCCGACGCATCCATGTTTACTCGATAAATATCCAATCCACCAAAACCACCAGGACGGTTCGATGAAAAATATATCGTTTTGCCATCACGAGAGAAAGCAGGGCTGCCATCCCAACTGGCCGAATCAGAAGCACTTACGTAGCGAGGTTCGGTCCAGCCGCTACCATCAACGTAGCGAGAAATATACAAATCCATATCAGGCGAAAGGTCTTTGCGTTTACCTGTATTTCCACGAGAGTAAATCATCGTCTTGCCATCGGGCGAGAAAGTAGGTGTTCCTTCGTTGCGTTCTTCATCAAAAACAGCATCGCTAAATTTCTCAACTTTGCCCATTTCACTAATCGTTTTATCGATTTTCACTTTATAAAGTCCCACATAGGGCAAGCCATTGGCATAAATTTTATTTTTACGAGAAGCCGTAAAAATCAGTTCATCGCCCAGTACCATCGGTGCAAATTCTGAGCCTTTGGTATTGAGTTGCGAAAGATTTTTGAACTCTACAACACTTTGTTTTTTCTTAATATCATCAATCGTTTTGAGCGTATTTACTTCACGATATGCCTTTTCGTTGTAGGCTTTGATAGTACTTTTCGAGTCGATAAATTGTTGTAATTCTTTCAAAGCCAAATCATAGTTTCCTGCGGCTTTCAGAGCAAACGCATAGTGGAAATGAGCTTCTGGATTGGTAAGTTTTGCCTCAAAAGCTTTCTGATAAAACGGTACGGCTTCTACCCAACGGTTCGATAAACGATAGGCTTCGGCTATTTTATGATAAAGATTAGCTTTCTCGCTTTCGGCAATATTTACTACCTTCGTCAAATCTTTGATGGCCAATTCGTACTGACCTTTATCGAAGCTCGAAAGACCACGTTTATAGGTTTGAATTTGTCCAAAAACCGAATTTGAAACAAGTAAGATGGCAATGATATGCAGTATTCTTTTCATCTTTAAAATTCATTTAAGGACCTTAGGGTTGTCCTTAGGGTTTAATATTTTGACTCAATTTATGAGTTTAACCTATTCAATCAAACGATTTTTTCAAAGAATTGTTGTGTTTAATACGAATGACGAATAATTCGATTGGTGAATGACTAATAAAAGACTGATAGTCAGTTATATAAATTTATAATAAGAGAAATTCATCAGTAATTAACTATTAATTTTAGAAAATAAATTATGTCTTTTAATATTTCTGAAATCACGATTTATCCTATCAAATCACTGGGCGGAATTAACCTACAAGAAGCCATTGTTGAAGAACGAGGACTAAAATACGACCGCCGTTGGGTACTTGCCGATGAAAATAATGTGTTTATTACCCAACGCCAAAATGAACAAATGGCTTTGATTGATGTGGCTATCGAAGAAACGGGTTTACGAGTGACACACCGATTGAAAAGAATTGCTCCTTTGCAGATTCCGTTTGAGCCACAAACCGATATAAATGAGCAGATTACGATTTGGGATGATGTAGTTCGTGGAATCCGAGTGAGTGATGAAGCCGATGCGTGGTTTACGGCAGTTTTGGGCAAAAAATGTAGTTTGTTTTACCAACCTGATGATTCGATAAGGTTGACCGACCCGAAATATTCAATCACAAAAGAAGAGCATACGAGTTTTTCGGATGGATATCCGATTTTGATAATTGGCCAAACGGGGCTTGACGAACTCAATGCAAAGCTCGAAGAACCCGTTTCGATGAAGCGTTTTAGGCCTAATCTTGTTTTTACTGGAGGCGAAGCACACATTGAAGATTCTTGGAAATATTTCACAGTCGGAAACGCCAAACTGGTAGGAGTAAAGCCTTGTGCAAGGTGTGTTTTGACGACGATTAACCCCGAAACTGCCGAGAAAGGAAAAGAACCACTCCGAACGCTAACGCAGTACAGAAACGTGAATAATAAAATCTTATTTGGGCAGAATTTGTTGGTTGTGGAAACAGGGAAGATTTCGGTGGGAGATGAGCTTCTGATGTTGGATGAAAAATGATGAATGATTGATGGTTGAAACCCAAAATAATTTCTTAAAAACACTGCATTATCTAAGCCTTGATGTGGTAGTGGGAGCGGTGGCAAGCAGTTGGATGTTTTGGAAAATACCCGATGGAAATGGTATGGCAAATCTGCCTTCGATGTTGATTTTGGGTATCTGCACTTGGATTATTTATATACTCGACCGACTGCTCGATAACCTAAAGTCTGAGCCTGAAGATGCTCGGCATCAATTCCATTTTCGGCATCAATATTATCTACAAATAGGTATTATTATTTTGTTTTTAATTGCGGCTATTTTAGTGTTTTTCTTGCCCCGCAATGTCATTTATTTTGGTATTACTCTTTCACTTGTACTACTAACTTACTTTTACATCTTACAGAATAAATCAAAATCGGCTAATTATCAGTATTTTAAAGAAATTTTTACTTCGGCAATTTATAGCCTTTGTGTAGTAGGAAGTGCTTTTAGTACCAAACCAACGCTTGACTGGCAAGCCTATTTGTCTGGGTTTATTTTCTTTTTATTGGTGCATCAGAGTATTCTGATTTTTTCTTTTTATGAATCACAAGCATATCCAGAAACAAAAAATCTTGCCAAGAAGCTCGGCAAGACTAATTGTACTTATTTAATATTGGGTGTTTTTGTTTTAACTATTATCGCTCATTTCCTGACCAGTAATTTATTTCTTCAAAAAGTATTTTTGGTAGAAAGTCTCATGGCTTTTTGCTCGGTGTTGATTTATTTTTTTGAAGCAAAATTGACAAAAAACGAACGTTATCGTTGGCTCGGCGAAATGGTATTTTGGTTGCCGCTTTTGCTTACTTCTTTTTAAGTCTATCTTCAATCTTCTTTGATTTTACCTCCGTTTTGGCTTCTTCTTCCTTCTTCTCTTTCATTATTCTAAGTCCACGGCGGTAGGTGTAGTAAAAAAATCCTGCCACGGCAAACATCAAAAAGAAATAGCTATCTTTTAGCGGAACGCCTTTGTAAAGTGCTTGGTCAACAAACATGGTCAAGAAAGCCAAGCTTGCAAAAAGTATGATTGATTCAACGAGTTTCATGATAAATTAAAATAATTATGTTGATTGATTATGCGGTGATTTTCTCAACTCCACAAATCATTTTTTTCAGTTAAAATAATCGGTTTTCCGTCAGTGATAAGAATTGTATGCTCGTGTTGTGCCATAAAGCCGCCTTTATTTCCGACCATCGTCCAGCCATCTTTTTGAGTGACAGCTTCTGTTGAAACCGTTGAAATAAATGTTTCTACGGCCACTACCGAGTTTTTACGAAATCTGGTAGTATTGTATTTATCTCTGTAATTCGGAATCTCTTTGGGGGCTTCGTGCAGGCTTTTGCCAACGCCGTGGCCTGTTAGGTTACGGATTACTTTATAGCCTCTTTTCTTTGCTTCGGTTTCCATCAAAAAACCAACATCAGAAATTTTAACTCCGCCTTTGATATTGGCAATAGCCTTGCGTAAAATATCTTTAGAAGCATCAACAAGTTTTTGGTGTTGATGAATATCATTTCCGAGAATAAACGAACAGCCATTATCAGAGAAAAAGCCATCGACTTCGGCCGATACATCAATGTTAATTAAATCGCCTTCTTGTAAGATTCTTTTATCCGATGGAATACCGTGGCAAAACTCTTGGTTGACACTAATGCAGGTAAATCCTGGGAAATTATACGTTACTTTGGGTGCTGATTTTGCTCTAAAATTTTTGAGTATTTGTCCGCCAAAATCGTCTAATTCTTTGGTTGTCATGCCAGGTTTGGCATAATTTACCATCTCTCGGAGTGTTACGGCCACAGCCTCACTTGCTGCTTGCATTCCGACTAATTCTTCTTCTTTTGTTATCGACATTTTATTTCTTGCTCCTCTAATTAATTAACCAACTTTCCAATGATTGTAAATTTCTCAAAAACGGCTTCGTTATGCGGGGCATCGGCCAGTTCGTCGGTTAAATCTTGCCCTGCCCAATGCTCATAATGTTTGCCATTTCGCCATAATCGTGAGCTGCCTACATCATAAATTTGTCCTTTATAAGCCACCCAAATATCATCTTTGTCTTGTCCGTTTCGGAGAGCGAGTTGGTTTTTGGTATATTCTTTCACGATGCTGAGTGTATCTTTTTCACAACAAAATTGGCATTAAATCTGTCGTGAAACAAAATTTATTTGTTCGACACTTATTTATTTCCCCTACCGATATTCTAACTTTCAATGCTTACTTTTGTTTTCAAATACAGAAACTGATACTAAAAAAGCTCAAAGAAATGATACTCGAAAAACTCGAAGACGCCCACAAATTTAAACTTTGGAAAAAGAATTTAGAAGACAATGGACTGAAAATCAATAAAGTAGATGAGCATTATACTCGTCGACGCTACAACGGCGAAGTGCTTTTTTCGTTACTGATGCTCGATGCCGAAACGCCCGAAGGTGATAAAATTCCACCGATTTGTTTTCTGAAAGGAGAAGTTGTTTGTGTACTGATTTGCTTGATAAATAAAGAAACACGTGAGAAATTTTTGCTTTTGGTAAAACAACGCCGCATAGCCGAAGGTGGCTTTACGTACGAGCATCCTGCAGGAATGGTTGATGGTACAAAAACGCCGCTCGAAATTGCCATACAGGAAGTAAGAGAAGAAACAGGCTTAGAAATTTCGGAAAGCCAAATAATCGACCTTTCTCCACAAAAGAGAGTTTTTCCATCAACAGGCACGAGCGATGAGGCAATTTATTTATTTGCGAGTGAGATTGAAATGACAGGAGAAGAAATAGCTGCCATGAATAACAAAGAAATGGGAACCGACTACGAATTCGAGCGAATTACGACCCACGTAGTACCATTTGTAGAAGGACATCGCTTGATAAACAATACGAATGCCCTTCTACTTGATTACATGTATTTGACAAAAGTCGGAGACTTTGAAACTTTGAAAGTTCTGAGTTAAGAATTTAGAGTTCTGAGTTAAAAAATTAAAACTCAGAACTCTACACTCAGAACTTTAAACTAACTTCCAACCTGGACGATACTGACGTTGTACGAATTGGTTCGCTTCGTCGAAGTTCGTGATTTTCATATTTGTTCCGTCCCAAAGGAGTTTCTTACGACCATCGTAGTTGAAGCCATTTTTACCGTTTGATTTACGAAGCATATAACTGCGAATAGCCAAGTTACCCATCAAAACAGTTTCAGTTAACGGCCCAGAATAATCAAATGATGACGAAAGTGCCTTATGCTCTTTGCTATTGAAACCAGTCTTACAAGCTTCTGCCCACGATGCTTGGTGGCCATGCTCTGGTAAAGATTTGAAGTTTGGGTCAGGAGCTGGCATTTCTATTTTTTCGCCATTTTTTAAATATATTTTTGGTGTATTACCATACGTTCCGCACGTCATAATACCTTTTGTACCAATCATGATTACACCGTTTGAGCTATCTGCTTCGGCCAAAGGCTCATTGGCAGGAATCCACTCTGGGTGGAACGGACGAATACCACCGTCAGTCCAATACATGGTTACTGGCGAGTTATTGCGTTTGGTAGCTGGGAATTTAATTTGTACACTCGATGATGGCGGACAACCTTCTGGGTTATATTCTGCTTGCCAATCTTTCAAGAATACTTGTCCAACGCTACATTCTACTTCGGTTGGGTAGCCTAAGCCTAAAACACGGAAAGCAGGGTCAATCAAGTGACAACCCATATCACCCAATGCACCTGTACCGAAATTCCACCATCCACGCCATTTGAAAGGGTGATAAAGTGGGTGATAATCAACGTATTGAGCCGTTCCGATGAATAAATCCCAACCTTTGGCATCCATTGATTCAATCAAAGGTGGTTTGTCAGTTGGTAATGGATTCCCTTGTGGCCATACAGGGCGGTTTGTCCAGATATGTACATCGCTTACTTTTCCGATTAGACCTTTATCGAGCCAATCCATCATTACTTTCTGAGTAGGGTTAGAAGACCCCTGATTTCCCATTTGTGTAACAACTTTATACTGGCGAGCTGCTTCAGTGAGTTTACGAGCTTCGTAGATGTCGTGCGTGAGTGGTTTTTGCACATATACGTGCTTGCCCATTTGCATACAAGCCATAGCCGCTACTGCGTGCTGGTGGTCAGGTGTAGAAATTGTTACGGCATCAATATCGCCTTTCATTTCTTCGAGCATCACTCTAAAGTCTTGATAGCGTTTGGCATTCGGGAATTTATCGACACTGCCTTTGGCACGGGCAAAATCTACATCGCAAAGAGCTACTACATTGTTTACGCCGTTATTATAGGCATTGGCAATATCTGATGCACCTTTGCCACCTGCACCTATTGATGCAATATTGAGTTTGTCGCTTGGAGCGATGAAGCCTTTGCCGAGAACGTGGCGTGGAACAATAAAAAAGCCACTGGCTGCGATTGCAGAACTTTTGATGAAACTCCTTCTGCTTGTTGATTTATCTTGCATATTGTAGATTATGAAATAGGTTGAATATAGAAATCAAATCTACTAATAAAACGCCAAAATGTTGTATAGGCAAGATAAAAAAAGACGAACTCTGTGAAAAGTTCGTCGTAAAGAAAGATTTTGTAGGCTTCGTTTTTAGTTACATGAAGTGGTGTATTCGAGCAGATGTTTATCGAAATTTGTCCAACGGTGGTCGCTTTTTAGTTTTGCCAAAAGTGCTGGACAATCTTTGTAAAGTCTCAGGTATTCGTCGTCGTATTCTTTTTTCTTGATTTTTTCGGCTACTTCATTGCCAACTTGTACATAATATGATTTATCGTCTCCACCAGCCATCGTGATACCTGCTACACCAAAACGCATACTTTCTTGAGCTCTTGGGTCATGAAAAACTTTGATTTTGCTCGAAAACGATGGATTTACCATTTGCATTAGAAGGTCTTCGGTATCGTTTTTAATCTTTACTTTTACTTTTTCGAAATACGCATAACCCTTATTAATGATGTCCATGTTTACATTGTTGTTTTTCCATTTTTGAGCGTTGAAACTTTGTTCCATTGCATTCGCCAATTTAAAATAGCCACTGGCTGGAAGATACATTGTTTGAA
Source organism: Emticicia sp. (assembly GCA_023254245.1). Lineage (GTDB taxonomy): Bacteria > Bacteroidota > Bacteroidia > Cytophagales > Spirosomataceae > Emticicia. Next base: position 11,173 of record JALQYE010000006.1, read on the forward strand.
TATCTTTTGGCTCGTATGTTTTCTTCTTTTTTTGGCCAGTCGGCAAAATTGTTACTTCTTCAATAAGCCCTTTTTTACGGTCGAGGTCATCAATAGTTCCTTCGATTTTAGAGCCATCTTCTAAATAGATATAGGCAACTTCTTTCCCCGAAAAACGGTCGAAAGCAGGAATGAACGACTGAGCCAAAGTGGCAAACGAAACACAACTAAACGAAGCAAGCAAGAGGATAGTTTTTTTCATAAATAATAAAGATTTAGATGAGAATACCCAATGTTAATGCTTTTCGTTTGTAATGTCAAAACTTTGTGAAATCAATGTGTGTTTTATTTATTCAAAGGTAAATCTTAGATAGGTATCCAAGTGCTAATGTTTGAATTTAATCACGCCCAAGCCTTCCTCAAAAATCTCAACCAATTTCCATGAAAAACTTTTTCAATATCTTGTTCCGAATAACCTCTTTTGGCCAATAAACCTTGTAATTTCTGCAAATCTGCAATTGTTTCGAGGTCGGTTGGCGTTTGCTCGGTGCCGAAGCAACCGTCTAAATCGCTACCGATGGCAATGTGGTTGGCATTGCCCGCAATTTGGCAAATGTGGTCGTAGTTGTCAATTAAATTATTGAGCGTAACGCCACGTTCTTGGGGCGTATCTTTGCCACGAGTCCAATTGGGTACGAGCATCCACGCATCAAGTACACCGCCGATAACAGCTCCACGCTCAATCAAAATCTTTATTTGTTCGTCGGTTAGTTGGCGTTGGTAGTCCACCAATGAGCGGCAGTTGTGGTGGCTTGCCCAAACATTTCCCTTAAATAGTTCGAGTGCTTCCGTAAATCCTTCGTCGGTTAGGTGCGTTACATCGAGAATCATATTCAAATTATCCATTTCTTTCACCAATTCTCGACCCATTTTGGTCAATCCGCCTGACATCGTTGTACCTGGTGCGTAGCGTCCTGGCCCGTAGTGAGCTGGCCCACATGCACGCAAACCATAGGCGTAGGCTTTTTCTAAATACGATAAATTGATGAGCGAATCTGCCCCTTCAAGGCTCAAAATATAGCCAACTGGCTTAGTTTCGTTCGAGATACTTTCATCTTGCCAAAGCTTTAGGTGATTTTCCAGTGCCGTGAGATTCGTGATTTGCACCATTTCGCCCAAATCTTCCATGGCTTTATACCACGATAATTGTGCTTGTGTAATTCCCCAAGCAATTTCGGGCGAATTATAGCCCGCAATCACACTATCGGGGGCAACGTAGCGAGCCAGTTGCGTGGCCACCACTAAGCCAATATTTCCTTTGCGGAGTTCGGGCAATGAAACCACGCCATTGCCTCGGTCGGGTTTATCGGTCAGCCCTTTTTCTCGGTCACGGATTTCAAAAACAGATTTTCGATAGTCACGATTCCACTCGATGGCGTTCATCGCAATGTCCAGATGGGCGTCAATAATAAGCATAGTTTTGTTGTTGAATAAGAAGCCCGAAATTAGGGAAAATAGTAATCACCACAAAAAATGATTCTACTGAAAGCAAGCGTTTTTCTCTTTACAACCGAAAATAAGGGGCTTTCTTACGGAAAATGCCTATTTTTGCCATATTTTTGATAACAAACGTGCTTTACTAAACTTTCCTTTCTAATGAAGTATTTTACTTTTATACTTATTGCTATTTGTTTTACTTTCTACACGCATGCTCAAACCCCCAAACGAGAGTTTCGTGGAGCATGGATTGCCACCGTCAATAACATAGATTATCCTTCAAGCAAAACGCTAACATCGGCTCAGCAACAAGCCGAGTTTATCAAACTACTCGACCAACACCAGCAAGCGGGCATCAATGCCGTAATGGTGCAGATTCGTACTAATGGCGATGCTTTTTATCCTTCTGAGCTGGCTCCGTGGTCGGAGTACCTAACTTCAAAACAAGGCAAAGCTCCAGAACCATTCTATGACCCACTGGCTTTCATGGTGGCAGAATGCCGCAAACGTGGCATTGAGTTTCATGCGTGGTTTAATCCATATCGAGCAGTTCCTAATATTAATACCACGGTTTTAGATGCCAAACACGTAGCCATAATGCACCCCGACTGGCTTTTACCCTACGGAAACCTACGTGTGCTTGACCCTGGCAAACCCGAAGTAATCAAACACATAACCGAAGTAGTGATGGAAGTTGCTACCAAATATGATATAGATGGTGTGCATTTCGATGATTATTTTTATCCATATCCATCGGCAGGGTTGACAATCAACGATTCTACAACTTATAATAAAAATTCGAGAGGAATTTTAAACCGAGCCGATTGGCGACGAGATAATATAAACATCTTAGTAAAAACCATTGCCGATAACCTAAAGGCGGTGAAACCGTGGGTGAAATTTGGTATTTCGCCTTTCGGAATTTGGCAAAATAAAACTACTGCACAGCCGTTGGGGTCGGCTACGAGTGGTTTGCAGAGTTATAGCGATGTTTATTGTGATTCGAGGCTTTGGTTGCAAAAGGGTTGGGTTGATTATGTTGCCCCACAACTCTATTGGAATATTGGTTTGGCAGTAGCTGATTTTGCGATTTTGGTGCCCTGGTGGGCAAATAACGTATTCGACCGCCATCTTTATATTGGTCATGCAGCCTACCGAATTAACTCGACCGATGCGGCCGCTTGGCAGAACCCATCGCAAATGCCAACCCAGATTAGACTCGTGAGAAACACTCCCAAAGTGCAGGGAAGCATTTTTTATAACACCAATACGCTCAATAAAAACTTACTTGGGTTTCGTGATTCGCTCATTACACAAATTTATAAAACACCTGCATTGATGCCCCAAATGGCGTGGAAAGATGCCATTTCGCCATCTTCGCCAAAAAATCTTACGGCGAATTTGACAAATACAGTTTTACAAATTAAATGGGAAAAACCAGTTGTAGGTACAACCGAGTTAGAGAAAATTAGAGGCTATGTGTTGTATCGTTTTGCTGATAATGAAGCCGTTGACATTACAAATTCGGCGGCAATCAGAAGCATCATTTATAAAGATACAACAGCTTTTTTTGATGCTGATGTTTCGCCGAAAGCCATGCGATATACGTATGCTATTACGGCCATTGACCGACTGCATAATGAAAGTTTTCCATCGAATAATGCAGTTGTGGCTTTGGTTGCGGGTAGTGAACAGGAAATTGTAACCGAAGCACAATTAAACCAAAATACTCCCAATCCGTTTGACGATTACACAAAAATTACGTACAAATTAGAGCGTGCAAGTCATGTTTCGCTCCGAATACTCGACATCATGGGAACAGAACGCCACCGATTAGTTGACGAATACCAAACTGAAGGAGAATACAGTTACGACTTTCATAATCTTAATTTAGAAACTGGTGTTTATTTCTATACCCTACAAACCCGAAGTGCGATTTCGGTCAAGCGTATGATTGTGATACGTTAAAACAACCACACTTTGTAGAAAAAAATACTCGCTTTCCTTAATTAATTCCCCAAAAAACTGCTTTTCTGGAGTGGTATGAATCTTTTATGATTTTATACACACTCTAAAACAAAACAATACAATGAAAAAATCAATCAAACTTATTGCTGTACTATGTGCTATTGGAGCTTTTTCTTTAACCAGTTGCTCACGTAGTGAGAAAAAAGAAGCTGCTGATGAAATTCAGAATGCACAAGAAAAAGTAGAAGATGCTGCCGATAATACAGCAACTGCTGTAAAAGATGCAGCCAACGAAACTGCCGATGATATTGAGGCATCTCGTAAAGAATTGAAAGCAAAAATTGAAGAACGTCGTGATAAAATCAATGATGAATTAGATGAGCTTGATGGTAAAATTAAGAAAGCAACCAGCAAAGAAAAAGCAAAGTTGGAAGCTCGTCGTGATAAATTAAAATCAAACTTAAAAGAGCTTGATAATGATATGACCGAAATTGGCAAAGACATCAAGCGTGACTGGAAGCAATTCAAAAGCGACCTCAATGATAAGATTGATGCCATGCAAGAAAAAATAGATTAGTAAGTGGTTGTTTTTAAGTATATATAATAGGTAAAATCAGAAAGAGCTGTGCATTTGCATGGCTTTTTTTTATACCTTCTGAGTGTTCATATTCGTTATTCTTTCCCTCAGCTATTTGTCCCGAAGTGGGGCATAGATTCTACATTTTTCCCACTTTTAAGAAATTGTTTTATTTATAAGTTATTGATTATTAGTGGCTTATGTATTGTTATTATTTTTACGATACACAGGAATGATATTTTCTATGAATAATACATCGAACCAAACTTTCATAAAGAAACACAATCATGAAAACAAATAGAATCATAGCCATTACGTGCGTAAGTGCATTATTGACATTTAGCACAGAGCCAGTGTTGGCTCAAACTCAAAAGAAGACTCCACTTAAAAAATCACAGAAGGGGGCAGTCATCGGTGCAGGCTCAGGAGCAGTCATTGGAGGTATCATCGGAAAGAACAAAAATAATACTGCCATCGGAGCAATCATTGGTGCAACCGTAGGCGGTGCAGCAGGAGCAGTCATTGGCGATATAATGGATAAAAAAGCCGAAAAGCTCAAAGAAGGCTTAGGCGAAAACGCTAAAGTTGAACGAGTAGGAGAGGGCGTAAAACTGACGATGGATAATAACCTTCTCTTTGATTTTGGTTCTTCGGTGTTATTGCCAACAACTAAAACCAGCTTGAGAACCGTTGCCGATAACCTAAAAAAAGATACACAAATCGAACTTTTGGTTGAAGGGAATACGGATAGTATAGGCTCAACCGAATTCAATAAAAAGTTATCAGAAATGCGTGCCAGAGCAGTAAGTAATTTCTTGATTACCGAAGGTATATCAAGCAACCGAATAAAAGTGGTTGGTATGGGTGAAGGAAATCCGATTGCCAGTAATACTACTGAGTCAGGCCGTCAACAAAATCGCCGTGTGGAAATTGGAATTTTTGCCAGCGAACAAATGAAAAAAGAGGCTGGTTCGCCACTAAGCTTAAAGTAAAGAAAACATAGGGTTAGAAGTACTACTAATTACCACACAACTTTTATAAAATTTATTACCAACTTTTTATTTAAACGAACAAAGAATATGAAAAATCGCATCATAATCACATTTTTTATTGCAGTCTTGGGTTTATTTCAAGTAACCACATCGACAGCACAAACGGCACGCTCAGGAATTAAAGGAGGTTTCAATGCCTCGAATCTTTACATTGATAATGTAAACGACCGAAATCCACGCTACGGCTTCAATGTAGGACTATTCACGCAAGTTCCGATTATCGAAGGAACCTTGTATTTGCAACCCGAAATTGGCTACTCGACCAAAGGAACAACCGCTCGATACAATATCTTGAATACTTTTCAGGGCGAAACTACTTTTAAGTTAGACTATGCCGAAGTACCGCTCTTGCTTACCTACAAAATCGGAAATGTAATTGATATTCAGGCAGGTGCGTATGGTGGGTATTTGGTGAATGCTTCATCGAAGAGCAAATCAGATAACGGTTCGTCGAGCGAGGTGCTATTGAATAAAGATAATTACAAAAGTTTAGACTACGGCCTTTCGGCTGGACTAAATATTTACTTCGGAAAACTGATGGTTGGGACTCGCTATAATCATGGTTTACAACAAATTGCAAACACAGAATCGGCTCGTACTTTTTTAGGAGATTCTAAAAATTCAGTCGGACAGGTACATATCGGATTTACATTTTAATCATATACCCCGAAAATACAAACTGCCTTGGTCTGTATTTTACCCAAAACAATTTAACTGTATTTTATAATCATTTCACACTAAAAACATTTATTAATCATGACAAACACAAAAGAAGAATTACTGAAAGAAGCTGCACAACACAAAGCCGAAACACTTGAGAAAAAAGCTGATGTAGCTAAGGCCGAACTGCAAGAAAAAGTTGATGAGGCAAAAATAGGAGCCGTAGAATTGGCCGAGAAAGCCCAAGATAAATGGGAAGACTTGAGAGATGGGATTAAAGAAACCTGGGAAAAAGCCAAAGATAAGGCCGAAGAAATTGGTGATAAAGTAGCCGACAAAGCCCAAGAGATTAAGAAAGACATCAAGGAAAAACTCGATTAGTCCAACTCAAACAACCTTCCAACAAAATCCCCTAAGAGGCTAATTCTTAGGGGATTTTGTTTAATAATATAGTATGCTTTGAAAGGGAGTATACCCCAAAGGATGGCCTTAAAGATTTTTGAATTCTTACAAAATGATTAATTTAATGAGTGGTGGATTTAGTAGCCTACGAATAATCTAATCTATAATGGCATTTCGAGTGACCTCTATAGGCAACTGTTGATGTGTAAATTTGTGTAGCGAGTAGTGCTTAACTTAATACGCTTTCAATTTTGCGTATATCTAAAGGCTTTTCAATAAAGCCATCGGCTCCCAAAGCCAATGCTTGTTCACGTAGCGAACTAATAGCTGTAATCATCACAAGCTTTGCATTTGGAAGTTGTTGTCTAAATGATTCGATACGCTCAATGCCTGTGCCGTCAGGTAAATTATTATCCAAAAAAATTAGTTGTGGTTGTTCAGAAATTAGCTTTTCATAGCCATCGGCTAAAGTATGCACTTTAAGCGAAGGTATTCCGAATTTTTTAAGAAGCATTCCCAGCAGCAGACAAGTATCTAATTCGTCATCTACTATCAATGCCTTCGGATATAGGCTTTTAAATCCATCCTCATTCATTTCATTATATTTATTAATAGAGAAGTATTTTGTAATAGTATCCAAACGGCTAATGGTCAACAAATGATTGGTGTCAATTAAACGTTTAATTAAATGAAAATAAAAGAAGTATCTGATAGAATCAAAATAAACCTCGCTTATTTATGGATGATGCCTAAAAAATCATGCCAGTAAAAATTCAATCTCTTCTGTAGAAGCTGGTTTGATGCTCAAATTGTAGAAAACTCACCCCGAATCCACCCATTTAGCTGCTAAAACTAAATTGGAATAGTCTTTTTATTAACCTCAGATAGTAATGCTTTTATTTAATTTCAACACTAAATGACAAACACCATGACAAAGAATTCAAAAATTATCATAGGGATTGCAGCAGCGGCTGCGGCTGGAGCTGCCATAGGTTTATTATTTGCTCCTGAGAAAGGAGCAAACCTCAGAGAAAAAATGCGTGAAGCCGCTAATAATTTTGCCACTGATTTATTAGACGCTATTCAGCGTGGAGGCCGCCAGTACAGCGACTCTGTAGAAAATATCGAAGATTCGGCCAAACGTTTAAAGTCTAAAGCCGTTGGCAAAGTAGCTGAACTAAAAGACCGTTTGCAAGATAATATTGAGGAGGCAAAAGATGCCGTAACAGCTTAATAGTTAATGATTTTTAGACTGAGTGATGACATAAAAAGTTGATTGGTAGTGTATGAAGTGTCATCGCTCAGTTTCTTAATTTTATAAACAGAACAATACAATGCAAGTAGTAGAATCTGCCAACGAAATCAAGGAACGAGCCAGCGATTGGTTCGATGCCGTGACCGAATATGCCGAAGCTCGCTGGAACTTAGGAGTATTAGATTTCTCGGAAAAGGCGGCTAAGTCGGTATCAAATCTTGCTTCTGCACTCATTATTGGGGTTGCGGGTGGTTTAATGATATTTTTTCTGAGTTTGAGTTTGGCTTGGTTTATTGGCCAAAAACTCGGCAATATTCCTTTGGGGTTCTTGGTAGTGGGTATAATTTATGGAGTCTTAGGGTTATTTTTATTCATCATCCGAGAGAAATTTATCAAGTTGCCAATCATCAATACCCTTATCCGCAATTTTTACTATGAAAAATAATATCCAAACCATTGATGATTTGAAAGCCGAAAGAGCCAGGCTTCATAATCAAATACAACTATCGAAAATAAGCATGAAAAATGAAATGACGGCTATTAAGGAAGAATTGAACCCTGCTCGACAAGCCGTAGGTGTCTTAAACGATGTATTAACCTCGCCCAAGAAAGGTTTACTAACTTTGGGTATTGGTTTAGGGGTTGACGTCGTTTTGAGACGTACAATTTTGGCAAGAGCAGGGTGGCTCCCGAAATTAGTTGTACCATTTTTGGTGCGTAATGCGGCTACCAATATGGTACAAAAAAACGGAAAAACGATGGTTGCAAAAGGACTGATTTGGCTTAAAAATGCAACCGAAAAACCGATTGCCAATCAGAAAGATTGAAGTAGTAAATGCCAGTAAATCAACGAATTATCTCTTAATAGGTAAATAGCTTAGTTCGAGCCAAAACTTACTAAGCGTTTTTATGGCATCATTTAGACCTTCATACGATGAAGGTTTGGTCATAAAACAATTTGCTCCCAGTTCGTAGCATTTCTCAATATCTTGCGGGGCGTTAGAAGTTGTCAGAATCACCACTGGAATACGTCTGTATTCGGGGTTATTCTTAATGATTCTGAGTGTTTCTCTGCCGTCCATTTTGGGCATATTTAGGTCTAATAATACAAGCCCCACCGAAGTTTCTTTCTTCTGATTTTGAAGGTATTCCAGCAGCTCTGTACCATTTTTTAGGTACACGGTTTGGTTACTAAACTTGGTGTCATTGAAAATCGATTTAATTAAATATAAATCGTCTTCGTCATCGTCACAGATTAAAATAGAGGCGTTTCGGTTCATCGTTGTCGAATTTAATAGGGCAAATATACGTGAAAAATTGCACCAATATAATCCTTTTTTACTTCGGTAATTATATATCCATTATGATTTGTTACGATTCTTCGGCAAATAGCCAATCCAATTCCTGTTCCTTCGTATTCATTTTTGTTATGTAAACGTTGGAAAATCGTAAAGATTTTTTCGCTGTATTTCTCTTCAAAACCTATTCCATTATCCATAAAAGTTATTTTATGATAAACCTTTTCTTGTTGCAAAGGCCCCACGCTCGGAATTTCTTCTCCCACCACCTGCTTATACTTTATTTCAATTACAGGATTAACGTCGGGGCGACTATATTTTAAAGAATTTGAAATCAGATTATTGAATAACTGCATTAACTGTACTCTAATACCCTTGATTATTGGCAATTGCTTGCTGTAAATCATAGCTTTTTTCTGGTGTATCAATTCCGAAAAATCTTCTTTGGTTTCGTTCAAAATCCAATTTAAATCAATTTCATCAAATACATCATCTTTTATGTTGGTAATTCTCGAAAAAGTCAGTAAGTCATTGATTAACAGTTGCATTCGACTGGCCGACTGGTTAATTTTTAGAATATTATTTTTAGCATCTTCACTGAGTTCATCTGCTTGGCGAGTATAAAGCCGCTCACCAAAAGCTCTGATTTTGCGTAGTGGTTCTTGTAAATCATGCGATGTAATATAGGCAAATTGCTCCAACTCGGCATTGGTATGTTCTACTTCAGTCAGTTTATGTTCAAGCGTGGTTTGTAATGCAATTCGTTGTTTAAGTTCGAGGTATAATAATCGAAAAAATATGGCTAAAAATGCCAATGTTACAACCGATAAGCCAAGTAAATAGTAGGTCATCTTTTTGTCACTATCGCTTTGGAGTTCGTTCCGATGCTGTAATACTTGTTCTTCATCTGTATCAATTTTCTGGCTAAGTTTACGAATCTTATCCATATAGATTTTTCCTACATAGAGTTTTAGTGTATCAACCGACTTCCCGCCTCTGATGCGTTCGATGTTTACTTCCATTGCTTTTAGCCGAAGCTCAGTCATAGTTTTAATCGAGTCTAAACGCTTACACTGAATACTATTATCCTTTATAAGTGCTGTGAGTTGGTGCAGCGTTGAATCAATATTTTCTTGACTTTCGTGGTAGGGATTTAGGAAATCTTCATTGCCTGTCAGTAAATAACCTCGTTGTCCAGTTTCGGCATCAACTAAAAGTTTTATTAATTCTTTATTTTTAAATCGTACTTGATAGGTATGCGTTACGTCTTCGGTGCGTTTACCCATTTCTTGAAGATTACTGTAGGTTATCCAACTCAAAAAACTCAGCATTGTAATACTAATCACAATCGAAAAAACAAAACTTAATAAAGCTTTCGGCAGGGTGAAGAAGGATAGATTGTTGGGGAAAATATTGCCCAGTGTGTTGTGGAAAAAATTCTTCATTTTGGGGAATGGTTACTCTCTCAATAAATATTACTTTGTATGGCTATGCCTAATTGGCTTTTCTTTTATCATGAATCGCATAAAAACAGAGCAATTCTATGTATATTCTGACTTATATCATAATTTTTTCATAAAAATGGCTAATTTAGATAACCAATGCATTGATAATTAGGTATGTTTTTTTCTATATCAAGAAAACTTAGCCTATAAAAAAATTATTCCTATGCTTAACTTCATTCAGTCACAAAAACAGACACTCAAGATTTCGCCTGCTCAGATTCAATTATTGAATTTTTTTCAGTTGAATTCACTCGAACTTGAGCAATACATAAAAAATGAATTGGAGGAAAATCCGATTTTAGAGGAAGTAAATAACTTGAATGACGACTCAGACGAAGAAAATTTTAGCACCGAAGACCGCACACAAGACTACATGGATTGGGATGAGTTCAATGACGATAACCTACCCGATTACCGCACTCGAGTAAATAATTATTCGGATGAAGATACTTTTTTTGCCCCAACTCTTGTCGAAAGCATCGGCTGGCGAGATGAAGTAAAAGAGCAGTTTCATTTATTGGTTGATACCGAACGCCAGCGATTTTTGGCTGATTATTTAGTCGATTCACTAACCGACGAGGGCTATCTTCAGGTAAGCCTTGATTCGTTGGTAGATGATGTGTCGTTTTCGAGCGGAATGTTTATTGATGATGCCGAAATGCAATACTTGATAGATATTTTGCGTAAACTTCAACCCGTGGGCTTAGGAGCGAGTAATTTGCAGGAGTGTTTATTGATGCAATTAGAACGCAGTCAATGTCCGAATGCAGCCATTGCCATGAATTTAGTGAAAGACCATTTCGATGAATTGGCCACTCGCAACTATGATAAATTGAAGCGTTTATGTACATTTAGTCTCGACGAAATCAAAGAGGCAGTGGCTTTGATAGCTACCCTAAATCCACAACCAGTGGTAGGTGGCCAAGCCGCTACTACGTTGACCGTAAAAGATAATGTGATTCCTGACTACATCGTTACCGTAGAAGGTGAGCTACTTGAAGTATCGCTCAATAGTCGAGGAATTCCACCTTTAAGTATCAATAAAGCCTATTCAGAAACGCTGGGAGGTTCTAAGGAAGCTAATAGTTACCTTAATTCCAAGATTAATGCAGCCAATTGGCTTATTGAGGCCATTCAGCAGCGAGAAAGCACGATGCTAAAAACTATGAAAGCGATTGTGAAACTGCAAAAGGAGTTTTTTGTATCGGGCAGTGTGCGTTTACTGAAGCCTATGGTTTTACAGGATATAGCCGACCAAATTAAGATGGATGTTTCGACTGTTTCACGGGTTACGAGTGGAAAATATGCACAAACCCCTTTCGGCATTATTCATCTCAAAGATTTGTTTACTGAGGGTATGAAAACCGATAGTGGCGAAGAAGTTTCTAACCGCCAAATACAATTGGTTTTAGAAGAATTGATAATTAAAGAAGATAAGAATAACCCACTGAACGATTTTCAGTTGACCGAATTATTGGCTCAGCGTGGTTATCAGATTGCCCGTCGGACGGTGGCAAAGTACCGTGAAATACTCGGTATTTTGCCATCAACACTTCGTCGAACTTTATAATTACCCAAAATAAATAACCCCTTTAAATTTACTTACCTATGACACAACGCATCTTAATTATTGACGATGATATTGATATCTGCCTGCTATTACGTCGGTTTTTGAGCAAAAATGGCTTTGATGTAGCCATTGCTCATGATGGCACTACTGGGTTGGCTACCTTAGACACCTTTATCCCTGATTTAGTTCTGACTGACTTTAGATTAGGAGATATGGATGGGGCAACAATTCTATTAAGCATCAAAGAGAAACTGCCTCATGTGCCTGTACTTATCATTACGGGCTATTCAGATATTAAAATTGCTATCAATGTCATGAAGCAAGGGGCGTATGATTATATAACAAAGCCACTTTTTCCTGATGAAATTTTGCTTACAATCAAGAAGGCTCTAAGTCAGCCTACGCACTATGTACACATTACCGAGCGTTCTGTTGAGAATTCTGATAATAAAATCACACCATCTGCCAGAAAAGATAAAAAAGCCAATTACATCTTCGGTGAAGGCCCCGAATCGGTGCATTTATACAAACAAATAGATTTGGTAGCTCCAACTAATTATAGTGTATTAATTTATGGAGAAAGTGGTTCGGGGAAAGAGGCTGTAGCTCTCGAAATCCATAAACGAAGCAAGCGTGCCGCTGGGCCATTTGTAGCGATGGATTGCGGTGCTATCTCGAAAGATTTGGCAGCCAGCGAACTTTTCGGGCATGAAAAAGGCTCATTTACGGGAGCATTAGCTCAGAAAATCGGCCATTTTGAGATGGCCGATGGCGGGACACTCTTTTTAGATGAAGTAGGCAATCTACCCTACGATATTCAGGTGTCATTGTTGCGTGTGGTGCAAGAGCGTAAAGTGCGAAGAATAGGTGGAAATAAGGAAATGTCAATCGATGTTCGTCTCATAGTTGCCTCAAATGAACGCCTCATCGAGGCTGCTCGTAAGGGTAAGTTTCGTGAAGATTTATATTATCGTTTCAATGAGTTTAACATTGATGTACCACCCATTCGTGAGCGTAAAGAAGATTTGGCCCTTTTTGCTCAATTCTTCTTGGATAAAACCAACGAAGAACTTGGTAAAAATGTAAGAGGTTTTTCGCAAGAAGTAATACGAGCTTTTCAGGAATATCCATGGCCAGGCAATTTGCGTGAAATGCGAAATGTCATTCGCCGAGCCACCTTACTGTCGGAGTCAGACATGGTTGAGGTAGGTACTTTACCTTTTGAAATTATAAACTATAATCGCCTACTGTTCAATGAGCCAAGTAATGTGGTAGCTTCCGCTTCAGTGCAGGATACCTCAAGGTATTATTCACCGCCACAGACAGTCACGGCAGCACCTACTCATATTCCGATACCCACAAAAGTCGATTTAAAATCAACGGCTCTTGATGCCGAGTATGAAATGATTCTGAGTGTATTGAAGCAAGTGAAGTTCAATAAAACCAAGGCTGCCGAGGTGTTAGGTATTGACCGAAAAACGCTTTATAACAAAATGAAACAAATAAATCTGAATAGCTGAGCGGCATGGAGAATTCTAAATTGAGTTGCAGTGCATTTGGCCTTTCGCTGATTGGGAAGCAAATCGAAGGTTTGGTTAGAATCTTACCTCAACTCATTTATGTACTTGACTTAGAGCAACAAAGATTAGTTTTTATCAGCGACCGTATCACTGATATTTTAGGTTACTCTAAACAAGATATTGAGCAAATGGGCAATTCGCTTGGCCCAATTATGGTACATGCCAATATGCAAGCATTTGCCAAAGATATTTCGCAACGATTTTATAGAATGGAAACTGGCGAAAATTTCGAATTTATGATGGCTTTTCGTCATAAAAATGGAGAAATTCGTACGCTCAAAAACACAGCCAGTCTTCTACAACAAAATCAAGAGGGTAAAAATCAGTATATTATGCTGATTGCCGAAGATATTACTGAGCAGATTCTGCGAGAGGAAATCTTACAGTTTAAACAATTTCACATTCAAGATTCTGAGCGGGCCTTTCAGTATGGTTCGTGGGAAATGGAAGACGGAAGCAATTTTGTCAAATGGACTGATGGCCTTTTTGAGTTACTCGGAGTGCCAAAAGAACGTTTTCCTGATGGTAAAGTACCCAGAGGTTTTTATTTAAGCTTTGTACCTGCTTCAGAGAGAGAAGTAGTAGAAGCCGAAGCATACGGCAAAATTGACGCTAAGGTCCCGTATTATGAGATTTCGCACTCAATAATTGATATGAAAGGCGAAACTAAATATGTGATTTTAAGAATGCACATTATTATGACCAACAACACTACGATTGTAATGGGAACGGTTGTTGATAATACCCTTCATATAAAAGTAGAAAAAGAGCGTAACGACCAAATGTTGCAGCTTCAACGCCAACATACACAAATGGAAGAAGCCGAAGCTATCTTTAAGTTTGGAAGTTGGGAGTGTAATATCAACGAATCGCATTTTAGATGCTCAGAAGGTTTATTTAATTTGCTTGAGTTAGATTCTTCTCATTATCCTCAAAGTATTGTTCCGCTTGATTTTTACCCCGATTTTGTGCATCCAGAAGATGTACAGCGTGTGCGAGAATACACTCGGCAAGTATTGGCCGAGAAAAAGCCTTTCTACGAAATTGAGCATCGGATTGTTGATTCGACGGGAGTTACTAAGAATGTGATGCTTCGGGCAAGGGTTCAGTACGA
>JALQYE010000006.1:25729-28525 GCA_023254245.1 Emticicia sp.
TACGAAATTGAGCATCGGATTGTTGATTCGACGGGAGTTACTAAGAATGTGATGCTTCGGGCAAGGGTTCAGTACGACGAAAATGGTAGAATGCAGCGAGCCATCGGCGTAACGGCCGATTTGACCGAAATAGAAACGTATCGCCGAGAGCTTGAAAGGCAAGTGGCTGCTCTTAATCGGAGTAATCAAGAACTCGAACAATTTGCTTATGTTGCATCGCACGATTTGCAAGAGCCGCTTCGTAAAATCAAAGCCTTTGGTGAGCGTCTCGAAAAAAAATACAAAGATGTAGTGGGCGACGAAGGTAAATTTTTTATTGACCGAATGATAAATGCCGCCCAACGTATGAATACGTTGATTGATGATTTATTGACTTATTCAAGGGCATCAAGAGAAATCGAAACCCCCAAGCAATTAGCTCTCAATGAGGTGGTAAAAAATGTCATTGATGATTTAGAAATAAAAATTCAAAGCGAAAATGCTCAGATTACAGTAGGAGAGTTGCCCATGATTGAGGCACAGGCGGTGCAGATGCAACAACTGTTTCAGAATCTTATCGAAAATGCCTTGAAATTCAGAAAACCAGAACTTTCGCCAGTGGTACATATCATGGCCGAAAAGGTTTCTAAAAAAGAGTATCATAAAATTCCACAACTCAATCCCGCACTTGAATACTATCGGTTTACTATTAATGATAACGGTATCGGTTTTGATTCCAAATATGCCGACCAAATTTTTGCCATTTTTCAGCGTCTTCACGGCCGCACCGAATACGAAGGAACGGGCCTGGGCTTAGCTATTTGTCGGAAAATAGTAGAGTCACATAGTGGCTATATAATGGCTCAAGGAGAAGAAGGAGTCGGAGCAACTTTTATATTTTATCTGCCAACAACAAAAAACAAATAATTACGATGGGAAACAACAACAAGAAATTGGTGATTTTAGTAGCCGACGACGACGAAGATGACCAACTATTTACGAGAGAAGCTTTTGAAGAAAGTAAACTGCTGGTTGATATTCGTTTCGTGAACGATGGACTTGAATTACTTGATTATTTAAAACAGCAAAACAAATACGTAAATCCAGAAGATTGCCCAAGGCCATCGTTGATTCTACTCGATTTGAATATGCCTAAAATGGATGGGCGAGAGGCGTTGAAAGAGATAAAGTCAGATATAAAATTAAAAATGATTCCAGTAGTAGCTCTTACTACCTCAAAAGCCGAACAAGATGTCTTGAAAACTTACGAGCTGGGTATCAATAGTTTCATTACGAAACCCGTAGCGATTGCCGAATTCATTGAGATTGCTCAGACCCTTGGCCATTACTGGCTCGATATTGTGCAACTACCACAAAATGCAAAAAAATGAATAATAAACCCGTTAAACTCTTAATTGTTGATGATGATGAAGATGACTTTTATCTGACATCCGAGTACTTAAAGGAAATTTCATCGAAGCAATTCGATATCGTTTGGGCCAGTTCGTTCAACGAAGGTGTCAAGCAACTCTCACATGTTAAGTTCGACTTATGTTTTTTTGATTTCCGTTTGGGAGTAAAAACGGGTATTGATTTGCTCAAGACTGTCATTGAAATGGGTATCAATACTCCTGTGATTTTATTCACAGGTAAAGGAGATAAACAGGTCGATAATGAAGCTATGCGATTGGGTGCAATGGATTATTTGGTAAAAACTGATTTAGATGCCGAAAAACTCGACCGTTGTATCAGGTATGCTCTTGAGCGTGCAGAGGCTGTAAAACGTTTGCGTGAAAATGAAACCCGCTTGAAAAGCATCTTCGAGCAGATGAAAGAAGCCATTGTCTTGAAATCGGCGGAAGGTTTGATTTTTTATTATAATAAAACTGCCTACGATTTATTAGGTTTTGAAAATACCGATACTTCTAATCTCAATTTTCAAGATTTTTTTGCTGATTCTGATGGATACCAGCGTTTTAAGCAAATGCTGGAAATTAATAACTCAGTAGAAAATTACGAGATTTGGATGGTCAATAAAAGCGGCGAACGAGTACTTTGTTCGCTGAGTGGGAGTAAACAGAATGATAGTGAGGGGAATAATTATTACCTCATTGTAATTAAGGATATTACCTCCAGAAAAAAACTCGAACGTGACCGCCTTTTGGCCGAAAAATCAGCTTCAACGGCACGTTTGGCTCGAACACTCGCCCACGAAGTTCGGAATCCGTTAACCAATATTCATCTTTCACTTGACCAACTTGAACCCGAGTTACCTGATGAAGAACTAAAACTTTTTACGGATATTATCAGGCGAAATAGTCTCCGAATCAATACACTCATTACCGAACTTTTAGAGTCGTTCAAGCCACAAGAAACGGTACTGACTTCAATTTCGATAATCGAATTAATTGAAAGAGCATTGAGCGAAGCCATCGACCGAATTAACCTAAAAAAAATCACTTTAGTAAAAAACTTTGGCGAAGATTGTACGCTTAACCTCGACCAATCGAAGATAAAAATTGCTTTTTTAAACCTTATCATCAATGCCCTTGAGGCAATGGAGGCCGAAAAAGGAATATTGACGATTCTGACGAGTGTTCAGATTGATTATTTTTTCGTAACAATCAAAGATAACGGTGTAGGTATTAGTCAAGAAAACCTAAACAGACTTTTTGAACCTTATTTTACGCTCAAAACCAATGGTTTAGGTTTAGGCTTGGCAGCTACCCTCACGATTTTGCAGTCACACAATGCACGAGTAGAGGTTGATTCACAATTGGGTGTTGGAACTACTTTTACAATTGCGTTTCCTTTGCT
>JALQYE010000006.1:28624-30276 GCA_023254245.1 Emticicia sp.
GCAGTCACACAATGCACGAGTAGAGGTTGATTCACAATTGGGTGTTGGAACTACTTTTACAATTGCGTTTCCTTTGCCCAAAGACCAGTAAACTGATACCCCGCATGCTTTGCAGGGTATTAGTTAAGCTTTTTGAAAAGCAGCCTTGGTAGTTTCAATAATGAGACTTGTGCTGACAATAATGATAGCAAAAACAGTTGTCCAGACAATGAAACGATGGTATTCTACCGCCCCAATTCGCTGAATAATGATTCCTACGAATGCCCATAAAACGGCTGCCCCGATAAAAGCATTATTGAGCTTACTCAATGCCCAACTGGCAATTATTGCTCCGATTAATACCATCAAACAAGTCCAGAAGGTTTCGCTTTGCCCCAAAGCTCCCCAACCAAAAAATACCAATACCGCCGTGATATTGGCAATGGTAGCAATACAAATCCAGCCTAAGTAAGTACCAAAAGCCGCCTTTGCTACTGTCGGAATAGTAATTTCGTGGTTTTTACTTAGATAATTAATTCTTCGAACAATATCAATGAGTGTAATAAGCAACGAAAGCATGATGATTACCGAAAAAAACAAATGTTCGTAGTGCCAGTAGAGTATCCAGAGACTATTGAGGATACAACTTACCATGAATCGAAGCCCGATTTTATCCACCAAAGCATTAGTCGATGGGTCAGGTGATTTACTAAAAAGGTTTTTGCTTTGTTTCACACAAAAAAACAGTAATAGTAAATAGATTATTCCCCAAATAGAAAATGTGATGCCTGCTGGCACAAAAAGATTAGGGTATTGGTCAGATAATTGTTTGGTTGTTTTATTGTTGAATGGCAGGGCATTCGCTAAGTAATTGGTGGCAACCATAACCATAAAAAAGCTCCAATTAAGTACCTGTAAGGTTTTTACACCTATTTGTTTGGCTATTGTGTTCATAATTTTATTATTTTCTGTGAAGCGAGCCAAGCGACGGCGGCCGACGCTCGGTCGCTTCCAGTTCGTAGTAAATATAACTAACTGACTAAAAATTACGTAATTAACTTATTTTACAATCGTATCAACATTCTTTTTAGTAGCTTCAATTTCAGTTTGTTTTATCAAAACAGTATAAGAGGCGGGTTTTATTCCTTCGCCAAATTCAATGGCATAAACTTTCGTAAATTCAGCACCCAAGTATAAAATCATCGATGAATAATATACCCAAGTAAGCAAAATTACGACCGAACCTGCCGCACCGTAAATATCAGATATATTCGATTGGCCTAAATAAAATCCAATTACGTATTTACCAACCATAAATAGCATGGCCGTTACGCCAGCCCCCATCAAGGCATCTTTATTGGCTACTTTTCCATCGGGTAGCACTTTAAATATTATCGCAAATAAGATTGTCATCACCACCCAAATGACTCCCAAATTGATAACAGTAAATATATAAATAGTTGATTCTGAAAAATACACCGACAAACGTTGGCTAAAAGCATCGAGTAATGTATTGACCAACAACGAAACGATAAACAAAAAACCAAAAGACACAATTAGTGAAAATGACAAAAAACGATTAACTAAGTACTTGACGATGCCGTTTTTGGGTTTAGCTTTCAACGACCAAATCAAGTTGATAGAATCTTGGATTTCTGCAAAAACCCCCGTTG
>JALQYE010000006.1:30366-50702 GCA_023254245.1 Emticicia sp.
GTACTTAATGATGCCGTTTTTGGGTTTAGCTTTCAACGACCAAATCAAGTTGATAGAATCTTGGATTTCTGCAAAAACCCCCGTTGCACCAATAAAAAGCATAATAACTCCAACCACTCCTGCAAAACCTGTTTTGCCCGATAACTGAGCGTGTTGCACCATCTCTTGCACTTGCAATGCCGCCTCTTTCCCGATAAGACCATCTATTTGTCCATAAAGTTGGCCTCTAATAGCATCTTGGCCGTAGAAAAAACCAACTACCGATAAAAATATAAGTATCATCGGAGCTAATGAGAATAAAGTATAGTAGGATAGTGAAGCACTCAATTTAAAGGCATTATCATTTGAAAATCCTTCAAAGGTATGTTTGATAAGTCGGTATGTTTTCAGCATATAATTAAAGTAAATAATCAATTACAATCTATTTGATTAAAATTCTGTACCAATACCCCAATTGGGAATTTTTTTTCTCATGCTTCGTCTCTCTTGCCATGCTGTTTCCCCAAATTTTAATGCAAAAAGGTTTGGAACAACTATTTTATCAAGCAGTTTGTCACAAACACATACCTCAAAAAACATTTATAACATCTAAACAATCAAAACTATGCGTTCAATTTTGTACATCATCGCCGTAATCTTAGTTATCGGGTGGCTCATCGGAGCATTTGCTTACAGTGCTTCGGGGCTGATTCACATATTATTGGTTTTAGCTATCGTTTCTTTCTTGGTTGGCATGATTCGGAAAGGAAAAGCCTGAAGGAACAGCTTGGTTTATATTCATCACTAAAATAACCCAAAACTATGGAAACTGTCATTTTAATCGGATTTTTGATTACAGGTTTACTAACCTCTTTTTCGCTTATTGTCTTTTCCGAACATTTCAGTCCATTTGTTTTGAAAAGAAAGAATATAAGCCTTGAAAGAAAACGTGAAGAGTTTCTTAGAAAAGTAAAAAATAGTTTCACTCGTATTAAGCACGTAACTGCTTAATACGAGTTTTTTTAGGATTATTTTTTATGAATATACCACGCCCAAGCAATCAATAAAAACTGTAATGGTAAACGAATAATAGCCGCCTGATGGCTTCCGATGGCGGGATTTTCTTTGAATACATCAAGAATATGAAGCGGTAGAAAAATCAACATCATTAATAAAATTCCGAGCGTAGCTATTGAGCGAAAACGAGGGATAAAAACGCCCACACCCACTGCAATTTCTGCTATTCCAGTCAGATAATTAATTGCTAAACTTGGTAGAAAATCAGGTATAAAAGGAGCATACATTTCGGGTTTAATGAAATGATTGATGCCACCAAAAAGCATAAAAGCACTGAATAAATAAGTTAGTATTCGTTGAATATTTTTCATAGTAGGTTTTTAGGATTGTATTGCTAAATATAATGTTTATGATTGATTTGACAACCAATTCTGTAAAACCTTTTCATCGTCGTTCAATTTGCCAATGATTCGGTATTTCGATTTACCCAAAATAATTGACTCACTGGCTCGCTCATTTATGACCGCAAACGGAAACCGACCGCTGGCATGAATAAAACGCATTTCGTTGTTTTGGTAAAGTAGAAAACCTGTGTGTGTATCGAGCCCAACTACGTATAGCCCAGTTCCTGTTTCTTTAATTCCCACCAGAAAATCGTTGAGCGTATAGCCACTAAATCTGCGTATAGATTTTTTTCCAATGAGCGTTTTAATCATTTCCTCCGAGGGCAACTGTGCGAGTTTATTTCGCTCCACATTCAAGCCTAAATCTTCCAAAACCGTTGTTACGAAATAGCCACAGGCAATTTTTCCTTCGCCTGGAGTTTGGGTTTTCCCGTAAAACGAATAACGAGTTCCATACCAAAAAGGCATCAAACGGCGAAACTGACGAATAAATGTCTGACTGAGATTTTCACTGCCAGCAGTCAACTGCTTACGTTCATCAGCCAATTGATGTAGTGTATTTTTGTATTTTTTAGGTGTAAAATAAAACTGATGATACCCCCACAAAATAGGTGTTCGCTTCATGAAATATCCATACATTGCCGCCGAGGCAAGCAAGAAAATAAGCAAAATATATTTCGTATAAGTACGGTGTTTGGGGCGTTTTTGCATGAATGGTTCAGTATTGTAGCACAAGTTTCCAACTTGAGCAATACAAATATTTATGAAAAGCTTGATTGAAACAAAAACAGCGAATTCACCAAAAGGCAAATCCGCTGTTTTTTTCTCTATGGTCTATCGTCCATGGATTATTGACTCTACTACAAATTCATTTTCTTCAACTCATTTACAGCGAAATCTGCTGCACGAGCTGTAAGAGCCATGTATGTAAGCGATGGGTTTACGCAAGATGCTGAAGTCATGGCAGCACCGTCAGTTACGAATACATTGCTTGCACCCCAAACTTGGTTATTGGCATTCAATACCGACGTTTTTGCATCACGTCCCATACGGGCAGTTCCCATTTCGTGGATACCAATACCTGGATTTTTGCTACGGTCATCATAAGTCTGAATATTTTTCATGCCCGCAGCATCAAGCATTTCTGCAGCTTCGTTCATCATGGCTACACGCATTTTCAAGGCATTTTCGCCCCAACCTGCATCAAATTCTACCACTGGTAAGCCCCACTTATCTTTTTTGTCAGAAAGTGTAAAACGGTTGTTTGAATCTGGTAATGTTTCACCAAAACCACCAATATTAAACGACCACGGCCCAACCTGTGTCATGGCTTCTTTGAAGTCAGCACCGAAACCATCCATTTGTCCACCACGACCCCAACTTGCACGGCTGGCTCCACCCTGGTAACCAAAACCACGTACGAAGTCACGTTTTTTATCGCTACCCCAGTTTGTGAAACGTGGTACATAGATACCATTGGCACGGCGGCCATAGTAGTACATATCTTCCATTCCTTCAAACGTACCCGAAGCACCAACGGCTAAGTGGTGGTCCATGATGTTTCGTCCAAGTTGGTCAGACTCGTTACCCAAACCATTCGGGTGAGTTTTCGACTTCGACTGCATCATAATCCATGCAGAATTGATTGCCGAAGCATTCAAGAAGATAATCTTTGCAAAATATTCGTATTCTTCTTTTGTATTTTGGTCGATGGCTTTTACACCAACAGCTTTACCTTTTTCATCATCGAAAATTACTTGATGCACGATTTTATCGGTAGTCAATGTAAGATTACCAGTTTTATTGGCAGCTGGTAAAGTTGCCGACTGAGTACTGAAATATCCACCATATGGGCAACCACGCATACACGCATTGCGGAATTGGCAAGATGCACGACCTAAATCTGTTTGGATTTTAGTCGGTGAAGTCAAGTGAGCCGTACGGCCGATTGTAACGGCACGACCACCAAACTTTTTAGCAACTCTTGATTTAAACTCTTTTTCCACACAGTTCATTTCCATTGGTGTTTGGAAGTTTCCATCGGGTAATACATCTAAGCCATCTCTCGAACCACTCACACCGATGAAACTCTCAACGTAGCTATACCACGGAGCTAAATCTTTATAACGAATAGGCCAGTCAATACCGTGTCCATCTTCAAGGTTGGCCGTGAAATCACGCTCGTTCCAACGGTAGCTTTGGCGTCCCCACATTAATGAGCGACCACCTACGTGGTACCCACGAATCCAGTCGAATCCACGTTTCTCACCGTAAGGGTTTTCTTTATCATTTTCAAACATATTGCGGTGTTCTTCACGACCTGTATAACCCGTACGAACGCTTGCCCAATATTGTTCACGAGCCATATTATCCATGTTTCCACGGTGCGGAAAATCCCACGGATTTTTCATCGCATTTTCATAACCTTCCACATGCTTAATGTCACGTCCACGCTCAATCATTAAAACCTTTAAGCCTTTCTCACATAATTCTTTGGCAGCCCAGCCACCTGATATCCCCGAACCTACGACGATGGCGTCATAAGTCATTTTCTCTTTTTCTTTACCTTGAATATTCATCAGATTGAATAGATTATTTTTAGTATTTTGTTAGTCTATTAGTCCACAGTGGTTTTGTTGTACAATAGTCAAATTTTCTGTGGACGGTTGACTATTGACTTTTTGACTTTCTTACAATGCCCAAGCTTTTTGCCCTGGAGTCATTTTTACACAACCTTCGTACTTTCCTGGTACTTCTACATAAGCCAATGCCTGTTTACAACCAATTTCTGACGTGAAATACCCCAGTAGCGTTAATTCTTTCATTAACTTAAAGAACGGTGTTGGCGGAGCCTCAGTCTTGCCTTTACTTTCTTTCGTAAGACCAGTTTCAGTATCAACCATTTTCTTAGCCGTTTCGTTTTTCTTAGCTTCCTCATTCGACATCACCTCGAATTTTTTCAAAAGAGCCGTTTGCTGTTCGGGTGTGCTTTCCAAAAACTTTTTACCACCATTCGCTTTTTTAGCTTCTTCTTCGAGTGCATCAAGACCTTTCACAAAATGCTCTTGTTGAGCAGCCGTATAGCAATCTTTCAACATCATTTCAATAAACGGCCCAACACCTGCTTCTTTAGCTCCTGGAGTTGTTGTTTTTGGAATAATGATTTCGGCTATTTCGGCAACCAAACTTTTATAGTCGGTTGATAAGGCAAAAGAGGTTGCGGCTTCGGTTGCAGTATTAGATTTGCAGCCTTCGAGCATCGCAAGCATTGTTGGGGCAGACAAGGTACCTCCCATCAGGTAGGCAACTCTTTGTATGGCGTCTCTTCTATTCAATGTTTGATGTTCTTTTTAGGATTGTCAAATAATTTTAAGTGGTGAATTTACGAAAGAATAGCTTGTCTATGCAAGCTAAAACCAACGAAAATTCTATTAATAGCGATAAATCTCCTAAATTATTGTAAAGTATAGCTTTAACTTTATCTATAAATTAAATACAATAATCTTAAATTTTTACATAATTTCCACTCTGGCTGACTTGTAAAAAATGACACTTGTGTTTAAAAATAGTGGACTTAATGCGTTGTTTGTCTCTTTAAGTGGGTGTTTTTTTGAAAAATATTTTTATTTTTTTTGTTTGAATAAAATTTTTGTTTCTAAAAAAAGTTATACATTTGTGCCTACAAATTAAAAGCCAAATAATATTAAATCCAGTCGTTTGTAAATGCCCCTTTCAGACGATTCAAAGATACAAAAAACTCCCCTTTAGGGGCTGGGGGTTTCACCTTATGAAAATAGCAGTAGTAGGAACAGGGTACGTAGGACTCGTAACGGGTACTTGTTTTGCTGAAACAGGCAATCAAGTTACTTGTGTAGATATTGATGAGCGTAAAGTTGAAAAACTTCGCAAAGGAAAATTAACCATCTATGAGCCAGGTTTAGATGTAATTTTTGACCGTAATACGAAAGAAGGACGTTTGAAATTTACAACAAATTTGGCTGAAGGTATCAAAGATGCACAAGTGATTTTCTTGGCATTGCCGACACCTCCAGGCGAAGACGGTTCTGCCGATTTAAAATATATTTTAGGAGTAGCCAATGACCTCGGTCCATTGCTCGAAAACTACGCCGTAATTATTGATAAAAGTACCGTACCAGTAGGCACAGCCGAAAAAGTACGTGAACGTGTAGCTAAGAATGCAAAAGTTGAGTTTGATGTAGTATCAAACCCTGAATTTTTGCGTGAAGGGGTTGCTGTTGAAGATTTCATGAAGCCTGACCGTGTGGTTATCGGTACAACTTCTGAAAAAGCTAAAAAAGTAATGGAAAAACTCTATGCTCCGTTGGTGCGTCAGGGCAATCCGATTATCTTTATGGACGAGCGTTCGGCCGAAATGACAAAATACGCAGCTAATGCTTTCTTGGCAATGAAGATTACGTTCATGAACGAAATTGCTAATCTTTGTGAAAGAGCAGGTGCCGACGTTGATGCCATTCGTAAAGGTATCGGTACGGATAGCCGTATCGGTAAGCGTTTTTTATTTGCAGGAATTGGCTATGGCGGAAGCTGTTTCCCGAAAGACGTACAGGCTTTAGAAAAAACAGCTAACGAGTATGATTACGATTTCAAAATTTTGAAGTCAGTAATGAAAGTAAACGAAAAACAAAAAACCAAGATGATGCCGCACGTGAAGGCATACTTTGATGGTGATTTGAAAGGAAAAACAATTGCTCTTTGGGGATTGGCTTTCAAGCCTCACACTGATGATATTCGTGAAGCTCCAGCATTATACAACATCAAAGAATTGCGTAAAGCAGGTGCAAAAGTGGTAGTATATGACCCAGAAGCAATGGAGAACGTGCGTGGTGTAGTTGGTAAAAAAGTAAAATACGCAAAAAGCCCTTACGAGGCAATTGAAGGAGCTGATGCCTTGATGATTATGACCGAATGGCCAGAATTCCGTACACCAGATTTCGATAAAATGGAAGCTGCTCTCAAAAATAAAGTTATCTTTGATGGCCGTAATCTTTACGAACTAAAAGATATGCGTGATTTAGGCTATACTTATTTCTCGGTTGGTAGAGATACAGTGAAATAATGGCCCCCTGTCCCCCAATGGGGGAATTCAAAACAATTTTAATAAATATAATTGTTAATAGGAGGTTCTACACATTGTATTATTTTTTTAATAGAAGTTTCATTTGTAAACATAAAACTAAAATTCCCCCATCGGGGGTTAGGGGGCTATGAAAAGAGTATTAATAACAGGTGGTGCGGGTTTTTTGGGTTCGCACCTTTGCGATAGATTTATCAAAGAAGGACATTATGTAATTGCGATGGATAACCTAATTACGGGTGATTTACGCAATATCGAACATTTGTTCAAGCATCCAAATTTTGAATTTTACCACCACGATGTGAGTAAGTTTATTCACGTTCCTGGCGAACTTGATTATATTTTGCACTTTGCTTCACCAGCAAGCCCGATTGATTATTTGAAGATTCCAATTCAAACCCTAAAAGTGGGTTCGTTGGGTATCCATAACTGTCTTGGTTTAGCACGTGTGAAAAAAGCAAGAGTAATCATTGCTTCAACATCAGAAGTTTACGGTGACCCACAAGTTCACCCACAAACCGAAGAATATTGGGGACACGTAAACCCAGTTGGCCCACGTGGTGTATATGACGAAGCAAAGCGTTTCCAAGAAGCCATGACAATGGCTTACCATACATATCATGGCGTAGAAACTCGTATTGTGCGTATTTTCAATACGTATGGCCCAAGAATGCGACTTAACGACGGACGTGTATTGCCTGCATTCATCGGCCAAGCCTTACGTGGTGAAGACCTCACTATCTTTGGAGATGGTACACAAACACGCTCATTCTGCTACGTTGATGATTTAGTAGAAGGTATCTATCGTTTATTATTATCTGATTACGCTTACCCTGTAAACATCGGTAACCCATCAGAAATTACGATGAATGAATTTGCCGAAGAAATCATCAAATTGACAGGGACAGAGCAAAAAATTGTGCATAAGCCGCTTCCTAAAGATGACCCTAAACAACGCCAGCCAGACATTACGAAGGCGAGAGAAATCTTAGGATGGGAGCCAAAAGTGAGCCGTGCCGAAGGTTTGAAAATTACGTATGAATACTTTAAAAACTTACCCAAAGACCGACTTTTTGAAGAAGTTGCTCACCGTGAGTTTAATAAGAAATGAAAAAATAGTTTTTTAGTTGTGCCACATTTCAAAAATGTGGCACATTTGTTTCTAAACGTTTTTATATTTTTTTTTGTTAAAAACGTATAAAGCACAATAATTAAATAAAATGAAATTAGACCGTATTGAAGATGCAATCGAAGCAATTCGTAATGGAGAAATAATCATCGTTGTTGACGACGAAGACCGTGAGAATGAAGGTGATTTTATATGTGCTGCCGAAAAAACTACGCCCGAAATGGTTAATTTCATGGTGAAAGAGGGCAGAGGCTTAATGTGTACCCCTCTTACTCGTAAGCGTTGTGAAGAACTCGAATTAGATATGATGGTGGGCAAAAACACTGCTCAGCACGAAACAGCTTTCACAGTATCAGTCGATTTACTGGGCAATGGTTGTACGACTGGTATTTCGGCCAGCGACCGTGCTAAAACCATTCAAGCACTCGTAAATCCTGCCACTAAACCCGAAGATTTGGGTCGTCCAGGGCATATTTTTCCTTTGCGTGCGGCCGAAGGCGGCGTCATTCGTCGTTCTGGCCATACAGAAGCCGCTATTGATTTAGCCGTTTTGGCTGGGCTTCAACCCGCAGGTGTTTTGATTGAGATTCTCAACGAAGATGGAACAATGGCTCGCCTGCCGCAATTATTTGAGATTGCCAAAAAGTTTAACCTTAAATTGGTAAGTATCAAAGACTTAATTGAGTATCGTCTCGAAAAAGAGTCTTTGATTAAGCGAGAAATAGGTGTAAATATGCCAACCGAATGGGGTAATTTTGATATGGTAGCCTTCCGCCAATTGGATAATGACCAACTTCATTTGGCTCTAATCAAAGGAACGTGGGAAGAAAACGAACCTGTATTAGTGCGAGTACATTCTTCGTGTGTGACGGGCGATATTTTTGGTTCGTGCCGATGTGACTGTGGGCCACAACTTCATGCTGCAATGGAAATGGTAGAAAAAGCAGGCAAGGGAGTCATATTATACATGAATCAAGAGGGCCGAGGAATTGGTTTATTGAATAAACTAAAAGCCTACAAATTGCAAGAAATGGGGCGTGATACCGTAGAAGCGAATCTCGAATTAGGATTTAAAATGGATGAGAGAGACTATGGCGTAGGAGCTCAAATTCTAAGAAATTTAGGAATCAAAAAAATGAAATTAATTTCAAATAATCCTAAAAAACGAGCAGGTTTGATTGGTTACGGTTTAGAAATCATAGATTCGATTCCGATTGAGATTCCTGCCAATCCCCATAACATTACATATTTGCAAACTAAACGAGATAAAATGGGGCATAAAATCATGGGTTCTTAAAAATATTAGGCACGCATAACAATTTCTTAACTAATAGAAATTGAATTTTACCAATATTTTTCATTAAAAAACTTATAAAAACTTGTAATTCAGGCACTTATCCAAATAAAAAGGGTAGGTGCTTGTTTTTTTTAGAGAAAATTTTTAAGACCTTTGTTGCGGAAATTAAAAACCACTAATGATTTTTACTTCAAACATTTCTAACTCCAAAAAAAACATGATGCGAAAATTTACTTTTTTGCGAGGGGCGTTTAGCCTACTTGTTGGGATTCTTTTTGCTTTTCAAGGCTTTGCACAGGTTACAACCTCTTCGATTAGCGGTTTAGTAGCAGACGCTAAAGGCGAAGGTTTACCAGGTGCAACAGTTGTTGCAGTTCACGTACCATCAGGTACTAAATATGGTACAGTTTCAAACTCTGCGGGTCGTTACATACTTCCTTCTGTTCGTGTGGGTGGCCCATATAAAGTTACATTTACATTTGTTGGGTATAAAGAAGCAGTAAAAGAAGGTGTTATCACCAGCTTAGGTTCTTCTGCTAACGTTGATGTAAAATTAGATGAAGCAGGAACATTCCTTGATGAAATCAAAGTTACATCTGGTCGTTCGGATATTATTTCTTCAAGTCGTACGGGTGCTTCTACCACGTTGGGCTTGAATGCTGTTAATAGCTTACCAACTATTGGCCGTACTATTGATGACATCACTAAATATAATGCTTATAGCAACGGTCGTTCATTTGCGGGTCAAGATAGCCGTTTGAACAACTTCACTATTGACGGTTCTGTATTTAACAACGGTTTTGGTTTGGGTAGCTCATCACAAGCGGGTGGACGTACGGGTACAACTGCTGTATCGCTTGACGCTATTGAGCAAGTACAAATCAACATTGCCCCTTTTGATGTTCGTCAATCAGGTTTTGCAGGTGCTGGTATCAATGCCGTAACTCGCTCAGGAACAAACGATGTAACTGGTTCAGTATATTACCTCACAAGAGGAAGTGATATGGTTGGTAAAAAAGCAGATGGCAAAGATTTACCACCAGTAAATATCAACGAAAAAACATTTGGTTTTAGAGTTGGAGCTCCAATCATCAAAGATAAATTGTTTATTTTTGCTAACTTTGAAATGTTTAACAGTTCTACACCAGCACTTACATGGTCGGCTAACCGCTCTGGTGCAACTGGTAACGTTTCTCGTACTACTTATGCTGACTTACAAGATTTAGCAAGTTTCATGAGCTCTAACTTCGGATGGGACGCAGGTGAACTTGATGGTTTCAACAACGAAATTAACAGTAAGAAAGGATTGGTTCGTTTAGATTATAACATCAACAACAACCATAAATTATCGGTGCGTTATTCACACCACGATTCTGGTTCAGATGCTATCATCAGTAACAGTAATAGTAGTAATACAGCTGGTAATGGTAACCGTACAAACTCGGCATTAGCATTATCACCACAAAATACTGGTTACAAGATTGCAGATAACACTCGTTCGTTTGTAGCTGAATTAAACTCTAACTTCAAGGGTAAATTTGCTAACAACTTAATTGCTACATACAATAAGCAAATTGAAGACCGTACTTACCGCACAGCTGTTTTCCCAACGGTTGATATCTTAAATGCAGGAAGTACTTATACTTCAGTAGGTTTCGACCCATTTACGCCTAATAACAAATTGAATTATTCTACATTCAACGTAACGAATAACTTGAGTTATTTTGCTGGAAAACACAACATCACTTTTGGTTTGTCGTACGAGGCATTCCAATCTAACAACGTGTTCTTCCCTGCGTCGAATGGTGTTTGGGTATTTAACTCTATCGCCGATTTCAAAACAGCTGCTTTGGCTTATAAAGCTAATCCAAATCTTGCAGTTTCTCCAGTTCCAGTAGCACGTTTCAACTACCGTTATTCATTGTTACCAGATGGTGGAGAGCCTTTACAGACTTTGAAACAAAATACATATTCAACTTACTTACAAGACGAATATTCTGTTAATCCTCGTTTGAAAGTTACAGCAGGTGTTCGTTTAGATGTATTTGATTATAATGATAAATACGCTACGGACTTTAATAACCCAGTTGTAGCAGGTTTAACTTACAAAGATGAGAACAACGCTGATTTGAAAATCTCAACTGGAGCATTCCCAAGCAATAAGGTAATTGTAACTCCTCGTTTAGGTTTTAACTATGATGTAAAAGGAGATAAAAGCACGCAAATCCGTGGTGGTACAGGTATCTTCGTTTCACGTATTCCACAAGTATTGGTTTCGAACCAATTGGGTAATAATGGTGTAAATACAGCGGTATTAAACTTTACTAATACAACTGCTTATCCGTTTACAACAGACCCAAGTCGTTTCAAACCAACTACTACTGATATTACTAAGCTTCCTGCTTATGTAATCAATGCTTCTACTGACAATCTTAAAAACCCAATCATTTGGAAAAGTAGCTTAGCGATTGACCAAAAATTGCCTTGGGGCTTAATCGGTACAGTTGAAGGTATTTACAACGATAATATCCAGGCTCTTCGTTACATTGATGGTAACTTAAAATCACCAACAAACAAATTTACAGGTCCAGATACTCGTGACCGTTTCCCTGCTTCTGGTTTGTCAGGTGCTGCTGTTAACCCAGCTCGTTTCATCAATGCGGCTAATACAAACGCATTTATCTTGACAAATACAAAAGAAGGTTTCTCTTACTCTTTAACAGCTAAATTAGAAAAGACAGCTACTAAAGGTTTCAGTGGAATGATTGGTTATACTTATGCTAAAGCAAAAGATTTACAATCAGTTGCAAGTACAGTATTAGCTAATATCCCAACTGTACAAGGTCAAAATTATTTGACTCCTTCTTGGTCTGATAACGACTTACGTCACCGTTTAGTAGGTTATGTAAACTACCGTATCAACTATGGTGGTAAATTAGGTGGTTCTACAATGTTTACGTTAGGTATGGTTTCAAACAGTGGCTTTAAAGTTTCATACACTTACGGTAATGACTTGAATGGTGATGGCCAAAACAACGACCTTATCTTTGTACCAAACAAAGCTTCAGACCTTACTTTTACTGCATTGACAGTAGGTTCGGGTGCAACAGCCGTTACTTTCTCGCCTGAGCAACAAGCAACAGCTTTTGAAACATACATCAGCAACCACCCTTATTTAAGCACAAAACGTGGTCAATACTCTGAAAGAAATGGTGCTGCTGTACCATCTTTGACTCGTTTCGACTTTACGGTTGAGCAAGACTTCTATGTAGCAACTGGCAAAAAAGGTAAGAAAAATACTATTCGTTTACGTTTTGACGTGTTGAATGTAGGAAACCTTCTTAACAATAAGTGGGGTGTTGCTATGTCAACAACAGGTACAAACCCGTTGAGTTTAGCTTCTATCAGTGCTGCTGGTGTTCCTTCTTACCGTATGGCTACGCAAGTAGTAGATGGCTCGACTATCTTATTACGTGATGCTTTTGTGAAGAGTATCAATATCAATAACGTTTGGCAAGGACAATTCGGAATTCGTTATATTTTCGAATAATTCTCCCAAAAATAGTTTTACTAAAAACCCCCGCTTCGAAGTGGGGGTTTTTGCATTATCAAGCATTATGAATAGACGACAAATCTTTGAACGTAAAATCTTTTCATTGTTTTGCGATAGTAGGTCTGATGCACAGAAACTGGTGCGTTTGCTATATGAGCGTTTTGAGGTTGAAAGCCATGCGTATGAAGATAATGAAATATGGGGCCTCGTTGAGAAATATTTTATTTATACAGTTATTCCTCATAAGATAGAAGTTCGTAAGGCTGGAATGGAGTTATTGCAGGAAAACTGGTTTGTGAAGCTACTTTCTTTAGCCGATAATACGAATGATAAAGACCCAATTGAGCAGTTTAAGTATAATCTTTGGATACACGACCTATCGAAGTTTTCACAGCAGGAGGCCTATGGTTATGCCATGCACGATTTTAAAAATCCTAAACCTACTTATTCACTTTTTCAAAAAGCTTGGCATCATCATAAGTTATATAATACACATCATCCAGAATATTGGTTGAGTGTAGAGCGAAACGGAACAACTACACCGATTCCGATGCCAAGTATGTATATTGCTGAAATGATTGCTGATTGGATAGGAGCGTCGAAAAGCTATGGTATGAATTTTAAAGAATGGTTACCTAAAAATCTACCACAGTTCATGTGGCATCCATACACTGCCAATCTCACGGCCGAGTACCTTTCGATGATGGGATTTAAAGTCAGAAAAGAAGAACAAAAATTATTTTTAGAATAGTATTCTTAGATTTATTCTTTTGGCCTAATTCATAAAACTGACCAAAAGAATAAATCAGTGAATGTTATAATTGCGGAACAGAATTATAAAGACCTGCAACCACTTCTACTACTTTGTCAATTTCTTCGACAGTATTATATTTTCCGAACGAGAAACGCACATTTCCACGCTCTGACGGCACATTTAAAGCTCCCAGTACGTGCGAACCAACATCTGAGCCACTTGTACAGGCACTGCCCCCTGAACACGAAATTTGAGCTATATCGAGGTTAAATAACAACATATCGTTGTCTTCGCTTGGTGGAAGGCTTACATTCAGAACTGTGTAAAGACTACGCTCTAAATTACCCGAATCGCCGTTAAATCTTACGTCAGGAATGGCCGCTTTCAAGCCCGTAATCATTCTGCTTTTTAAGCCTTCGATATGCGTTTTGTGTTGCTCCATTTCTTTATAGGCTATTTCAAGTGCTTTTGCTAAACCTACAATACCGTAAACGTTTTCTGTACCACCACGCATATTACGCTCCTGCGAACCACCATGAATAAACGGATGGATTTTATTATCGGCATTGATATATAAGAAACCAACCCCTTTTGGGCCGTGAAATTTATGGGCAGCCCCCACCAGAAAATCTATTTTTGTATTTTGCACATCGTGCTTATAATGCCCCATCGTTTGTACGGTATCCGAATGGAAAATAGCATCGTATTTTTTGCAGATTTCGCCTACTTTTTCTAAATCAATTAAATTACCGATTTCATTATTCCCATGCATCAACGAAACCATACTTCGTGGTTTTGTGCTTAATAATTCTTCTAAATGCTCTAAATCAACGTGGCCTTTTTCATCAAGATTTACAAAGCTTAGCTCAATTGTACCTTGTTTAGCTAAGTATTCAAGCGTATGTAGCACCGCATGATGCTCAGTTGGAGAAGTAATGGCATGCTTCAAACCATAAGTATCAATGCTGCATGAAATAGCTGTATTGTCTGCTTCTGTACCGCCTGATGTAAAGAAAATTTCTGAGGGTGAAGCATTAATTAGGTTTGCTACGGTCTTACGTGCCTTTTCAATAGCCGAGCGTACTTGTCGCCCGTGCGAGTGAATAGATGAAGGATTACCGAAGTTTTCGGTCATCAGGGGTAACATTGCCTGCAAAACTTCATCATCAAGGCGAGTTGTGGCGGCATTATCTAAATAAATTTTAGGCATTTTAGAGGCTTAGTTTGTTTGGAATGGGCCGTTCAAAATCAATGATTAATAGTGAGAGCATTCCATTTTACAGAAATTTTCATTACTTTTTACAAAAATAATATTTGGATTTCAATATTACAACCCATTCTTTTGATAGACTAAGGCGAATATTATTTGGTTTGCAGGTTTTAGATAGTAGAAATTAGGGTTTAGATTGATGCGTTAAAAAGTAAAGTTTGAATCAGAAATCTAAGCCCTAAAACCTAATTCCTATCACTTACAACTCTACACTTACATTTCGTTTGAAGGCTGCCCCAAAATCAATCATTGATTCGGTTTTCAGAATTCCTGCAATGTGGTCTATTTTATCGTATAACACACTTCTCATGTGTTCGTTCGATTTTGCCACAATTCTTATGTATAGCGTGTATTGTCCCGTAATATAATAACATTCGGTTACTTCTGGAATTTTGCGTAATTCTTCAATAATTAGTTTAGAATCAGAGTCTTCCTTCAAAACTAAGCCAGTAAAAGCACTCCATTCGTAGCCAAGTTTGCGTTCGTCGAGGATAATTCCTGCACCTTTTAAAATTCCAATTTTCTTCATACGATTAACTCGCTGATGCACCATCGTATTCGATATATTTAGGTATTTGGCTATTTCGGAGTAGGGCTTTCGGCCATCTTTTTCGAGTTGAATCAGAATTTTTTTATCGTATTCATCCAACATATTATCATTTATCATAAGTCAAATTTTGTATTAATTAATAATTTATAAGATATAATTATTTAATTATTCAAAAATAAAGTAAATAATGCTTAAAGTAAAAAAATATTAAGTCAATATAACATATTTGAGTATTATTTCTGAATAAACCATTGAAAATTATGCTTACTGATATTTCACTCAGCGAACAACTAATCGAATTAGAAGAACGTTACGGAGCTCATAACTATCACCCAATTTCGGCCGTCCTTGACCGTGGAGAGGGTGTGTATGTTTGGGATGTCGAAGGCAAAAGATATTATGATTTCCTTTCGGCCTATTCGGCTGTTAATCAAGGGCATTGCCATCCCCGAATCATCAATGCACTTATCGAGCAATCACAAAAATTAACACTTACTTCACGAGCATTTTATAGCTCAATGCTGGGGCGTTACGAAGAATATATCACCAATTATTTTGGTTATGATAGGGTTTTACCGATGAATACGGGCGTTGAGGCAGTGGAAACAGCTCTGAAACTTTGCCGTAAATGGGGGTATCAAGTAAAAGGAATTCCAGAAAGTAAAGCCAAAATAATATTCGCAGGAGGAAACTTTCACGGACGGACCTTATCTGTGATTTCAGCATCGACCGACCCCACTGCACGAAAAGAATTTGGACCATACATGACAGGTTTCGAGACAGTTCCGTATAATAATATCGAAGCACTCGAAGAAGCCCTCATGAATGACCCTTACGTAGCTGGATTTATTTTTGAGCCGATTCAGGGTGAAGCGGGCGTAGTTGTGCCAGATGATGAATATTTGAGAGAAGCCTACCGCTTGTGCAAAGCCAGCAATGTACTTTTTATTGCCGATGAAATTCAGACGGGTATCGCTCGTACAGGTAAATTGCTGGCTATCAATTATGTAGGCGTTCGGCCAGATGTAGTTATTCTCGGAAAAGCCCTTTCGGGTGGTGTATTACCCGTATCGGCAGTTTTGGCTGATGATGAAGTGATGCTTACGATTAAACCTGGCGAACACGGTTCAACTTATGGTGGAAATCCTCTGGCTTGTGCTGTAGCAATGGAAGCCCTACAAGTAGTAAAAGACGAGAAATTGGCCAATAATGCCGATTATTTGGGTAAAATTTTCCGTACAGAAATGCAGAAATTGGTGAGTGAAACAAGCATCGTTACACAGGTGCGTGGACGAGGCTTGTTAAATGCGATAGTGGTTGATTCACACGAAGATTCTGACTTGGCTTGGGATATTTGTATGAAATTTAAAGATAATGGTCTTTTAGCCAAACCAACCCATGGCAATAAAATTCGTCTTGCTCCGCCATTGGTCATGAACGAATCCCAAATGTGGGATTGTGTTGAAATTATTTCCGATGTTGTAAAGAGTTTCTAATACTTCTAAGATATAGCGAACAGAAAAGCTCCAATTACGGAGCTTTTTTTATGCAAAAAAATCCTTCACCTTGTTACTTTTTTACTTAATAGAGTCTGAATGATAGTACCACGAAATTTTAAACAATTACATTCAAAATGGATTTATTAGGTTTAGTTAAAGAACAGCTTACTTCTACTATCGTTTCAAAGATTAGTAGCTTTCTTGGTGAATCAACAGAAAATACAAATTTGGCACTTTCGAGTGCTTTGCCAGTTATCTTGGGTGGTGTAATGCAAAAAGCCTCAACAATTCAAGGAGCATCTGATTTATTAAATACCATTCGTACTGGCGGTTATGATGGTAGCGTATTAAGCAATCTTGGAGGCTTATTAGATGATGTAAAAAGCACATCAACGCTCGCATCGCTCGGTAGTGGACTTTTAGGAA
This sequence comes from Emticicia sp., assembly GCA_023254245.1. GTDB lineage: Bacteria > Bacteroidota > Bacteroidia > Cytophagales > Spirosomataceae > Emticicia. Next base: position 47,361 of record JALQYE010000006.1, read on the forward strand.
ATCTATTCGGTGATAAGCTCGGTGCTCTAAGTGGAGTTATTTCTAAGGCATCGGGTATAAAAACAGGTTCGGCTTCATCGCTTTTGGGCTTAGCTGCCCCTATTCTGATGAATGTGCTGGGTAAGCAGGTTACTTCACAGGGCATAAGTACTTCGGGCTTAGCAAGTTTATTAATGAGCCAAAAAGATACTGTAAAAGCAGCTTTACCTGCGGGGATTGGTAACATCTTGAATGTTAGTGCTTTAGGCGATTTCTTAGGAAACTCGAAAAAAACAGTAACTAATACTTTTGAAGCACCAGATGATAGCAAGAAGCCTAATTCATGGTTGCCTTGGTTGCTTTTAGGAGGTTTGTTATTTGGTGCTTTTTATTATTGGAATAGCTGCCGTAATACCGAAGAATTAGCAGTAGCACAAACAACGGCTGAAGCGGTTGATAGTGCTGCAACACAAGTAGTAAGTTCATTAAAGAAAACGCTTTCGACAGGTGTTGAGTTAAACTTTGGCGAAAAAAGTATTGAAAATGAATTGATTAGCTTTATTGAAGATAAATCTAAACCAGTTGATAAAACCACATGGTTTAATTTCCGTGACCTAAGATTCGAGACAGGCAGTGCTGTGATTGACTCGACGTCTATGCAAGAAGTACGAAACATCGCCGAAATTTTGAAAGCGTATCCGATTGATTTAAAAATCGGTGGATATACTGATAATGTAGGTAAAGAAGCTGCTAACCAACAACTTTCGGCCGACCGTGCGACCAGTGTAGTAAATGCTCTCGTTGCGATGGGCATTGATGCTAAACGCTTGTCGCCAGAAGGCTACGGCTCACAATTCCCAGTAGCATCGAATGATACAGAGGAAGGCAGAGCCCAAAACCGACGTATTGCTGTAAGAGTTACCAAAAAGTAATTCCCGATTACCCCAAAACAACAAAGCACATACCCCCCGAGGCTACTTCACGAAAGTAGCCTCTTTTTTGTTTTAATTTTAGTAATCTTGGCCACCTCACTAATGTTTTTAATTCTACTAAAACCGTTTCTTACAAATTTCCGTAACTAATTATAGCAATAAAATAGGCGGAAGCGTATCTTTGTAGAATGAAATTACAAAATGATTTACTATTACGTGCCGCCAAGGGCGAGCGTGTTGAGCGAGTACCTGTCTGGATGATGCGTCAAGCTGGACGTATCTTGCCTGAGTACCGTGCTGTAAGAGAAAAAGCAGGAAGTTTTATAAAATTGGCCACAACTCCCGAAATGGCTGCCGAAGTAACGATTCAGCCAGTAGATATTTTAGGAACAGATGCTGCAATCATATTTTCTGATATTTTAGTTGTGCCAGAAGCTATGGGTTTACCTTACGAAATGGTGGAATCTAAAGGCCCAATATTCCCGAAGGTTATTCAAAATAAAAAAGATATTGATGCTTTACGTATAAGCAACCCTGAAAACGAGTTGGCTTATGTATTGAAAGCGATTGATATTGTAAAAAAAGAGCTAAATGGACGTGTGCCATTATTGGGTTTTGCGGGAGCTCCATTCACTATTTTTTGCTATATGGTAGAAGGAAAAGGCTCAAAAACTTTTTCAGTAGCTAAAAAAATGCTCTATTCTGAGCCAGAATTAGCTCATTCATTGTTACAAAAAATTACGGATACTACAATTGCCTACTTGAAAGCACAAGCCAAACATGGAGCAGATTTAGTACAGATTTTTGATTCGTGGGCAGGTATTCTCTCGCCTGACCAATACCGTAAATTTTCGTTGCCTTACATTGCCCAAATTTGTGATGCCATCAACGAAGTACCAGTAACAGTATTTGCTAAGGGTGCATTTTTTGCGAGAAAAGAAATGTCGAAATTGAATTGTGATGTGGTGGGTTTAGATTGGAACATGGACATTAGTGAGTCTCGCCGAATGATTCCTCATAAAACTCTCCAAGGTAATCTCGACCCGTGTGTTTTGTATAGTTCTTTCAAAGAAATTGAAAAACATACCAAAAAGATGATTAAAAACTTCGGTGGACAAAAATATATTGCCAATCTTGGTCATGGTGTTTATCCTGATACTGACCCCGAGAAGGTAAAATGTTTCATTGAAACCGTAAAGAATTATACGATATAATTGTAGGACAAGTTTCCAACTTGTCAGTTAATACAGCAAAAAGCCCTACAATATTCAGTTTGTAGGGCTTTTTTGTAAATTTTATGTCACCATTAAACCTTATCAGGCACAACATAAGGTGCTCGATATTTACGAGTGAGCATGGCGTTTGCTTCTTTATCTCCTACGAATGTTTCTTTGGTTGGGTCGAAATGAAGTGTCCTGCCTAAACGGTAAGAAATATTACCTAAATGAGCAATACTTGCCGCTAAATGCCCTGTTTCAATAGGCCCGTTGAGCAGTGATTTATCCTTTGCTCGTATGGCATCAATGAAGTTTTTGTAGTGGTCGCCACCAGCATTGCGAGCAGGGCCTGGAGTACGCTCTTTTCCCAGAAATGTTTTATAATCATTATAGCCATTAATGACCATGTAGCCTTTGTCTCCATAGAAAATATTGCCTACTTCAACGCCATCTTCTTTGTTGGTCATCCACGGACGCACTTCCATCTGAATCACTTTTCCTTGTTTTGGGTAGTTGTACGTCGTGCTCAAAACTTCTGGGGTTTCTTTACAGTCGTTCCAAAGATATTTTCCACCTGCTGAAGTAATAGTTTCTGGCAAACCTACATCCAAACCCCACATACAGAGGTCTGTTTCGTGAACACCTTGATTGCCTACATCGCCATTACCATATTCCCAAAACCAGTGCCAGTTGTAATGCACATAGTTTTTACTAAATTCTCTCGCTTGGGCAGGGCCTTGCCACAAATCCCAATTGAGACCTTCGGGAACTGCCGATTTTCCTAAATCGCCAATGTCTGGTCGCCATTTATAGACTGTTCCACGAGCCATGTAAACTTTTCCGATAAGCCCATCTCGCAAATGTTTGATAGCTTCTTGAATGGCTACCGAACTACGTAACTGTACACCGTGCTGCACAATTCGGTTATACTTAGTAGCTGCTTCAACCAGTTTTCTGCCTTCAAATATATTATGACAAGCGGGTTTTTCTACATATACATCTTTACCCGCCTGACACGCCCAAATGGCTGCCAAAGCGTGCCAGTGGTTGGGAGTAGCAATACTAACGGCATCAATGCTTTTGTCTTCGTAAACCTTACGTAAATCTGCTTCGGTGTTTACTTTTTTGCTATATTTTTCTTCAAAAGCTTTTGCTCCAGCTTTCAATACAACATTATCGACATCGCAGAGGGTGGCAACCTCTACATTATCTTG
>JALQYE010000070.1 GCA_023254245.1 Emticicia sp.
CAAGCCCCATGACTGCAACTTTCTTTCCTGGGCCGACCCTCCAATGTTTGATGGGGGAGTACAGGGTGATTCCGGCACAGAGAAGCGGTGCAACTCCCTCGAGTGGAAGGTTTTCGGGAATATGAACGGCGTAATCTTCATTGATAACGAAGTAATTGGAATAACCACCCATGGCGACTGTCTTTCCGTCGCGCTCTAGTTGGTTATATGTTCCGGTCATTCCTTCGAGGCAATATTGCTGAAGTCCTTGCTGACAGTTTTCACATGTGCGACAAGAATCGACAAATACGCCTACGCCAATCTTGTCGCCAACTTTGAACTTAGTAACTGAAGATCCCACTGCAGTAACTGTTCCTGCAATTTCATGACCCGGAACCATGGGAAAAATTGCTGGACCCCACTCTTCACGTGCTTGGTGGATATCGCTGTGGCAGATTCCTGCATAGGCAATGTCGAGCGCCACATCATGAGGGCCTACTTCACGTCGGTTGAACTGATGCTCTCGGGCTTCAAATTAGCGTTTGAGATTTGATTTTGGTCACTGAAAGTAGGCAAACCGCCTACGGGTGTACGTGCCACAAATGTTCCGATAGTTTGGAAAGGATTGGTGTCATTTCCGACTTGGGCATAACTGGCACGAAGTTTCAAGAACGAAATAGCCGTTGGTAATTTAACCAAATTTGAAACCACTAAACCTGCCGAAACCGACGGATAAAAGAACGAAGTATTGGCTGAAGAAGTGGCAGTAGCCAAAGCACTCGACCAGTCATTTCGGCCAGTAATATCTACAAATAAGAAATCTTTAAAGCCGAATTTAGCGATACCGTACAAACTATTGATGCGTTTCGTGCCTGCCGCTTGGAAATACTCCAAAGGCGAAGCTGCATTCGACAAAGCATAAACGCCAGGTTGTGCCAATGAAAGTGTCTGTACTTGTTCGTTGGCTACTCTTTGGTCCATTCTATTGCCCCCTGCCGACACATCTACGCTCAAATTACCCAAGTTTTTGGTGTAATTCAACAAAAAGTCGGAATTGATTTCACGATAAAAGACATTTTGTTCGGCATAAGCACCAGTTTTGAAACGGTTTGAACTGTATGCACGACGGAAAGTACGGTCTTCGTTTTGGTAGTCCATACCCGTACGAACCGAAAGCGATAATTCGGGCGTAAATTCGTAGCGAGCCGAGAGATTACCAAAAACTCGGTCACGATTGAAGGCGTTGCGGTTTTCGTAAAGCGTAAAATAAGGATTGTCAAAAAATGTGTAGTTATATGAAAACTGTTGCACATTTTCTAAGCCTGGCTGCCAGTAATTTTTCAGTGGCTCTATATTATTTGAGCGACCAAACCAGCCGACCAAAGCATAGTTGATATTTTCAGAACCATATTTGGTGGCAGGACGATTACTACTTCCCGAATTAATATAACTAATATTTGAGGTAATTTTAAGCTTAGAAATTGGCATAAAATTGAGAGCCGTAGAAACTGTACGACGCTTCAAATCTACTCCTGGAATATAAGATTGACTATTCAAATCGGTCATTGAAAGGCGGAAATTGCCTTTTTCGTTGCCTGCCGAAATGGCTAAATTATTGATTGAAGTGCGGCCAGTTCCGTAGAAATCTTTGAGGTTATTGGGGTAAGCCACAAAAGGCGTTGGCGTAATGGGCAACCCACCGTGAATGGCCACATCACCCGCTCGAACGGTTTGTCCGTTTGGCAATGTTACGGGGCTATCATACTGCGGAATCATAAGCCCAGCATTGAGTTTTGGTCCAAAACTATAAGTAATGTTATCGTTGATACCTCCACCGAGGCCATCTTTATAAGCATATTGGCCGCTATTTCCTAAACCATAAGAATTCTGAAAAACGGGTAATTGAAAAGGTGTTTCGAGATAATTTGATGTATTAAACGATACCCCCAAGCCTTTAGACTTCGCCCCTGATTTTGTTTTAATAATCAGCACACCATTTGAGGCACGAGTTCCATAAAGTGCCGCTGCCGATGGACCTTTTAGTACCGTAACCGATTCAATATCATCGGGATTTACTTCCATCGCACCATTACCAAAATCCACTTCCATGAAGCCATTGGCGTCATCGTTTACGTTATTTACAACCGTATTATTATTAATCGGAATTCCATCAACTACAAAAAGTGGGTTGGCATTTGTAAAAGACGACTCGCCCCTTATGCTTATACGTGTGGTTGAGCCTACACCCGTAGAGCCACCCGTAATGGTTACGCCCGCCACTCGGCCAGCCAAATTATCTAAAAAATTAGTCGATTTTACTCGGCTCACTTCTTTGGCATCAATCTGCTGCACGGCATAGCCTAAGTTTTTCGACTGACGCTCCAAGCCCAAGGCCGTAACCACAACTTCGTTCAAAACTTCGCCGCCTTGTAGGGTAATTATAAGTTGGGTTTGCCCATTCAATGCGATTGTTTGGCTTTTATAACCTACCGAAGAAATAGTAATTTGCTGCGTTTTTTCAGAAAGTGTCAATGAAAAATTTCCTTTTTCATCCGAAACAGTTCCGATAGTTTTCTTGCCGTCGTTGGCACTGATACTGGCACCGATGATACCCTGATTGGTTTCAGCATCAAGGATTTGCCCAGTAATTTTTCGGGTTTGCTGTGCGAAAGTCGAGACCGAAAACATCAGTCCGATGAGCCATAGAAAGCCACTACCTTTCGTAAATATTTTTTTCATAAAATCTTATAAAAAATAGATTGATAAAATTTGAGCAAAACAATTCTCAGCCTTCGTAAATGAAATCATTTGAAGGTGTTTACTGAGAATTATTAATTTTAAGGATTACGTTTTAGGCAACTTCGCCTCCGCACGAACTACCCGCTCCTGCCGTACAGCCATAACAATGCTGATTGACAATAATTGAACGATTGCTGAGTTCGTCGTAATCAAACTCGCTGATGTGCTTTGCTTTTGCCGCTACTTTTAGTTCGAGCATCTGATTAAAGTCACAGTCATAGAGGTAACCATCCCAGCCAATTGAAAGCGTATTTCGGCACATAACATTGCTGGCAGCCACTGGATTATAAGCCGCTACGAGTTTTTCCATGTAAGCAGCGTAGTTGCCACTTACCAACAAATAATCAAGATAACGACTAATTGGAATATTAGTGATGGCGAAAAGAGAATTGAATTCAATGTTGAATTTTGTTTTTAAAACTCGTTTAAATTCTTTCTCCAAACCAGCCTGACCAGCAGGCAAAAATGCACCAGCAGGATTATAAACTAAATTGAGGTTTAGTCCTGTTCCTTCCATTCCGTAGCCAACGGCATTGAGCATTTGAAGTGCTTTGATTGAGTCTTCAAAAACGCCATCGCCACGCTGAGAATCGGTACGAGAAGCACTCGTAGCAGGCAATGAAGAAACAACTTCAATATTATTTTTCTTGAAAAAATCTGGTAAATCGTGGTATTTCGGATTGGCCAGAATGATGGTTAGATTACAACGTACAATTATCTTGATGTCGGTATCAACCTTACGAATCTCTTCGATAAACCATCTGAAATTATTGTTCATTTCGGGAGCTCCGCCCGTCAAATCAAGGGTTGTAAACTTGTATTTTGCAATAATATCAACGCACTGTTGCATGGTTTCACGCGTCATGATTTCCTTGCGGTCAGGGCCAGCATCTACGTGGCAATGCTTGCATACTTGATTGCACATTTTACCTACGTTTATCTGAAAGATTTCGAGTTTAGTAGGTTTCAGCGGAAACAAGTTTATATCTTCTAATTTATCTCGAAATAAAGGCACGTTATTACCTAAAAGTTCTTTATCATTAAGCACTTTTAGCTGGAAAGCTGATTCTCCTAATTGGCTTTTCTGAGCTTTTAAACTCTTAACTGGATTTGACATTTATTGTAATGTTGAATGAGTGAATGAGTAAGTGAATGAGTGATTAAATATTTTTTTATCCTATCATTCATGCAATCACTCAAAATTATTTTTTACATCATTAATTCTTTGGCTTTATTAATCATCTGTACGCTGTGTACGAGTTTTACCCCCGCTGCCATTGCCGCCGAAACGTGTACGGCTTCCATCATTTCGTCTTCGGTGCAGCCTTTTGCCAGTGTATCGGCCGTGTAGGCATCAATACAATACGGGCATTGCATGGTGTGAGCTACTGCCAGAGCAATCAATGATTTTTCACGCTCGGTCAATGCTCCATCTTTGAAAGTTTCGCCATAATAATCAAAGAATTTTTTGGCTAAATCTTGCCCACCGAACTCTCCGATTTTACCAAATTTGGCAAGGTCATCGGGGTTATAATATGTTTTCATAATTGTATGCTTTTTGAAATAAATATACAGCGTTATACAGCGAACTTTCAGAGTCCGTTTATGACTAATTTAAACAATAAATGACTGGTTTAAACGACTGGTGGGGCTCGCAGCGATAAGGAGCGAATTGAGCGAATTTCTACAAAGAAGCAATAAAAACTCTGAACGGCTGTAATAATTTGCTCAATGATTCGGATTAAAAAGGTAATAAAATATCTTGATGCTGTGTAGGTTTGTAGTTCTTGAAAGTTATGAATATCTGATAAAGTTTCGAGTAGGAATACAGCTTTGTTGGTGTATTGCTCCATAAAACTTTCAAGCATTTTTTCGCTTTGCCAAGCAAGATTCTCGAAAACTTCTGATTTAAAATCTTTACTCGAAATACCGAGTAAATAAACTCCTCCACGATTATCAGGCCCAATAACGGTGTCAACCGTTTGTAGTTTTTCGGCAGCCAATAAAATTTGACTTTCATCAAGTGCAGGGCAATCATTACCGATACATATCACTTTTTCAAAACCTCGCTCAAAAACCACTTGAATAGCCGTCGAAAGTTGCTTTCCAAAGCTATTGTTGTTTGGCTTGATTAATTGTTTTGAATGAAAAATATGTAAATTATAACCCTTTGAAGCGGCTGCCGTAGCAGTTCGCTCCACAAAATGATTCAACTTATCAAATACCAAACGATTAACTCCTTGATTCTTTGAGGGAGTCAGCATTTTACGAGCAGCCTCTTTCGATGCTTCTTGCGTAAAAATCAATATGGCAGTAGATGTTGACAATGGTTTTTGTTTAGGCTTTTCTTACAGTCATTTAAACAACATACGTGAATAAATGTTCATTGGATTTCAAATATGTTCCAAAAAGTTACCGCAAGGACACAAAGCATTCCTACTATGTATCCTTGCGGTAGTAAAAGATTTAAAAATCTTACTAAGATTTACTTACCATATTTGGCAATGTGTTCTTTGATTTTAACTATACGATTTTCAGGACTTGGGTGCGTACTCATAAATTCATCTTGTCGTTGTCCGCCAGTAGCTTCTTCTAAGATTTCCATTACCTGAATCATCGCATTGGGGTCATAGCCAGCCTGTATCATGTACTTTACGCCAAATTCATCCGATTGTAGCTCATCGTTGCGGCCAAACTTCATTTGCTGAATTTGAGCTACGTACTGAGCAATTTGTCCACCGCCCATGCCAGTTCCGTCCGAAGTTGCCGTTGCCACAGCACCTACCAACCCATTATAAAAGTCAGATTTTGCCATTTGTTGTGCCGAATGGCGATGAATTACGTGCCCAACCTCATGCCCCAATACGCCTGCCAGTTGGTCTTCTGACTTTAATCTCTTCAAAAGCCCAACAGTTATAAAAATCTGTCCGCCTGGCAATGCAAAAGCATTAACAGTTTGGTCGTCGGCCAAGACATGAAAATCAAACTGATACGGGATATTCACTCCCTTCGCTTTTGCTTCGTCGGCCACTTGTTTCACAATTTTATAGCCAACCGCTTTTGCTTGCTGCTGCACTTCGTTATCGTTGTATAAACCGCCGTATTCTTGAGCCATTTGCGGAGCCGACTGCAAACCCATGGCTACTTCTTGCTCGGGTGTGAGGTCGATATGCTGTTTTTCGCCCGTTATGGGGTTTACTTGGTTTTTGCTGTAATAGCTTATCAAGGCCACAATCGCCATGACGATACCGATAAGAAGTCTGAATTTTAAACCAGAAGACTGCATGATTTATTGAATTTACGATTTACAAATTACATTCTGTGTTTTAGACGAATAATACCCAATTAAGAAACATCTAATTGACGTTTTCCTCGAAAATTATTTCAGTATTGATAAAGCAGCATCGATATAAGTAAAGTTTTCAGGCTGGAAATGATGCACGTGCTTCACTACTTTTGTTTCACCCAAACGTACAATGATAGCATTTTTCTCTCGAATAGTATATACGTATTGTCCAAAAAGACCATTCATGGTCGGAATCGAAAAACCTCGGTGATTAAATACCCAAAACTGATACCCGTAATAATCAACTGGTTTGCCGCCTTCAGTTGGGTCTTTCAGATAACTGGCGGGCGAGGTTGCAGCTTTCATATACGCTTCAGGCACAAGTTGTTTTTCTTTCCACTTGCCGTTTGTACGCATCAATTCTCCGAAACGAGCGTAGTCACGAGCTACTCCGTTGAAACAGCAAAAAGCTTTTTCGTGCTTACTTTCACCATCCAAAAGCCATTTGGCATCGTTTTCGGCACCCATCGGTTTCATAAAACACTCAGAGGTCAGTTCTGAAATATTTTTTCCGAAGGCTTTTTCAACCACAAGCCCCAGCACTTGTGTATCGCCACTGCGGTACTCCCAATTTACGCCCGCTGGCTCTTTGGCTTCCATCAGATTTACTACATACTCTTGGTCGTCGGCATAATACATTTTGGCAGCAAGACCCATATAACTTTGGTCGCCTTCTTTGTAGTTTGTTCCCGAACTCATCGTTAGCAAATCTTTGATTTTAATTTTTGCTAAATCCCCTTCCTTAAAATGCGGAACGTAATTACCCACGGGTTCATCAAGCGACTTTATTTTGCCTTCACTCACACCAATACCCACGAGCATCGAAATGATACTTTTCGCTGCCGAAAACGAACCACTTATACTATCTTTGGTATAGCCGTCGAAGTATTTTTCGTAGAGGATTTTACCATTTTGAATCACCAAAAAAGCGTGTGTGTTATTAGAATCAATTTTGGCTAAAAGCGAATCGGGAAGCTCGATTTTATTATAGAGAGAATCATGCGGCCAAACTTGCGGGGCATCGCCATTTTCGATATGACGGGTTGGATGCGTACGAAAATCAAAAATAGAGTGTTTGCCCCATGCCATAAAATTACGGATATGGTCAAACGATGGCAGGTACAAAATTCCTGAAAGTAAGGCTACGGTCAGCGAAACGCCAATAAGCGATTTTTTAAGCATTTGATTAGGTTTTTAGGTTGATTTGTGACGAGTAAAGTTAGTATTTTTATTAAAATCTACACTAAAACTGGTATAACAAAAGTTTTGCGGCAAAGCCACTTGACTATCAAGTCTTTAGAAAAAAAGTTAAAATTATCGAAAACATTCATTGTGAACAAACAATTATGTGAGTATATTTGAGATACAATTCTACTGTTACGCAGTATCCCAAATATAAGATAATGTAAATACTTGGCGGATTGCCGCCTACCAATAAACTCCAAAATTATAATTCCAATGACCGACGCTGAACTATTACAAGTTGAACCACTTCTTATTGAGGACAAAACTCGTTTTGTTCTTTTCCCTATCAAACATAACGATATTTGGGAATTTTATAAAAAACACGAAGCCTCTTTCTGGACTGCCGAAGAGATTGACCTCTCTCCAGATTTGCAAGATTGGGCAAAATTGAATGACGGCGAACGTCATTTTATTTCGCACGTACTTGCTTTCTTTGCGGCATCGGATGGTATCGTGAACGAAAACTTAGCCGTAAATTTCATTTCCCGTATTCAGTTTGCCGAGGCAAAATGTTTCTATGGTTTCCAGATTATGATGGAAAATATTCACTCAGAAACTTACTCGTTGTTAATTGATACATATATTAAAGATGCCGTTGAGCGTGATAAAATGCTCAATGCCATTGACCATATTCCGTGCGTGAAGAAAAAAGCCGATTGGGCTTTGAAGTGGATTGATAACGGAAACTTTATCGACCGTCTATTGGCATTTGCCGTAGTTGAAGGAATCTTCTTCTCTGGTTCGTTCTGCTCTATTTTCTGGTTGAAAAAGCGTGGCTTGATGCCAGGTCTTACGTTCTCAAACGAACTTATCTCACGTGACGAAGGCTTACACCGTGACTTTGCTTGCTTGCTTTACACGCAGTATATCCAAAATAAATATCCAGCAGAAAAAGTATATAATTTAGTGCGTGATGCGGTTGAAATCGAAAAAGAATTCGTAACCGATGCATTGCCTGTATCATTGATTGGTATGAATGCCGAATTGATGTGCCAATACATTGAGTTCGTGGCTGACCACTTGCTCGAATCGCTTGGTTTGGCTAAAACCTATAATGCAACTAATCCATTCGACTTCATGGATATGATTTCGTTGCAAGGAAAAACTAATTTCTTCGAGAAACGTGTGGGCGAATACCAAAAAGCGGGCGTGATGTCGCAGAAGACAGACATGGCGTTTTCAATGGATGAAGATTTCTGATTTTTCTTACTACTGAACGAACTGGGAAGTTCGTTCCACTCAACAAAAAAGGCTGCAAATTTGATTTGCAGCCTTTTTTGTTGAGTGAATCTCCCGAATCTCATGTATTTATAGTTCTTTATTTATCATATCTCCACCACAAACTGCTTGCCATTTTGTTGTGGAATAAAAGTTTCAACGCCTGCTTTTATTTCATCGGCCAGCACTTCGAGCAGTTTAGTTTTCACGAAATGGCGATACGTAACCAAACTTATTTCACGCACAGGTACGGGAGCTTTAAATTCTCGTATCTGCTTTTTTTGTTTTTCGCTGAAATTAATCACCGCCAACTCTGGCACAACCGTAATGCCATTATTCATTTCTACGATTTTCAGCAACGACTCTATACTTCCAGCTTCATATTCAAGATTTCCGAAGTCGGTATTTTTCTTACGTAGTTCGCACAGGTTCATCATTTGCGAACGCAAACAATGCCCTTCTTCGAGCAACCAAAGCCGATTTACATCAATTTCCTCGGGTAAAATAAATTTCTTTTTGAGCGTAGTTTCTTTATCCGATACAAAAACCACCAGTTTTTCGTAAAAAAGTGGATATTCTTTTAAGCCTTCAATAGTAATGGGCGTTGCCAAAATCCCTACATCAAGATGGTCTTTTTCGAGTTGTTCAACAATCTGGTCGGTGTTCAATTCGCTAACTTTTACTTTTAAATTCGGATTATTTTTCAGTAAATTATACAAAAACAACGGCAAAAGGTACGGGGCAAGCGTCGGGATAATGCCTATTCTGATTTGCCCTTTTACCTCGGCTTTGGTATCATTAGCAAGTTGTTTTAGGTGCGAAGTTTCTTTTAAGATAACCTTTGCTTGCGTGATTATTTCTTTACCCGTTTCGGTCGGAACCACAGGCTGTTTGCTTCTATCAAAAATAATCACCTCTAATTCTTCTTCGAGCTTTTTTATCATCATACTCAACGTTGCTTGCGTAACACAACATTCATCGGCTGCTCGCTGAAAATGGCGGTGTTTATCGACCGCTACTATGTATTCTAATTGTTGAAGGTTCATGAATACGTAAATTAGATTTTATCTATACAAATGTAAGAACTATCATTTTCACTTAACAAGTTGCTCATTAAAATAAAGCCAAAATAAATTTTCTTTATTTTTTCTGTAACCTTTCTTTTTTAGCTAAGTTTCCACATACAACTAACAAAATTTATATCTATTCTGACGCTTGAACGCTCTATCCGACAATAACCTAATGCTCAAAGTAAAAACGGGCGATTTAGATAAGATGGGTCTGCTCTTTGAGCGGTATCATCGAGCTTTATTAGCTTTTTTTTATCACTCAACGGGACAGTCGGCTCACAGCGAAGATTTGGTTCAAACGGTTTTTTATAGAATGCTCAAATATCGCCACACGTTTATAGAAAACGGCGAGTTTAGAACTTGGATGTATCATTTGGCTCGAAATGTATTAAATGACGCAATCAAAAAGAATCACCGAATGAGTTATCAGTCGGATATGACAAGCATGAGCGAACAAGCCTTTGCTGAACCTTCGGCCGATAAACAACTTGAAAAGAAGCAAGAGCACGAAAACCTTCATGCGGCCTTAGCAAAGCTTAATGCCGAGCATCGAGAAGTTTTAGTTTTGAGTCGTTTTCAAGAATTATCGTACAACGAAATTGCCGATATTTTAAAAACCACCGAAGGGAACATCAAAGTAAAAGTACACCGAGCCATGAAAGAATTGAAAAGTATTTATTTGACCGAGATGATTTAAATTACCAAATGATGATAAACGAAGAATTTGATGATATAGAAAAGCGGCTTTGGGAACAAATGGGCAAGCTCCCAACGCCTGAGCCAAGCAAAAAAATGAAAACCCGTTTTCATGCAATGCTCGACACCTACAAAGCCGAAGTTGAAGACAAAAAAACAAGTGGACTGAATATCTTTCTTGCCAAATTAAAAGATATTTTCACCTACAAACCTTCGTATAATTGGGCTTATGCAATGGTATTGATTGCTATGAGTGGTATAGTAGGATATTTTATCGGAACACCTACTAATCAAGCAGTTGCCGACCAAAACGATGTAAAAAAGTTATCGTCAGAGGTGCAAGAAATGAAAGAGATGATGATGCTTTCGATGCTCGAAAACCCAACTGCCACCGAACGCCTTAAGGCGGTAAGTTATACACAAGAACTTAACAAAGTTGACGATAAAGTAATTGATGCCTTGCTAACAACGCTCAACTCTGACCCGAATGAAAACGTACGCCTCGTGACACTCGAAGCCCTGGTTCAACTGGGGAATAATCCGAGAGTACGGGAAGGGCTGGTGCAGTCGCTTATGAAACAAGAATCGCCACTCGTACAAGTTGCATTGGCCGATGCCATGGTAAAATTACAGGAAAAACGCTCTATTAAACAATTTAAACAATTACTTCAAAAAGAAGACCTTAACAAAGCCGTAAAAGGCAAAATTGAGAAAACAATTCAAGTACTTTCATAGGTATTAGGGTTTAAGTAGTAGTTTTTAGAATAAATCACCTACTAATTTCTAAAACCTAATTCCTCAAATCAAACAAACACAAAATTATGAAAAAACTAATTATTCCGATTTTGTCGGGAGTGGTATTGTCATGCACAACCGCACCCGCACAAGACCCAAAATTTACCGAAACCATCAAAAAAGAGTTTGTGGTTTCGCCCAGCAATGTGCTGGCAGTGTATAACGTTGATGGCTTTATCAAGGTCGAAGGTTATGAAGGCAATAAAGTTTTGTTTGAAGTCGAGAAAACCATTTCGGGCAAGACGAATGAGATTGTAGAAGAAGGAAAGCGAGAGTTTAAACTCGAATTTGAGCAAAAAGCCGACAGCGTGATTGCTTACATTTCCGAGCCTTTCGACTCTCGACCAAACCGAAATCGTGATAGATGGAATAAGGACGAATACCGCAAAATTCAGTATCGATATAACTTAAATTTCACGATAAAAGTACCCAAAAGCATGAATTTAGCTGTTTCGACAATTAACAACGGAGGTGTAACGGTGACTGATGTAAATGGTTTATTAAAGGCTAATAACATTAATGGCAAAATAACGCTTAAAAACGTTAAAGGAGCTAACGAAGTACGTACCATCAATGGTGATGTAAACATCAATTATACCTCTTCGCCACCCGATAATGCTAAATATTACACCCTAAACGGAAATTTGAATATCAGTTATCCAGCAGATTTTTCGGCCGATTGCGAATTCAAAACTTTTCAAGGAGATTTCTACACTGATTTTGATAACGTAGAAAAACTACCAGCCCGTGTAATAAAGACCACCAGCGAAACCGACAAAGGTACAACCCATAAACTCAGCAAAGGAAGCACTATCAGGATTGGTTCTGGAGGTAAAAACCTAAAATTTGAAACCTTCAACGGAAATGTTTATATCAAAAAATCGTAAGGCAATTGAGAGGATTGCTACACCTAAAATCAAAAATAATATTTCAAAAATCTTAAAAATATGAAATCACAGAAAACAATATTCGCTACCCTGATGCTAATCTTATCAGTATCATTTTATGCCCAAAGTCAAGAACGTGAGCAATTGGTTGTGCCACTATCAGACCCCACAAAGGAGGTAAAACTCAATGCCAACCTCATTACGGGCTCAATAAAAGTGATAGGTTATGATGGTAAAGATATTATAATTGATGCTGTCGCTCCTGTTTCAGAGAAAAAACAAGTGCGTGAACGCACCGACGGAATGAAGAAGATTTCAACCAATGATGGTTTTGAGATAGTAGCACGTGAACAAAATAATATAGTCAATGTTAGCACCGACCGAGTAAATATGAAGGTTAACCTGACCATAAAAGTACCTCGCAAGGCGTCGCTCAAACTCAAGACTATCAATGAGGGTGATATTTACGTAGAAAGTGTAGCTGGAAACCACGAAATATCAAATATCAACGGCGAAATCAAGATGAAAAATGTAGCGGGTTCGGTAGTGGCCAACACTATCAACGAAAACATTATCATTAACTTTACCGACATCACACCTAATACCCCAATGGCTTTCACAACTCTCAATGGGAACGTAGATGTTACGTTTCCAGCGAATCTAAAAGCCAACGTTAAGCTAAAGTCTGACATGGGAGAAGTTTTGACAGATTTTGATATTGATGTAGATAAAACAGCCGCAAAAATCAAACAAACAGCTGATAAAGAAAAAGGTCTTTATAAAATTCAGAAAGACGAATGGACTTATGGAAAAATCAACGGTGGTGGCCCCGAAATCATGATGAAGACCATGCACGGTGATGTACTGATTCGTAAGATAAAATAACAAAAAAACACCCAGTCGAAATTCGGCTGGGTGCATACTGTTTCAGTTTAGGGTAGGTATCAAAAATTATTCAACAGGCTGAGTACTTGCATATACCAAAGCACCACCTGCAATCGCAAGGTCTTTCAACAAACTCATCATTGACATCTGCCCGCTATCACCACCTGCCATTACACCTGGCAAATGAATAGCCAAAACAAACACTAATAATAAAATAGCAAGTAAAGCTGACGCAAGTCGAGCTTTCTTTTGCATAATAATTGCCACAGCGGCTGCAATAAGGGCTACTCCTGTAAGATAGACCCAAATAACACCTCCAGGAATTGGAACCATTTTAGCCATTCCTTCAGCACCTAAGAAATGAAAAATACCGAAAATGGCCATCGGAATAGCCAAGAGAAAACGGCCGACTTTCGTAAGCGGCGAGATTACTGCTTCCATGATAAATAAGTTAGGTTAGGGTTAAGGTTGAATACAATTTCGTTGTAATATTAAATTTTTTATTGGATAAATCCAAATTTAATGGTCGAAACTTTATCTACACACATCTATTACTTTTGGTATGTACCCCGTTTTTCCAAAACATTCCATTCAACAAAACGTTAGTATATTGAAATTTCCGTTTATATACCATGCCAAAATCATTATTAAAATATAAAAATTACGATGTACATTCCATAACAACTTCACATGCTGGAAACCTAAACGCCAACATTGCAACTTGGGTCATGCAAACCGCAATGGGTGGAAAAGTTGTATGTGTGGCTCTTTATAAAATTGATTATACGATTGAACTCGTAAGGGAATCGAAGATGCTCAACATCAATTTATTACATACCGAACAGACCAACCTCATCAATAAATTGGGTCGTAGAAGTGGAAAAGATAGTAATAAATTTAAAAACCTAAAGTTTGAATTAGATAACAGAGGATGTCCGTTTCTGACTGAGGCAATTGGTTATGTACAGTGTAAAGTTCTACACTCAACCGATGCTGGAGACCACGAATTATTTATGTGCGAAGTTCTAAAGCAAGTGGTTTTAAATCCAGAAAAGGAGGTAATGACCAATAATTATTTACGAGAAAAAGGATTAGTTAGAGGATAAATAAAAAAGCCATTCAAGGTTCTGTTGAATGGCTTTTTTAATAAAGAGACGATTACTTACAATCATAAGTAAAAGTAGAACTCCCTTCGAGCTTATCTTTCCCATCAATTTGTACATAAGTCATCTTTGTTGGGAGATTATCTTTGTTATATTCGTACTTATAAGTAGTTGTTACAGGGTCTGGGCTGAAAATGCTTAATAACTTATCTGTCAGAATATTATTAGCGTTTAGGTATTTGGTCATATTTATTCCGAAAAAAGCACCCACAATAATAAACGGGATATTCGCTTTTGCTAATCCAGCATTTACAAATGCATTCGATTTAGCATCAAATGTCAAGTTTTCAATTAACGTTTCTTTCTTTCCATCGGCAGTGGCAATGAGCTTCTTGATATTATTTCCTTGATATTCTAAGACAAAATCTACATTTCCATCATCAGTGACAGCAGTCACTTGCGAAACCTGACCACTGCCATTTGTAGTAAGTTTATATTCAGTTATAAATAATGAAATAGGCGTATTTTTAGCTGTATACTTGATATTTGACATATTACCTTTTGAATCATACGAATAGGTATATGTTTCAACCCCAGCACCATCAACTAAAGTAAGTTTTGTAACTCTACTATTAGCATCATATTCGTACGTCGATAATGCTCCGTCTTGGTCTGATGTAGTCAATAGATTTTTGGTATTATACGTTAGTTTATTTGTATAAGTATCCCCATCTTCCACTTCTACTATCATTTTTACATAGCATTTCGTAGCTGTCGTACCTGTATTAGAACCAGTTGTGGGATTATTAGTTGAGTTTCCTATGTTATTGCTTGCTCCCGAAATAAGATTTTCTTCTTCACAAGAATTAAGAATTAACAGCGAAAGGCTTGAAATTGTCAACAGCGATAAAAGTTTTTTCATTGCAAGTGTATGATTGTGTATGTTACTCGCAAAATTATGAAAAAACTATCAGTTATCACACCCTTGAATTGTTGCCTTGAAAACACTGCCTGCACTAACACTAAATCCTGGTAAAAGTTCGATTTTATTGTTAGCTTGATAATTAACCTTTGATACACCTGATAACGCATTGCTGGCACTAATCGAATCTGCCGCTTTTATTGTAGCATTTGTATTGGCATAGTTGTCTGCAGTAGTCAAGTTTAAAGTTGATGCACAAGGTGTAAACGTTAGAGCCAACGACTTACTTACTGCTCGATTATTGGCATCATCTTTTGCTTGTACGGAAACTATATACGTTCCCGCAGCTAAAGCTGGTAACGAATAACTGAGATTTACGGTACTATCAATTTTTACTCCATTGACGATTATTTCATAAAAGACATGAGTTGTGATATCATCAGTTGATGGATTCCATGACAATTGATAATTATTAGCAATTGGGGCTGTAGCTGTTAAATTGCTTGGGGTAGTAGGTGCTATCGCATCTCCCGAAATCAATTTAGCATCAGCCCAATCTCCGTGGTCGCAATTGGGATTATCGCCCGAAGTATCAGTAATCAATTTCAGTTGAGTAGTATTACTTATATCAAGATTTACATCTATGGTAGCCGATGACGGGTATAAAATCGGGCTTGTAAAAGCCAAAGTATTATCTTTGTATATTTTGAAAATAACACTTCCACAGTTACCATCTAAAACTTCATCATCAATACCAATCTTTGCTCTAAATTTGTTATACTGATTAGGTGTTAAATTATAGATTACTTCCGCATTAGCATGTGTACCAAGCCCTTTAGCATACGTTATACCATTAAGTGTGAGTGGCCTACCATCACCAGCAGCATCTTCACCATTACTCTTATCAATTTCAATAGGACCAAACCCATTTGTACTTGAAAGAGGAGTCAGGTCCGAAACATAAACCTGCGAATTACTCCCAGCGTTAACTTTAGCAATGAAATTAATCTTTGAGCTTGGTGTGGCATTATTACCTAAATCAATGGCTTTGACATAACACTCAAACGATTGGTTTACAATACTTGATAGCGATGTATATTGATAAGACAGCGTTTGTGCATTAAGTGTAGCTTTCGAGACTCCGTTAATAAACACCTCATAAGCGTTAATGCCTGTATTATCAGAGACACTATTCCAAGATAAATTAAATGAGTTATTTGTAATGTTATACGCTTTAATCAGTGGCTCATCGGGCGGAGTAATATCGCTCGGGTTGCAATTTGGATAGATGTCTTTTACAGAAGTTGTGGAAAGACCATATGAGTCAGTTACCCTCAACGTAACTCTGTAAAAATAGGTATGTCCATCACACGGTACAATTTCCAAATTCACCTGTGCTGTTTGTCTTGTTACATCTAAGGCAGGGTGCGAATGGTCATCATGATATAAACGAACTGTCCAGCGGTAAGTAAGTTGACTATTTGGCTCTTCATTATCTGATACTTGTGCCGAAAGAGAAATATTATCCGTACCATTATTGTTGAAGAAATTAATGGCATCAACACTGGTGGAGTTAATTACGGGTGGAGTATTATTGATTGAAATAATCGTAGAAGTAGTATCCGTAAGTCCACCTTCATCCGTAACAGTAAGCATAACCTTAAAAGCCTGAGGGTTTGACGAACCATTATCAAACGTATGCGAAGGGTTTACTCCACTACTCGTTTGTCCGTCTCCAAAATCCCATGTGTATGTCAGCGTACCTGTATTTTCAGGGTCTGTAGAGGCCGAAGCATCGAAAGTAACATTTAAAGGCGAAGGTCCATTTTTAGTACTTGTAGTAAACTTTGCCTTCGGAGCAATATTAGTCCCTAATGTATAATAGATTCTACGAACCTCCATAGGCTCGCCTTCATTGAAACCTAATTTTATATAATAAATTGACTGGTCAACTGGATTATACGCCAAGGTTACTGCACCAAGAGCGGTTGTATTCAAATCTCTAAACGATGTTGGGTTTTCGTTTCCATCGAACGAGAAACTCTTAATCCAACCAGGAGTAAAATCAGCAAAAATATAGGTATTTCGGTATTCTTCTGGGAAAGCTGTGCCTGTGTACCAAACGCCACCGATAGAGCATGTACCCATAAAATTAGTACCTGGAAACTCTTCAGAGCCAATCGTATGAGCCATATCATTTATAATTACTCGGGCAGAGATGTCTTCTTGAGAGCCTTCGTGTATCCACTCTACGGTTGGTTTTTTATAGGTTGCTGGTGTGTAGGTCGGATTTGACCACAAAGTTGGTCTATCATTCCCTTCATAAATCGGCCAACCGAAATTCTGCCCCCCTTGGGTAATAATATTCAGCTCTTCACGGTTATTCCAGCCAACTTCTCCGATATACACTATTCCAGGCGAACCTGAATTTGGTCTTACTGAAAGTCTGAATGGATTTCGGAATCCTAATGCCCAAACACGAGATTGAGCCGAACGAGGAGCATTTGAATCATAAAAAGGGTTACCTCCTGCTCCATCGCCATTGTTCGGGTTGATTCTAAGAATTTTTCCATTATGAGAGTTTATCATTTGGCAACGATAAACCCTATCTTCAACGTTTTCAGCTTCCGACAAAATTCCATCAGCCAGTGCTTCACCATCATAATCGATACCAAGCCCACCATCACCCGTACCAATAAATAAAGTACCATCATTACCAAAAGCCATTCCCCCTCCTGCATGATTTGTACCTGTAATCGGAATACCTGTCGATTTTGTTTCACCTATCAGAATCAACCTTGAACCATAATCGACCGTTGTTGGGGTTTCGGGCGTGGGTGTTGTGTACCTCGTTACACGTGCGATAGTTGCCCCCTCAAGTGAGTTATTAGGGTCATAGCCTTCTGTACCATAATTTAATAAGTAGTGTCTATCTACCACATAGTATAAATAAACATGACCATTATTGATAAAATTGGGGTCTAAGGCAAATCCTAAAATTCCATAATCACCATAAGTTGCTACTTCTTCCGAAATATCAATAAACAACGTTTTGGTGTTATTTTCAACTACATATACTTTTCCATCTTTTTCCCAAACATACATTTTACCATTGGCATCGAATGTCAAACCAGTAGGATTTTGCCAATAATTAGAATGAAGTTGGTCAACAAAGCCATCAGGCACTTGAGCATAAGTGTCAAGACCTAAAATAGTAAATAAAATTATAATGAAAAGTACGTGTCTATTCATGACAGGTTGTAATATTCTTTGATTAGATATAGTTGTAGGACGAAAGTTTAAAACAATAAGTTGCTTTTTGATTATTTGCCTTGAAAGTTTGGTTTTCTTTTCTGTAAAAAAGCCATTACTCCTTCAGCAAAATCGTGGGTTTTTCCTAAGATGTCTTGATTTTCAGCTTCTTGCTCAAGTATTTCACTTATTGTACTACTATATGCTTGATTTAATACTTTTTTCATCAAGCCTATTGATTTTGTTGGTGCCGTTTTATAGTAGTCTGTTAGCTCTTTAATAGCCTCATCTAATTGCTCGAAGGCAACTACTTTTGTCACCAGACCTAAAGCCAATGCTTCTTCCATAAATACCTTTCGGCCTGTACTGCATAACTCAAATGTCTTTTGCATACCAATGATGCGTGGTAAAAAAAACATTGACCCTGCATCGGGCATTAGTCCAATTCCAACAAAGAGTTCACTCATGTAAGCATCTTTGTTGGCTATTATCATATCACAGGCTAAAGCCAACGACATCCCAGCCCCAGCCGCAATGCCATTCATACGACAGATAATGGGCTTCTCTGCATTTCTGATAGCACTTATCATCGGATTGTAGTTCTCTCTTAAAGAATCCCCTAATGAAGTAAGCCCTCCGTCTAAACCTGCTTTCAAATCTGCCCCAGAACAAAACGATTTATCGCCCGTTGCTGTGATAACAATAACACGAACCGAAGTATCTATTACAGATGCCTCAACAGCCTTCGTAATTTCTTTGATAAGACCTGTACTTAGAGCATTATATACCTGTGGGCGGTTCAGTGTTATAGTAGAAACACCATCTGAGATTTCCA
>JALQYE010000071.1 GCA_023254245.1 Emticicia sp.
CTTCGGGTAATGAAAGATTACTCGTTGTCGAATTCCACGCCTTTGAGCTATTTATGTCTAAATTCTTTTCCATTTGTTGTAAATCCACTTTTTTCAATACAAACATAAAACAAAAAATTTGCTAATCAAAATATATTTTTAGACTAATCTAAAATTTTGTTTGATTCGACTAAAAATGTACTTTTGTTTAGTGGTTGGCCATTAGCTGCGGACTTTTGGCTATTTTTCTATATTATCGTCTATCTACTGTGGACAATCAACTTATCTCTTTTACCGAAGAAAATTATCTTAAAATTATATACTTACTTACCGAACGCCACAATGGCAATGAGGTAAGCACCAATCAGTTGGCCGAACATACGCAAACCAAAGCGGCTTCTGTGTCGGATATGCTACGCAAATTGGCCGAGAAAAACTATATTAATTATCGTAAGTATCAAGGCGTTACGCTCACCGAAGCTGGCGAACAAATTGCTTTGAGTGTAATCAGAAAACATCGTTTGTGGGAGGTTTTTTTGGTAGAAAAACTGGGGTTTGGTTGGGACGAAATCCATGATATTGCCGAGCAACTCGAACACATCGACTCTAAAGAATTAACCAAAAGGCTCGATGATTTCTTAGAAAACCCCAAATTTGACCCGCATGGCGACCCGATTCCTGATGCCAAAGGAAAAATGCCTTCGGTGAGTTATCAAAAATTATCTGAAATCCCGTTAAATCAATCAGTGGTGATGATGGGCGTTTCGGTGCATTCGCCTGCGTTTTTACAACACCTTGACAAACAACAAATTACACTTGGTTGCGACCTGAAAGTACTGGAAATTAGCGACTTTGATAAATCTTACGGCCTACTTCTGAACAATGATATAAGACTTTTTGTGAGCAATGAGGTAGCCAGAAATTTGCTGGTGCAAGTGCAGAACTCTTGACGGTCAGTGTTAATACTTCTTAATAAAGCCATTAGAAAATCTACAATGTGTATCTTTGCATAAAATTAAAAATCAAAAACCTTTTGCTCCCCTTTAGGGGTTGGGGGTGCTGGAGTTTATGAATATTCTCGATAAATACTTAATCAAGCGATTTCTGAAAACATACTTTTTTGCAGTATTGGTCATTGTGCTTATCATCATGGTGATTGATTTCGTGGAAAAAAACGATGACTTTATTCAGAAAAATGCTCCGATGCGAGCTATTTTGCTTTCATATTATGCCAATCTTGCCCCATATTGGGCAAATTACATTAGTCCGTTGATGATTTTTATCTCAACGGTTTTCTTTACTGCTCAAATGGCGGCTCATACCGAAATCGTGGCGATTTTGAGCAGTGGCACAAGTTTTCGGAGGTTGATGCTTCCGTATTTTATTGCTTCTTCGATGGTGGCAGTGCTATCGTTCGTGATGGTTGGCTGGATTTTACCCAAAGCCAATAAAATTAGATTGGGTTTTGAGGCCACTTACATCAACGATAAGTTTTATTTCTCTGACCGAGATTTTCATACGGCCGTTGCTCCGAATACCTATGCCTATATGTCGAGCTACAACAACGAAACCAAAACTGGTTATGATTTTACGCTCGAAAAAATTGCTGATAATAAACTTATTGAAAAGCTTTCGGCCAAACGAATCGAATGGAATGATAGCACCAAACGCTGGAAAATTTCGGACTATAAAATTCGTACATTAGGTATCATGAAAGATAAACTTATCTATAATACGGCCACAAAAGATACGGTCATCAATCTTTCGCCAAGTGATTTTGAAAGCGACCGCAACGTTTACGAGACCTTTACAATTCCTGAACTACGCCAACGAATTGAGTTAATTCGGAGTCGAGGGGCTGAGGGAATCGAGTCTTTTGAAATTGAGCTTTATCAGCGAATCGTTACACCCTTTGCCGTAATTATTTTGTCGTTGATGGGCCTAATTGTATCGGCACGCAAGGCTCGTGGTGGAGTTGGCTTTCAGATTGCCATCGGCTTCGTGTTAGCATTTGTTTATATTTTATTCTTCATCATGTCAAAAGGCATTGCCGAATCGGGTAATATGCCAGCAATGTTAGCCGTTTGGCTACCCAATATTGTTTTTTCGTGCATCGGTACGATTATGTATTTTACCGTTCCACGATAATTTTGAATGAGTGCCTGAATGAATGACAGAATAAATGTTACTTAAAATCAAAACATTCTATCATTCAATCACTCAAAATTAGTTTTATTTGAATAGTACAATAATTTTAAATATTATTCGAGATTTCACATTAATAAATCCTATTTTTGCGTGAAATTTTGTTGAACTCTAAAAAATACGCTCATTTTAGGGCGGGTTTGGGCTTATGAAAGTTGTTTTGGCATACAGTGGGGGTTTAGATACCTCTTTTTGTGTAAAATATTTGACCGAAGAATTAGGTCATGAGGTTCATTCTGTATTGGTTGATACGGGTGGCTTCACAGAAGCAGAAATGAAAGATATTGAAACCAAAGCCTACGAATTGGGAGTAAAAAACCACTTCACGGCTCGTATGGTTGACGAATATTATCAAAAATGTATTCGTTATTTGGTTTACGGTAATATCCTAAAAAATAATACATACCCACTTTCGGTGAGTGCCGAACGTATGTTTCAGGCAGTTGCCGTAGCTGAATATGCCAAGCAAATTGGTGCCGAGGCCGTTGCTCACGGAAGTACAGGTGCAGGAAACGACCAAGTGCGTTTCGATATGGTTTTCAGAATCGTACTGCCAAACGCACAAATTATTACGCCAATTAGAGATTTAAAATTGTCTCGTGAAGCCGAAATCGAATTCTTGAAATCGAAAGGTGTGGTGCGTGAATGGCACAAAGCAGCCTACTCAATCAATAAAGGTTTGTGGGGAACATCGGTAGGCGGTCGTGAGACATTAAATTCTTACGAATTCTTACCAGAAAGTGCCTTCCCAACTCAGGTAACAAAAACAGAAGCTTCGGAAATAGCTTTACAGTTTAAAAACGGAGAGTTGAAGGGTGTTGCGGGTGAAAGTTTTGAAAATCCAGTAGATGCTATTCGTAAATTATCAGAGCTGGCTTCTCCCTATGGCATTGGCCGTGATATTCACGTGGGCGATACTATCATTGGTATCAAAGGCCGTGTAGGTTTCGAGGCTGCTGCTCCGTTGATTATCATCAAAGCTCACCATTTACTCGAAAAGCACGTCCTATCAAAATGGCAACAATATTGGAAACAAAACTTGGCCGAATGGTACGGAATGATGCTCCACGAAGGACAATTCTTAGAGCCTTTGATGCGTGATATTGAGAAATTCTTAGAAAGCATGCAGTCGCACGTAACGGGTGAAGTACGTGTACATTTAGCTCCTTATAACTTCCAATTGTTAGGTATTAAATCTGACTACGATTTGATGTCGCCAGTATTTGGTAGCTACGGTGAAATGAATAATGCTTGGAGTGGCGATGATGTAAGAGGGTTCTCGAAAATCATGTCGAACCAAGTGATGATTCACCAAAAAATCGCAGAATTGGCTGAGAAGAAATAAATAGTCGATAGTCCGCAGACGACGGTCGATAGTAAAACTTTACAAAAGTTATAAAGTGGGCATACGTTTTTGGCGTATGCCTATTTTTTTAGGATTTCAACCACCGCTTTGCATTTCTCAAAGTCGGCTTCATAAATCTCGTATTCATTGGTGAGGGCGGTACTTGCCATACTCACATCGGGCTTACGGAAAATCATTTTGCTTTCCTGAATCCCCTTGCCTGTCATGTGTAGGGCATGAACACCAATATTCAAGAATTGTTGAGCATTTTGAGCTGAAACGCCACTCCCAGCCATTATTTCAATGCGATTTTGAGATTTTTCTACCAAAGTTTTCAATAAATCAATTCCTTCGATGGCTGTGTTTTTCTGCCCAGAAGTCAGAATTCGTTCGCAGCCACAGTCGATAATAGCCTCTAAGGCTTGCAAAGGTTCGTTGGCTACATCAAATGCCCGATGGAACGTTACTTTGAGCGGAGCAGCCAAATTTACCAGTTCAGTCGTGCGTTTTTTATCAACACTGCCATCGGGGTTTAGAATTCCAAAAACTACGCCATCGGCACCGAGATTTTTAGCGGTTTGGATATCGGCTTTCATTACTTCAAATTCGGCATCTGAATAGCAAAATTCTCCGCCACGAGGGCGAATCATGACGTATAATTTGATAGTCAGATTTTGGCGAGCCAAGCTTATCAAACCAGCCGAAGGTGTTGTGCCACCTTCAAATATTCCACCGCATAATTCAACACGACCAGCACCTGCTTTTTGAGCAGTCAGGCAAGATTCTAAAGAAAAACTACAAATTTCAAGCATTAGACAGGATTAAAAAGATTTGTAAGATTACAGGATTTAGTTTTTAGGAACTGCCTTTTATGATTTATACATTCGTAATCGCACGGGCGACCCCGTCGTAATTCGATTCATTCGTCACTCACTTTTACGCTGTTAATTCACGGAAAACATCTTCAATACCTTTCCCGCCTTGTTTGAGTTCGGAAAGTGTGCCATTTGCCACGATTTTACCTCGATTGATAATCACCACACGGTCGCAGATGGCTTCTACTTCCTGCATAATGTGGGTACTGAAAATAACAGTTTTGTTTCGCCCAACCGATTTTATCAATTCTCTAATTTCGACCAATTGGTTGGGGTCAAGCCCAGTCGTTGGTTCGTCCAAAATCAGTACATCGGGATTATGAATCAAAGCTTGGGCAAGTCCTACACGCTGGCGATAACCTTTCGATAACTGGCCGATTTTCTTGTGTTTTTCTAAGCCCAAACCTACCATTTCGATGGTTTCGGCTACTTTTATTTGTAACGTTTTGCCTTTTAAACCATAAAGCGAACCCGCAAATTCGAGAAACTCACGCACGTACATATCCAAGTATAAAGGATTATGCTCGGGCAAATACCCAATACTACTTTTGACTTGCATCGGTGATGTTTTCACATCAAATCCGTTTACTTCGACCGAGCCATCGGTGGCAGGTAAATAGCCCGTCAAGATTTTCATAGTTGTTGATTTCCCAGCTCCATTTGGCCCAAGAAAACCAACAATCTCGCCTTTGGCAACTTCAAAAGATATATCATCAACGGCACGTTGAGAGCCATAAGTTTTACTCAGATTTTGGATTTTGATTGACATTTTTTAGTCGATAGTCCACTGACAACAGTCAATAGGATTAAGATTTTTCTTTTATAACGCAAAAATAGGTTTTCTAATCAAAACTTTTCTGAAAAAATAGTCTTAATGATGGTTTTTAGCTAAATTTGATTGATTCAACCTTCTATTTAACATGAAAAAACTTCTCTTTTGGGGCTTAGTTCTAAGCCTAAATTTTGTATTCGCCCAAGAAAAACCCGTCAGAATGGGTATTGCAGGCATGACTCACGACCACGTTTATCAGATTTTAAATCATTCAACTCGTGCGGGTGTCGAAATTATTGGTTTTGCCGAGCCAAACAAAGAGCTGGCTCTAAGATTATTGAAAAAGTATAATTTACCCGAAAGCCTTTGGTACGCCAGCCTCGACGAAATGCTCGAAAAAGCCAAACCCGAAGCCGTTTGTGATTTCAGAAGTATTATTGAGCATTTAGAAACTGTGCAGAAATGTGCTGTAAAGGGCGTGCATGTAATGGTTGAAAAGCCGTTAGCCGTAAATTTTGACCATGCCAAACAAATGGCGGTTTTAGCAAAAAAGCACAATATTCAACTCCTGACTAACTATGAAACCACTTGGTATGCCAGTAATCATCAAGCCTACGAAATGATTCACCAGCAAAATACCATTGGTGACATCAGAAAGGTCGTGATACACGATGGTCATAGCGGTCCAAAAGAAATTGGCGTGAGTAAAGAGTTTTTGAGTTGGTTAACTGACCCCGTAAAAAATGGTGGCGGAGCAATCATTGATTTTGGGTGCTACGGAGCCGATATTATGGCGTGGTTAATGAAAGGCGAAAGACCCACTTCGGTAACGGCAATTACACAAACCATCAAACCCGAAACTTATCCTAATGTTGATGATGAAGCAACTATCGTGGTGACATACCCAAAAGCACAAGGTATTTTTCAAGGTTCGTGGAACTGGCCTTTTGATAGAAAAGATGTAGAAATTTATGGAAAAACAGGCTATATTTTTGCCGATAAATCTGCCCAAATGACCGTTAGAAAAGGTGATAGAAATGCTCCACCCGAAGAAAAAATCGCAGTAAAACCCCTCGAAACACCCATGAATGATGCTTTTACATATTTTGCGGCGGTGGCTCGTGGTAAGATAAAATCAGAAAATGATTTGGGTTCGCTGAAAATTAATATGGTTGCGATGGAAATCTTAGATGCTGCCGTGAAATCTTCAAAAACTGGCAAGACGATTGTATTGAAATAATCAGCGATTAAAATCGCTGTCTAAAAGAACAAAGGCGACCGTCGCACGGAGTATTTATCTTCATGAGTTGACGAATCAATTCGTCAAAAAAGACACTTTTATATCATCCATGTTCCCTTAGGTGGCGATTTTAATCGCCTAAATGGGGAAACAAAAAGGCTATATAATCAAAAAGCCCATCGTTGTCGATGGGCTTTCAAAAATGACTTATCCCAAGATTATGCTTTCGCTTCTTCGGCAGCAGCTGCTTCCACTGCGGCAGGAACGAAAAGTTCTGGCATTGTAGCCGAAAGAATATTATACCAGCTTACGATTTTCTTGATGTCGGAAGCGTACACACGCTCACGGTCGAAATCAGGCATTACGGTAGCAAATAAATCAAAGATTTGATTATTTGATGCTGTTTTGAAATCAAACTCAACTTTTTCGCCGTGAAGTTCACGAGTTTTCAAGAAAATATCTCCGAGTGGAGTTGATTTGTTTGGGTCTTCGGTATAAATCGAAATGTCTTTCAAAACCGATACACGGGCATTTGAACTAACCATTTCTTTTTGTTTTTTCTCGTCAAGTGTTTCAACGATTACGCCACCACGCCCTGGCTTCAAAATTCTATACAAACCACTTTTTCCAGAAATGTGGGCAATATCTCTTAATAATTCCATTTGAAAAATATATTGTTTTTTATTTAGTCCACTGTCAATAGTCAACAGTGTTTTTCTTAATTTCTTTTTGCGTTTTTTATAACGCTGCAAAAGTACAAATTATTTCGTAAAAGACAGATTCAACTCTTCGATTGCTTTCAATAATTCCTCACGACCCGTTCGTCGCTCCGACGATGTAATAAAATATTGCGGAACTTTCGTCCAGCTCAAAAGCATCGTTTTCTTAAACGATTCAACGTTTTGCTCGGCCGTTACGCTTCCTACTTTATCGGCTTTCGTGAAAATCAGATAAAACGGCACATCTTTTTCGCCCAGAAAGTCAAGAAACTCTAAATCTACTCGTTGTGGTTCGTGGCGAATATCAATCAACACAAACACACACATCAAATTCTCTCGATTGACCAAATAATTGCCAATCATTTCGCCCCATTTGTCCCGCTCGCCTTTGGGAGCTTTGGCAAAACCGTAACCAGGTAAATCGACAATATACCATTTCTTGTTTACCTCAAAATGGTTAATTAATTGCGTTTTTCCTGGGGTTTGAGAGGTTTTTGCTAAGTTTTTATTACCCACCAACATATTTATCAACGACGATTTCCCTACGTTTGAGCGACCAATAAAGGCATACTCGGGTTTTTCGGGTGGCGGACATTTACGATAATCTGCCGCACTCGTGACAAATTTTGCTTCTATTAATTTTGGATTTTTCATGTTTCTAAAATATCATTTCTTTCAAAAAGCACAAGGTTGTACGCAACTCCGATATAAACTTGTGCTACAAAATCAAAAAGGAGAAAGAATTTCGTACAAAGGTACTAATTTCTTTCTCCTTTTGGTTATAAAGTTTGATTTAGACTTTATCTAAATGCCTTTTCAGCATTACTTTATCTCCAATTCAAAAGGCATTCTTGCCTGAACTTTATCCATGCTTTGAAGATTTTTCAGCTGCTTAGCATACGGTGCAAAATCACCCAAATATGCTTTTAATTTAGCATCTTCTTGGTCATTACCGAATTTATCGATGATTGACTCAAAGCTTGATTTCTGAATTGGAAAATACTTTACTCGATAATCTCCATCTTTTAATTTAGCTTTTTTAGCAGCAATTCTGATAGCATCATCTACACCACCAATCATATCAACCAAACCATTTGCTTTGGCTTGGCTACCTGTCCAAACTCGACCACTGGCGAGAGTCTTCAATTTCTCAACACTCATGTGGCGGCCTTTAGCGGCTTTTGAGGTAAAACTCTCATAGCCTTTATTTACACCATTCTGAATCATGTTTTTTTCAGCATCGGTCATTGTGCGAGTAGCCGATGGAAAGTTGGCGTATTTGTGTGAATTTACACCATCGAATGTCACTCCGAGTTTTTCGTTCATCAGTTTTTCTACATTGAACAATACACCAAAAATACCAATTGAACCAGTCAAAGTTGTTGGTTGAGCCACAATTGTATCGCAAGCCATGGCCATATAATAACCTCCTGAGGCAGCGTAATCGCCCATTGATGCAATTACAGGTTTTACTTTCTTAGTTAGTTCAACTTCACGCCACATTATATCTGAAGCCAAGGCACTTCCTCCGCCCGAATTGATACGCAATACAACAGCTTTAATTTTTGAATCTTTACGAGCTTTTTGTAACTCTTTTACGATAGTTTCCGAACCAATTGTGCCGTCCTGACTTTCTCCCGAAATGATATCTCCTTCACCAACAATTACCGCAATTCTATTTGAGCTACTGCCTTCTTTTACCAATTTATCGGCTTTCAAATATTTATTTAGGCCAATATATTCTATTTTCTTATCTGCACTGAAACCTAATTCGTGGCGAAGTGCAGTCTCAAATTCATCCCAATAACCCGTATTTGTAATCAACTTGTATTTTACGGCATCGGTTGGTTCTTGAATCAAGGCGTTATTCAGAATATTGTTGAGTTCTTCCATCGGTATTTTGCGTGAAGCCGCAATATCTCCATAAAAACTGTTGGCGATATCTGAAATAAACGATTGTGTTTGCTCACGGTTAGCGTCGCTCATTTTAGTCAAGAAAAATGGCTCAACGGCACTTTTATATTCACCAACTCTGAAAATTTCGGGTTTTACGCCGATTTTCTCAAATAAGCCTTTCATGAAAGAATAGTTGGCACTCAAACCATTAAAATCTAAGCCACCAGCTGGTGTTAAATAACTTTTATCGGCCACTGAACAAAGGTAAATTGAACCTTCGGTCATGGTTTCTCCGTACGAATAAATAAACTTTTTTGATTTTTTAAAATCCAACAAATATTCTCTTACCTCTTTCAATGTTGCCATTCCAGCCATTGGGTTTTCAGCTTTGAGATAAATCCCTTTGATATTTGGGTCAATTTTGGCATTTGCCAAAGCTTCTTTAATTTGAGGTAAACTCACTTGACCTGGGCTATTTCCACCCGATAGAATTTCGGTGAAAGGGTCTTCTTCAGCTGCATTCTCTCTGATAACTTGGTTTAAATCAAGTTTAAGAACCGAGTTAGAAGCAACTTCGGTTTTGGTTTCCGAACTCGACATCAAACTTCCGATTCCTATCAACACAAAAAAACTTAAGATTGTGAACAGGAAAATCCCGACAATAGTAGCGAAAACATACTTCAAAAATTGTAACATAATACGGCTTATAGTTTAGTTCTTTTTTTCTGATTACAAAAATATATGTATATACAGAAATTTATCTTAGTTTTTGATAGATGGGGATTTTTATGTGTGATGTATGATATATGGTGTATTAAAAATCGTGTTGTCATTTACGACGCAGAGGTAGGGCATGGAAGAGACAACACATGCCTTGTCTCTTCCATGTACAAATTGTTATACCTTTTGAAGAGCATCAGCAATCTTACGGTCGTTTGATAGACGAGGAACTTTGTTTTGTCCGCCGAGTTTTCCTTGCGAACGCATATAGTCAATGAAAGCGTTTTTTTGTAATGGTGTAATAACCAATTTACGCAGAATACTACCCGTTATTAGGTCATCGTAATAAACATTTA
Organism: Emticicia sp.; assembly: GCA_023254245.1. Classification (GTDB taxonomy): domain Bacteria; phylum Bacteroidota; class Bacteroidia; order Cytophagales; family Spirosomataceae; genus Emticicia. Next base: position 10,108 of record JALQYE010000071.1, read on the forward strand.
GTTCGGTCATGCGTTTATCTAAGTCATTGTTGAACTGCACCATATCTCTTGGCGGAACTGCAAACTCAACGAGCCATTCATGGTATGGTAAACCTTCATTAGGCGTAACCATCGGGGCAACCGTAAACTCCACAATTTCAACTTCGGGCTGGCGTTCGCAGGCATATTTCATGGCTTTTTCCACTTCTTCGCCAATGACGTGTTCGCCGAAAGCTGAAATATAATGCTTGATTCTTCCCGAAACAATGACACGATATGGGTCGAGCGAAACAAACTTTACAGTATCACCAATTGAGTACCCCCAAAGCCCAGCATTATTATTGATGATAAGAGCGTAGTTTTTTCCCAGTTCTACTTGTTCGATGCTCAAACGAGTAGGATTTTCGTTAAAAAACTCTTCCGCAGGGATAAATTCGTAGAAAATACCTGTGTTGAGCAATAATAACATTCCTTCGCTATTTTGCGAATCTTGGTAAGCAAAGAAACCTTCGGATGCAGGAAAAAACTCAATAGAATCAACTTTCTTACCGATAGATTCAAAAAGCTTAGCTCGGTACGGCTCGAAGTTTACACCTCCGTAAACAAATAAATCAAACGTCGGGAAAACATCTTTTATCTTCTTTCCTGTACGAGCTTGAATTCTATCAAAATACATTTGCACCCACGGCGGAATGCCCGAAATCAAACTCATCGGCTGATTGATGGTTTCATCAATTATCTTTTCGAGCTTGGTTTCCCAATCTTCAATGCAATTGGTTTCATAAGAAGGTAGACGGTTCGCTTGCAAATAAGCAGGAACATGATGTGTAGAAATTCCCGAAAGACGACCCGTTTTGATACCCGCTTTTTCGGTCATTTCGGGGCTTCCTGATAAAAAAATGAGTTTATTATCCAAAAACTGTGATTTTCCAGTTTCGTTAATGTAGTTCAACAAGGCATTTCGAGCCGAATTGATATGATTATGAATCGAATCTTTCGAGATAGGAATATACTTTGTACCTGAAGTAGTGCCTGAAGTTTTGGCAAAGTAAAGTGGTTTACCTGCCCAAAGAATGCTTTCTTCGCCCTCAACTACTCGGTTTATATACGGTTTTAGGTCTTCGTAGTCACGAATCGGAATTGCCTGTTTGAAGTCGTCATACGAATGAATATCATTGAAATGATGGTCACGACCAAAAACCGTTTGAGCAGCTTGGCTCACCAACTGTTCTCGCCATTCGGCTTGTACTTCTGCCGAGCGAGCCATCCACTTCTTCTGCTGTGCAACCACGTATGCAGCTATAGGTTTACTGAGTATCGAACGAACTCCCATTTATGTTTCAGTTCTTTGGTTAGATAATTTGCTATGGGGCAAAGATAATAGTTTTTTTGATTTCGATATTTATTGAGGTATTAGGTATATTTAAAAGTATGCTAAATAAACAATATTACGAAATCAAGTATTTTTTGAACAATATCAATAAATCAATTTTCAAGTATAAATTGCCACTTTTTATGGGTAAATATGCTCATAATGAAGGTATTTTCTACAAAAAACGACAGAAGGCACATAAAAGCTCGGATGAAGAGGAGATACTTTTCTCTTTTTCAATACTTTTTCAACTTTTTAGAAATATTTTGCAAATAATAGTTGTAAATTTGCGACCAAATTAAAATTATAAACCCATTAAAGCTTTAAAATGGCTGGATTGTTTAACTTCCTCACGAGTGACATCGCGATTGACTTGGGTACGGCAAATACCCTCATTATCTACAAAGACCAAATCGTTGTAGATGAACCTTCTATTATTGCTTTGGATAAAATTACTGGAAAAGTGTTGGCGATAGGACACAAAGCAATGCAAATGCACGAAAAAACCAATGAAAATATAAAAACTATTCGTCCACTCAAAGATGGTGTAATTGCCGACTTTACTGCCGCTGAATTAATGATTCGTGGTATGATTAAGATGATTGAGACGGGTCGTAGTTGGTTTTTCTCGCCTTCTCACCGCATGGTTATCTGTATTCCATCAGGTATTACTGAGGTGGAGAAACGTGCGGTAAAAGATTCAGCCGAACACGCAGGTGCGAAAGAAGTTTATATGGTACACGAGCCAATCGCTGCGGCAATCGGTATCGGTATCGACATTGAGCAACCAAATGGTTCGATGATTGCTGATATTGGTGGTGGCACTACAGAAATCGCAGTTATTGCACTTTCGGGTATCGTTTGTGAGGCGTCGGTACGTATTGCGGGTGATTTATTTACGAGAGATATTGTTGATTATATGCGTCGTGAGCATAATTTGCTCATCGGTGAGCGTTCGGCCGAGTTTATCAAGATTCAGGTTGGTGCAGCATTACCCGACTTAGATAATCCTCCTGCTGACATCGAAATTCGTGGTCGTGACTTGATGACTGGTATTCCAAAAGAAATCAAGGTAACATACAGCGAGATTGCGTATGCTTTGGATAAATCTATCTCGAAAATCGAAGAAGCTATCATGCGTGCATTAGAGATGTCGCCACCTGAGCTTTCAGCCGACATTTACGAAAATGGTATTTATTTGACAGGTGGTGGAGCATTGCTTCATGGCTTAGATAAACGTTTGGCTATCAAAACAAAACTTCCTATTCACGTAGCTGACGACCCACTTCGTGCGGTTGTACGTGGAACTGGCGAGATTTTGAAAAATATCGAAAAATACAGAGCAGTTATAGTTCAGTAATTCACTAATTCTGAATTCTGAGTGCTGAGTTCTGAGTAATTAAATCTATCACTCAGATTCTTCTAAGTATAAATTCCACAAAGCAGTTGAATGTATAAACCATTCAACTGCTTTCACTTTAATTGTGATTATGGCTTAGTTTAGACAACTCAGAACTCAGAACCCAGAACTCAGAACTTAAAAACATGTCGCAACTCTTCCGACTTATATTTCGCATACGAAATTTTCTTTTGTTTGCTATTCTCGAACTCGTCAGTTTTTGGTTGCTCGTAAAGAATAATCATTACTGGGATGTTTCGTTTTTTAATACTTCTAATTTTTACGCAGCCAAGACCCTCGAAAGTTCGAACTATGTAAAAAATTACATGAATCTTGGTAACGTAAATGACCAACTAATTGCCGAAAATGCCCAACTCAAAAAGGCAGTATCGACCATGCAATCTTTAAAACCAAGAGAGGGGGATTACTACAAAGTAGATTCAGCCTTTGCTCGTCGTTTTGAGTTTAAGGTGGCAAAGGTTGTGAATAACACCGTTGGTTTATCGAAAAACTACTTGACCATTGATAAAGGAACTCTCGATGGTATAGAGCCTGGAATGGGTGTAATTTGTCCGCAAGGAGTTGTCGGAACGGTGATGCAATGCTCCGAGCATTTCTCTCGTGTGTATTCGATTTTACACTCAGAGTCAAAGGTTTCATCAGAAATTAAAAACTTGACGCTTCGTACTAAAAACGATAAAGCACTCGGTATTGCCGAATGGGGTGGTTTAAATCCAAAAATTATTAACTTGAATACGATTGACCGCTTTAAGCCAATTAAACAAGGCGACTCAGTGGTTACCTCTGAGCAAAACGTGATTTATCCAGCAGGAACAATGATTGGTAAGATTCGTAAACTAAGTGCCAAGCAAGACCAAGCGTTTTTTGATATTGAAGTGGAGTTGGCAACCGACTTCCGCAATTTATCTTATGTTTACATCGTAAACAATAAGCTAAAAAAAGAACAAGATTTATTAGAGCAATCAACCACCGAAGAAAAGAAATGAATTCTCAGACGGTCATAAAATTAGTCCTTACATTCGTCATTTATTTAGTGCTACAAATTGTGGTTCTTCGCAATTTTGTATTCTTTGATGTGGCGTTTTGCTTTGTTTATATTGCGTGTATTTTACTTTTACCTGACGAAATCGACCCAATCTGGGTTATTTTGATAAGTTTCTTGATAGGTTTACTGGTAGATATTTTTTATAATACAGCAGGGGTGCACGCCTCAGCCAGTGTGATGATTGGTTACTTGCGTGGATATATTATCAAGTTTTTATTTCCAACCAGAGGGGTTGAAAATGAAATTACGATATCATTGAAAGAGATGGGTGGAGAACGTTTTGTAAGGTATGTTTTGATTCTTACAATAATTCATCACTCAATGTTGTTTTTTGTAGAAGCGGGCGGTTTTCAGTTTTTCTTGATTACGGTTCTGAAAATCATTTGCAGCGTTATTTTCACTACGTTCTTAATTATTATTTTGCAATATGTGCGTGGAAATTAAGTTTTCACGCACGTTTTTTCTACACTACTTCTTTATTACCTATTATTTTTCGACATAATTTGACAGCTTTACGCATGGCTGTCCTACTTAAATTTTGCCTTTTTACTTCGTTTGTTTGATTCGGATTTGTGAGATATTATGATGAAATTGACTAAAAGTTTCCCTTTCAGTAGTTACTACTATATTGTTGTTTGTTTGCTCGTTACAATTTGTTTTTCTTGTCAGAATGCTGGCTCAGGCAAGAGCGAGAAAAAAGTGGATAGTGCAGCTTTGAAAAAAGCAGAAGCTCGTATAAGAAAAGAAATAAATGCTGATAAAAAAGCGGCTTTAATTGAGCAAGTTATTCAGCAAAAATTAGCTCAAGGCTTCAATGGAAATGTTTTAGTTGCTCAAAAGGGAGTAATTGTTTATCAAAATGCTTTCGGTTTTGCTAATGATTCGGTAAAAAACAACCTTCAATCAAAATTTCAACTTGCTTCGCTTTCAAAGACTTTTACAGCAGTGGCAGTCATGAAACTGGCCGAACAAGGCAAACTCGGCCTTGACTATACTGTAAAAGATTATTATCCAAATTTTCCGTATGATGGCATCACGATTCGTAGTTTACTTTGTCACCGTTCGGGTTTGCCTTTTTATCAATATACTTTTGATAAGACGGTAAGAGAAACAAAGGTTTATCCGACCAATCAGCAGATTATGGAGTGGTTTGCAACCGTGCAGCCAACACCAAAAATGTTTAACCAACCCGACCATTATTTTGGGTACAATAATACAAACTTTGCCATTTTAGCTGCTTTGGTTGAGAAAGTTACGGGGAAAGATTTTGATACGTATATGCGAGAAAATATCTTCCGCCCGATTGGGATGAACGACTCGTTTATTGTAACTACCAAAAACGATTCGATTAATATCAATCGCACGGTTGGGTATCAGTTTGGCAGAAAATTACCCAAAGATTATTACGATGATATTTCGGGAGATAAAGGCGTTTATTCTACGCTACATGACCTTTTGAAATGGTATGAAGCACTAAAAACCAACGCTATTATTAGTAAAGAATCGTTTCGTGAAATGATTATGCCTCGTAGTTTCGAGTTTCCAGGGCTAAGAAATTATGGCTATGGTTTCAGACTTTGGGTAAATGCCAAACAACAAACCGATTATGTTTATCACACAGGTTGGTGGAAAGGTTATAATACCATTATGTTTTTTGACCCTCGTGAAGATTTTGTGATAATCTTGCTTAGCAATAAATATAACCGTACGGTATATAACATCAAACAACTGATTGAAATTATGCACGGCGGTAACTCTACGATGGAAGAAAGTATTTTAGATGAGTAGCCTTGAATAAATCATTTTAAAAAGTGCCAGTGTTTGTAATACTGGCACTTTTTGTTTTTAGCTAATTTAACAAATCCTTCATCTCACAATCAAAAGCATCTGCCTATATTTGTAAATAAGAAATCATCTCAACATCTGTAATCCTTCCGCATGAAAAAGATATCTTTTTTAATTTGTTTACTTACCACGCTGAATCTTTCGGCTCAAATCAAGAAAAAAGCGGTTTTTATTATTGTCGATGGTATTCCAGCCGATGTCATTGAAAAACTCAAAAAACCGAATCTTGACTCAATAGCTCAAGTGGGTGGCTACGCTCGTACATACGTGGGCGGCGAACGCAAAAGCTATTCGCAAACACCTACTATTTCGGCCGTTGGTTACAATAGCTTACTTACAGGAACTTGGGTAAACAAACACAATGTTTGGGATAATGACATTAAAGCACCCAACTATAATTATTGGACAATTTTTAGATTTTTCAAGCAACAATTTCCAGCTAAAAAAACGGCTGTTTATTCAACTTGGCTTGATAACCGCACCAAACTTGTAGGTGATAATTTACCACAAACAGGGCATCTAAAAACCGATTATCATTTTGATGGACTTGAACTCGACACGGCTCGTTTTCCACACGATAAGCAAAGTAAATACATTAATCTGATAGACGAAGAAGTAACCGCCGCTGCAGCCAAAGGCATAAGAACAGATGCCCCCGACTTGACTTGGGTGTATCTGGAATTTACGGACGATATGGGCCACAAGCACGGTGATAGCCCAGAATTTTACAATGCCATTGAAACGATGAATAAGCAAGTGGGAAAAATCTGGCAAGCGATTAAGTATCGCCAAGCAAATTTTAAAGAAGATTGGGTAATTTATATCACTACCGACCACGGTCGTGATGCCAAAACTGGCAAAGGTCACGGTGGGCAGTCGGACAGAGAGCGTGCTACTTGGATTATAACCAACGCCAAAAATCTCAACGCAAATTTTACAAAAAACCAACCTACCATTGTTGATATTATGCCTTCTATTGGGGCCTTTTTAGGAATCAAATTTCCTCGTGAACAACATTTCGAAATCGATGGTATTCCGTTGACTGGCCCAATATCGGCTATTTCTCCCAACGCAACATTGAAAGATGGCACTATTGAATTAAGCTGGAAAGCCCTTGACCCCAAAGGAAGTGCAAAGATTTGGCTCGCAACGACCAATAACTTTGAAACGGGCGGAAAAGATACGTATCAATTAATGAAACAAGTAGCCGTTAGTGCCGAAAAAGCTACGGTTGATGTCAGTAAATTGCCATCGCAGTTTTATAAAGTTGTTTTGGAAATGCCTCATAATATGCTTAATCGTTGGATTATTTTGGAAAAATAATTACATCAAAAGCTATGCTTGATTATATCATCGTATTAGTCATTATTGCTTCACTTTGTTTGTGGCGAAGCTTTTGGTTTAGAAATAAATACTATTCTCCAAAAGCCACCAAAGAACAAATATTTTTCAAAACTGTAAGGCTCCGAGTTCCTTTAAATACCTTATTTTTTATTTCTGCTAAAGATAACTATGCCCAAAAAGCTAATTCATACCTTCGTTATTTCTATATAATTATTGTAATATCTTTTTTGTTGATTATCATAGAAATCTTCACAAATCAAAAATAGTAAAGCAACTGTGGCACACTTGTTTATTGCGATAACCAGGGGTGCCACAGGTCTCATTTCGTAAAATACCTTTTCTTGAAAGCCAAAGGGTTTTCACCTGTTAGTTTCTTGAAAGTACGATTAAAATACGACATACTTTCAAATCCACAGTCAAAACAAGTTTCGGTTACGTTTCTATCAAGTAAAAGAAGGTTCTTTGCCTGATTTACACGATAATGATTCAAAAACTCAATAAAAGTCAGTTTTGTCATTTTCTTGAAATACCTACAAAAAGCGGCTTCACTCAAATTGCTCATTTCGGCTACTTCTGTCAAATCAATTTTGCGTTGATAGTTTTCATCTATAAATTTATATAGCTGCTTAATACGTTCTTGGTCTTTTTTGTTGTATTGGTTTTCTACGGGTTTTTCGTGCAATAAAACATAGTCTTGCGTGGTAGCAAGTAGCTGAAAAATACTTAATATCTCTAAAAACTGACTAAAATAACTTAAACCATCTAAATGCTTCATTCGCTCGGCTACCTGCTGTTTGGTTTGTTCTCCGAAGGCAATTCCATATTTAGAGCGTTCAAAAAGTGCTTGAACGGCACCCAACTCTGGTGTTTCGGCAAGTGCATTCTGTAAAAAATCCACCCTCACCTGCAAGACCACCTTTTCGTAATCTCCTGCCGCCATATAATCAAAATTGAGATGCGGGATATTAGAACCAATAAAAACCAAATCACTACCTACGTACTGAGAAAGATGCTCTCCCACATGGCGTGTACCATCGGTTCCTTCAATGTAAACCAATTCAAATTCGGGGTGAAAATGCCAATAAAATACTTGGCTTAAACGTGGCCTAAATACACGAAACGAGCTTTTCGAATCAATGGTAAATTCTTCTAAGACAATTTTCATTTGGATAATTCATGGTAGAGGCGTATCATATACGCCCAGCAATACATTTGAAACAAATTTGTACATATTTTATAAATTATCCACACAATTATTCACATAAAGTCAATATTGTTCAAAAAATGGCAATTATTGGTTAAGCATTAGGTGATTTTAGCAACTACATTTGTATCATTATTTTAATATTAAACATCACTAAATAAATATAAGCTATGCAAATGACAATGGCCACCCCAACCATGATGCCGAATCAAAATCATACGGACAAACCTGGAAACCCATCGACAGCCACCAGTAGTCAAATCAAACTTCGTACAAGTTTAGCTGAAGGCGGTCCACTTCGAGTTTTAAGTGAAGAAGACTGGAATTTTTGGATAGAAAATGGCTATGTTATTATCAAAAACGCAGTGCCAAGAGAACAAGCCCTCCGTACGGCCGAATTTATTTGGGAGTTCGAAGAAAAAGACCCGAACGACCAAAGTACATGGTACACGGCTCCTCGTGCCGAAATGAAAATGAAAGAATTGGCAGGAACAGGTATGGTTGAGGTCTATAATAACCAACACCTTTGGAATAACCGTCAAACTCAGAAGGTATATGATGCGTTTGTAGATATTTGGGGAACAGAAAAGCTTTGG
>JALQYE010000072.1 GCA_023254245.1 Emticicia sp.
AATCATGTGCAACATTTCTTCCAAAACAATACTTTTGATGGTATTGGCGGCATAATCGTTTGCACCGTCTTTGATAGAATACAAGGCACACAAATACGGCGGAATGGTTGAATGCTCCAACTCAATAGCCGATTGTATATCATTTTGTAGAATTTCGAGCTTTTTTTTGAGGTGTTCTTGCGAAGCTGTCTCAAATTCGTCTGTGCTACTTTTTAATTGAATAGTATCGAACCTGTCCGAAATTATTTTGTGGCGTTTCGGATTATTTGTTTGAAAAAGTGATTCCATGACTTAGTTTTCTAATTGTTTGAGAATGGCCTCGGCGGCTTTAAAACTGAGAGCGGTCATCGTAAGAGTTGGGTTCGATGTCCCGAGGGTTGGCATATTTCCACAACCCACCAAATACAGATTATCGTGGTCCCATGTGCGTTGGTTTTTATCGACTACCGAATTTTCTTTGGCAGTACCCATGCGATGCGTCCCTACGATATGTCCCGCACCCCAAAAATTGTAGCCTTGACCTTTGTAGGTTACGTAGTCTGGGTCATTGGCCACACTGTAAGCAGTGTAGTCTTCTACGCCGTTAGCGGCAAAAATTTGGTCTGAAACTTTTTTGGCTGCTTCAAACGATTTCTTCATGTATTCCGAAGCATCATAGTGAATCACGGGGCGATAATTATCGAGTTGGTCTTTGTACTGTGGGTCAATTGTCACCCTATTATTTGGGTCGGGCGTTTGTTCACATTCAAAATGCAACAGCAGTTGACGAGGAAGCACATCGTTGAGGTGTTCTCTGAGTTTTTTACCAAACATTCCGCTACTCACGGCTGAGCTCACATCCGAACCTGGTGAAAATACTGGCCAAGACCAGCCCCAGTTATCAATCGGCGAAATCCAAGCGGCGTGTTCTTTTCTGAATTCGCCATCTCTGAAAGTTGGAATGTTGGTCGTCGAACCTGGCCCACGATACGGATAAGCTTTTTCGGGAAGTAGTCCCCAAGTGAGCATCACGAGGTGGTCCATGAGGTTACGGCCTACTTGGTCGCTTGAGTTCGCAATACCAGAGGTCAATAAAATTTTAGCATTTTCGATAGCACTGGCGGCTAATACGTAAATTTTTCCTCGGGCAATAGCCGTATCATAGACAGTCGAGTTTTCGTACTTATATTTTTTGTACTCGATGCCCGTGATAGCATTTGTTGTTTCATCCGTATATATTTTAGAAGCCACAGCTTGGGTAATAATTTTCAGTCGTTTTGGGTCAGACTTACGGAGCGTCTTGAGTGCGTTATATTTAGCCTGCACTGGACAGATAGGCACGCAGCTGGCATTACCTTCGCAGCGATGCCCCGTGTTTGGGTCCCAGATGGCACCAACTGGCTCGTATTCTTCATCATTTTTAGCTAATTCGAGCTTTTGAGCTTTCTTATTCCAATACGTTCCCGCAAACTTATAAGCAGGATTTGGAATTGAATTTCTACCTTGTGGTGTGCTGATGCACGTAATCGTATATTCTTTGCCGTGTAGTTTTACTGTAAGATTTTGCGTTTTTTCGATACAAACTTGGTCGAGATAACTCTGCGGAATCTCTTTCATCGGAAAAACATAGTCTTTGCCGTAATTCTGAATGCCCATATCTGGCCCAACTTGGTCTCTGACATCGCCCGAAACCCCGATTTCGTTTTCGGCCATTTCGTAGTAAGGCATCAGGTCGTCATACGAAATTGGCCAGTCTACACCTTGTCCATAAAGTGTTTTCATCTTAAAGTCGTTGGGCAACATACGTGGTGTAGAACCCAACCAGTGAAGTGTAGTGCCACCTGGCCCACGCAGACAGTCGCTACCGAAAGGCAATGGCCCTGCTTGCACCAAGTAGCCTTTGGTAGATGGACTATTACATTGTGTAATTGGCTCAATATCAAGCACATCAATCGACTGAGCATCTTTGATATTTGGATACGGCGAATTGGGTACTTTGGCCGAAGCCTTATAGAAAGTCTCTAAATAATATTGATAATTTTGGTAAGCTGCTTCGGGGTCGAAAGCCATACCAGCTTGCAAACCCGCTTCGAGTAGTAATACGTTTTTGCCCGCATTTGTGAGCGTTTTAGCCAAAACACTTCCTGCAATACCCGAACCAACGATTACTACATCAAATTCTTCTTTTATCTTCTTTTCCATGGTTATTGAGCATTATTTGGTGGGTATTCTGATTGGTAAGTTGGCCCAAGAGCCGTAGCCAGGTTGTTTTGCCCCTGGTGGATGTGCTTCGGCGGCATCCCACATCAGACCTTGCTGATACGACTGTGTACTGATTACATCGCTTCCCCAATTGCCAGTGTACCAAACCAAAATAATGTTTTTGGCTATGCCATCGTAGGCGGAGTCGGGTATCAAACGTGCCGCAATGGCTGCATTGATTTTGTCTTCATCGCCAGCCGATTCGAGTAAGATTTCATCAACTTCGGCAAAGAAATAATGGAGTGTTTTGGGCGAAAACTTTTCCAGAAAAACATTGAAATAAGTTTCCAACATGCCTGTACCCAAAAGCTCAACTTCGTTGTATCCCGTTAGGTAGGTCGAGATAGTTAAGAAGGTTCTACTTGATACTAAGTGGTTGTTCATTGTGTAAGTAAAGTTTAATAGATTTTAGAGGAAATGTATAGGATATGGGTGCCGTAATGGCTTGATAGGTAGGGGATTAGGTTTTGATGGCTATAACATTACTAAGGTTTAACAAAGATAAATGGATTACTAAAAAAGTAAATACGTATAAATACCTGTTTTTGAAATCGGGTATTTATACGCTTCCGTGGCTTGGTGGCTTATGGATATTTTTGTGTATCCTAAATAACGATGATTCACAACTACTTTTACTGACGTCCCGCCTACAAGAAAACCGTTATACTATACGAATCTTAATGCCATGCCAAAAACTAAAAAAAATTATGAAGTAATTGTGATAGGAGGGGGAGTAATGGGGCTTTCGGCTGCCTATCATTTAGGTAAGAAAAAAACGGATACGCTCGTGTTAGAGCAATTTCGTTTTATCAATCAACTGGGAAGCTCGGCGGGTGTTTCTCGACAATTCAGAATACCGTATCCTGAGAGCTACATGGTACAATTCGTGCTTGATTCGGAGTCTTATTGGGACGAACTGCAATCGCATACGCCTGTAAAACTACTCGATAAAGTCGGCACACTTTGGTTTGGTGACCCAGCCGTGAAGTCAACCGAAGGAAACATCAGCCAAGCCGAAAAGCACTGCAACAGCTCAATGTACCTTATACTTCGCTTACTTCTAAGGAAATTGAAGAACAATATCACTTCAAAAACTTACCCGAAACTTACACGGGTTTATTTCAAGCCGATGGAGCGAGCATTGATTTACGAGCGACCCTAAAAACGCTTTATGACTTGAACTCAAAGAGTCAGTACGTGACGATGAAAGAAGAATGCCCTGTAATTGGCATAAAACAGTACCAAAATACTTTTGTGATAACCACGACCGAAGGTACGTTTGTCTCCGAAAAATTGGTAATTCTTCCTGGCCCGTACATTGATAGCATCATTAATCAACTCAATTTTACGATTAAAGCAACATATTGGAATATGACCTCGGCGTATTTCAAGAAACTCGACCCAAAGATTCAGTATCCAACGTGGTTTGTTTTCCAGAATGCTGTTGGAAGCAATGGGAATCAGTTTTATGGATTTCCAAGTGTTGACTGGAATCATCCTGAGTATATTAGAGTTGCTCCCGACTTTGTGATACAACCCTTAACCAATCCAAACCAGCGTACGCTTGTGCCAAATCCGCAAGAATTGGCCTATACCGCTCAGTGGGTGAAAGACCACATGACTGGCCTTGACCCAACACCGCACTTTACTTCTACTTGCCTGATAGCGTTGAGCGATATTTCGACCAAAGAGTTAATCATTGATTTTGCTCCGAATTACGTTCCAAATCATGAAAATATCGTGCTTTATGCCACAGGTTGGGCAGCGAAATTTGTGCCGTTTTTAGGTAAAATCTTGACAGACTTAGCCCTTGACGGCAAAACCCCTTATGATATCAAGCATTTCCAGCTGGGACATAAGTATTTTAAATCGCTTTAAAATCTCATTATAAGGTTCATTCAATAGAGGTACTACATTCTTAATTCTCAATTTTTAATTGTGCAACAGCACCTATAACCATGAAAACGTATTCAATTTTCGGAGCTGGAGCTTCGGGTCTCTACACTGCATGGCGACTTCTGAACGGAGTGGCCGAAACGGAAGAAGGAAAAGCCAAGCAACTAAAAAAAGGTGACACACTCGAATTATACGATTGGGGGAAATATGATTTTTCGAGCGAATATTCGGGTACTCGTGCCGCAGGGGCTCGTATCTGCACGTGGCACTACGAGAATGATAATACAAAATCGTATCTCGAATTGGGCGGAATGAGGTATTCGTATTGGAATGGAGATAATGGAGGAGAAGCTGGTGGACATCGAGTTGTAACGACAGTTATCAATCAATTGGGGCTTGATAAATATTCGGTGCCATTCAATGAATCAACGAATCCGTTGTATTATTTGCGTACCAAAAATATGTATCTAAATGATATAACGTCGAGTAATCCTGCACCTTATAATGTTGACCATTATGGAGCAACGGACTCGCCAGATACTGGTTTCGCTACGGTTGAAAATTTGGCAGTAACTGCTACTTCTGGCCCGCAAACTCGTGCCGAATGGTGTGATTTTTATGGAAATGGCAGAATCAATGTCGATTTACCCGATTCGTCAGTGTACCAAAAAGGCGATTTATTGAAAGATATTGGCTATTGGAATTTGATGTATGACCAACTCGGTTCGGAAGGTTATAATTATACAGCCGATGGCAATGGATATTCATCAAACGTAATCAACTGGAACTCGGCAGTTGCGTTTCAATCGAACAATGAATTTACTCCTGGCAACGAATACCGTACGCTCACCTTGGGTTTTTCGAGTATGTTTAATGCTCTTTTTGATGAAATATTAAAACTGGCTTCCGAAAAAGGAATCAATTTTGAATATCATCCTAATACTCGTCTTCATTCGATTCTACAAATTGATGGTGTGATTCATTACGGAATAGCTACTCGTAAGAATCCAACTAAAAAAAGTGCATCCAAAACAACCGATGCTGCTTGGTTGGCTATGCCACGCTATTCCATTGATTTGGTCGCCCAAGCGACACGCTACGAAAGCCATGAAGGACTCGATGTATTAAACCATCGAAAAGTTCAACTTTTCTTAGAGTCGGCCATCATGCAGCCTTCGTATAAGGTTGGAATGTTTTTCGATACCGAATGGTGGACAGAAAGTTCAACACCGTATCCTGCACCGATTTTGAGTTATGAAATAACCAGCGATGTATTGACTCAACTCAGCGATTTCCCACAAGAATATATCAATCTGATTTCAGCAGACGATAATTTGATGGAAACTCCGTTTGCTTCAGCTGCTGAGTTCATCAACGCCGTGGAGGCGTGCATTCAGGAACGATTAACGTATAAACAAGAACAACAAATTTTAACTGCCGCCAAACGCAATACCATTGGGCCGAGCGTAACCGATACCCCGATTCGTCAGGTGGTTTATTTTGGCAATAATGCTCTCGACCAAAAAACTAAACCTGTTTATGGTCTTTTGGCAAGCTATGACGATGAAAGTTTTACGACTTTCTGGCAAGAGCTTGAGTTAGGTCCAAATGCCGAACGGAAAATTCCGATTTCAGAAAATACGCAACCACTCGATGGCCCACGTAAAGCTCCAGAGATTATGGTAAAAATGCTTCGCAAGCAATTAGCAGCGGTGCATTTTGGCCCAGTCTCCGATTATACGGCCGTGCCTGAGCCACTCGAAGTTTCGTACATGGATTGGTCGTTGCCTCCATTCAATGCGGGTTATCATGCTTATGCGGCTCATTATAACATTGGCGAAGTGCAGCAGAATATACGTAAGCCTTCTCAGCTAATCGACGGAGCGGATGCCAATATCTTCATCGTGGGCGAAACCTACTCAAACGACCAAGCATGGGTAGAAGGGGCATACTGCACGGCTGAGTCGGTGCTGAATGACTTCTTCGGAATCAAACCAATTATTGACGACACCAATTATCCATTTATTTGTCCGAGTTCAGAAAAATAGATTTAATCTCAAAACACTTACAGCTATGAAAACAAAATTTGGTGTAATACCAGCGGGTATTCAAATACTCACAAAAGCACAAGCATCTCAAGTAGATTTAGGGCCACTTACTCAACTACAAGGAACGTGGGTAAGCGACCCAGGCATGGGTTGGAACGTTATTGCGGTACCTGGGCCACCACAACAAGAGTTTGTGTTGGAGGTAATTCCTTATATCGAAACGCTCACTTTTAAACCTGTCGTAACGGCCAGTAATCGTGGGCCTTTTATTGATGGAGTAGAAAATACCCAACAAATAGTAGGCTTGATGTACGAACAACAAATTCATAGTACCTGCGAAACTGATTTTTGTAATGCGAGAGGATTCGGAAAAGGGCAAGAAATTCATGCTGAAAGGGGCTTTTTCTTGAATATCCAAAACCTCAATTCCAACTTTGATGTAGTTCGCTTGGCAACAATTCCGCATGGAAACTCGGTACTTGCTCCTGGAACATCATTTAATACATTGCCGCCAAACAATAATTTTTTTGGAACTGCCGATACTTTCCCTTTTGCTGTGGCGGGTCGCTTACCACTGGGTTATGGAGAGGGTGTATATAATACTAATCAGTTTCCACAGTTTAATCAACGGAATCCAAATTCGTTTTTAGAAACTACTTTAGGTTCACAAAAACTGGCAAGTATGACTACACTGTCGTTTTCGACAAAAAATACTGATGGTGGCATCTTAAATATTCCATTTATTCAGCAGAATATCAAAACAACTGATATGGAAGCTATTTTTTGGATAGAGGAAATCGTAAATCCAACGGCAGGGCAACCTAATATTATGCAATTACAATATACGCAAACTATCAATTTGGTTTTCCCTCCGACTGGTCAAAATATTCCTGTTGTTTGGCCGCATGTAACGGTAAACACTATGAAAAAAGTCTCATAAATAAACCAAAGCCCTACAAATGCTTGATTTGTAGGGCTTTTTCTTAATGAATCAAAACCAATTTTAAACTCAATTCCACCACTTCTCCCATACTTTTGCAAGTCAGAAAATTGTTATTCTTGTAATGCCTTGCCAAATCTTGTTTGAGCGATTCGAGATTTTCGGGGAGCGAAAGCGTATCTTTTTTCATCGTCTCAATCAAATCGTGCATTCTGCTTTTTTCTTCTCGCAATCTGTTTGCAATCAAAGTACGTTCTTCAGCTTGGTATTGCTTTACTGACTCAGGCGTTAGAAATTGCATTCCCATCTGAATCATGGCATTATTTTGCTTGAAATACTGCGGCATATAGACCGATTTTGAGGCTTCATACGATTGCTGGTCGAAATCAATGGCTCGGAGACGGTAATGAAAATCTTCAAAGTCGGGTGTAACGATAATCACAAAATTTGAAGAATGCATATCGCCCAAAAGCCTTACAAAACAGCGTTCGTTGAATTTTATAAACTCCTTACTCAAACGAATCGGATTGAAATTAGCATCGTTGAGGTGATTATTCATAAACTGGTCGGCCGGAATCCCCGCAATGTGTTCTTCTACGAGTGTATCTTCGTGCGTGCAGTAGCCCATCACATTGGGCGAAAGTAAATGCTCTAACTCAAGTCCATAAATTCGAGAGGCATCGGCCAGTTTTATATAAAAATAATCGTGGTTATCGTTGATTTTATTTACGATTCTGATTCTGAAAGGCTTCGTATTGGCATACGTACAGGTATCTACACGGTCAACGACCAAGTGCTTGATTACAGCTGCATCGCCATCGGTTTTCAAGTCGGCGTAGATTATTTTTAGTGCTTCGTAGATTTCTTCGAGGTCATTTTGTGGGTACATTACCGTTTCCCAGAGTGTATCTTTTCCTTTTTTGTCGTACAGTGGAAAGGCATTATCAAAACGCAATAAATCTGTATATTTTATAGGCAATTCTTTTTCACGACCGTATTTTGTTAGATACTTACGGAGTTTTAGTGAAATTTTAAAGGGTATTTTCTTCTTGGTAATAAGTGCCATAACTACTTTTCTTTCGATACTAAACGCCAACAATCAAACTAATTCTCCGCAAAATACATAATCCATTGCCGTTTAATGAAAAATGAAACAAATTTTAGTTCTAAAATAAGAATAGTTTCAATAAAAATATAACTTTGTCGTTAGTAAACCTATAACTTTAAATACTTAACATCTGATTTCTATGGAAAATATGCAAGAAAGAAAAAGTAATACAGCTATGACGGCAGGCCTCGTTTTGGCTTGTGCATTGGCCGCTCTTTTTGGATTTCTTTACTTCAATGCTCGTCAGGATATTGAGTCTAAAAACGTGGATATTTCGTCAAAAACAAAAGAATTGTTATTGACAAACACGAAACTCGATTCAATTTCGGCAGAGTTAGATAAAAAAATTGCCGAGGTGACTTCTTTGGGCGGACAAGTAGCAGACCTCGAGGCTTTGAAAGCTCAACTTGAGCAAGACAAGAAAAACTTAGTAAATTCCAAGAATGTTTCTATCCGTGACTTTGAAAGCAAAATCAGGGGTTATGAAGCGGCTTTATCGGCAAAAGATAAAGAGATAGCTAAATTGAGAGAAGAAAACGCTCAGTTGACAACCGAAGTGAAAACTTTGGGTGCTGAAAATACAAATTTGAAAACCGATGTTTCGACCCTAAAATCTGATAAACAAGCCCTTGCTGACTCTGTTTATGCAACAACCGTAAAAAACAAAGAATTAGCTGAAAAGGTAACACTTGCAGCTGCTTTAAAAGCGATGAATGTTTCGGTAAATGCCATTAACTCTCGTGGTAAAGAGCGTGAGGGTGGCGAATACAAAGCAAAACGTGTAGAGAAGGTGAAAATATCTTTCAAATTGGCCGAAAATC
This sequence comes from Emticicia sp., assembly GCA_023254245.1. Lineage (GTDB taxonomy): Bacteria > Bacteroidota > Bacteroidia > Cytophagales > Spirosomataceae > Emticicia. Next base: position 9,055 of record JALQYE010000072.1, read on the forward strand.
CATTGACAAAGAGAGAAAATAAAGTGATTTATATGCGTATGCTTGACCCACAAGGCAACTGTATTTCGGATATGGCTACGGGTTCAGGGGCATTTATGTATGGTGGTAAAGAAATGGTTTACACTGCTAAGCAATCAGTAATGTACGATAATTCAGGCCAAAACGTTGATTTTATTTATTCTCGCGGTGCAAATTACACCAAAGGTAAATATAACATTGAATTATATTCAGAAGGATTCAGTATCGGACGTGGTACTTTTGAAGTGAAGTAATCAGTTTTAGCAAAATAATATAAAAAGCGAGGAGTTAGTTTCTAAAACTGCATCCTCGCTTTTTTGTAGAGGCCTCTATATCAAGTGAGTTTGAGATTAAAGGCATTCGCACAGTGAAATATTTCGTCCCAACAGAGGAAAAGGAGAAGGGTTGATATTTTCTATGTTAGTTTCCAATCTTTTATACTTAACTTTTATGGAGTATTTTTTTTAATCGTTGATTATAAATTTCTTATAGAATATTTATAATACCAAACTATTACACTTTAAACTAATTTCGTGCCTTTTTTCGTAGATATTGTCATGCTGAAAGCATCTGCTTTTTTGTGTAAATTTGACGATAACAGATTCTTTTCAGAATGACATAAGGTATGATAACTGGGTTTAACATTGTATTATTCACTTCTGTAAGATGGTACAAGTAAAGAGCGAAAAATAAAAAAGCCGTAATAAACTTTAAAAGTTATTACGGCTTTTTTGTAATCAGCATATTGCTTACTCTACTACTGGAGTTGGCTCTTCGGTAGGAGTATCGACTTTATCCATAAACTCTTGATAATTTGTCAATTTCTCGAACGGACGTTTACCAATTAAATCCACTAAGTCAGATTGATAAAGAATTTCTTTTTTCAATAATTCCTGAGCAATTTTCTCTAATTCTTCACGCTTTGAAAGTAATAATTCTTTTGTACGTGTATATGCACTATCAATCATTTTCTTTACTTCTTCATCAATAATCTTGGCGGTATCTTCTGAATAAGGCTTCGTGAATGACATTTCACCTTGTCCTTTTGAGTCATAGAACGAAACATTACCGATACGGTCATTCATACCATATACCGAGACCATTCCGTAAGCACTCTTCGTGATACGCTCTAAATCGCTCAATGCACCCGTAGTAATTTTACCAAACACTACTTCTTCGGCTGCACGACCACCGAGGGTCATACACATTTCGTCGAGAAGCTGCTCTGTACGATATAAATATTGTTCTTTTGGTAAATACTGAGCGTAACCCAGGGCAGCAATACCACGCGGAACGATACTTACTTTTACAAGTGGGTTAGCGTGTTCTAAGAACCAACCAGCCACTGCGTGTCCTGCTTCGTGGTAAGCAACGATTTCTTTTTCTTCTGGTGAAATTAACTTGTTTTTCTTTTCTAAACCACCAATTTCACGGTCGATGGCATCGTGGAAATCTTGCATATCAATGGCTGTTTTGCCACGGCGTGCTGCCAAAAGGGCTGCTTCATTACAAACGTTGGCAATTTCAGCACCCGCAAAACCTGGGGTTTGAGTAGCGAGTTTTTTGATGTCGATGTCGTTTGAAAGTTTCAAAGGCTTCATGTGAACCTTGAAAATAGCTTCACGACCAACAATATCAGGAGCATCAACACTTATTTGGCGGTCGAAACGACCTGGACGCATCAAGGCTGGGTCAAGTACGTCGGGTCTGTTAGTTGCTGCCAAAATGATAATTCCAGCATCCGAACCAAATCCGTCCATTTCCACTAACAATGAATTGAGTGTATTTTCGCGTTCATCGTTTGCACCTGGCATTGAGCCACGACCACGAGAGCGACCAACCGCATCAATTTCATCAATAAATATGATACACGGAGCTTTCTCTTTGGCTTGTTTGAAGAGGTCACGTACACGAGCGGCACCTACACCTACAAACATTTCAACGAAATCTGAACCCGAAAGCGAGAAGAATGGCACACTTGCTTCGCCAGCTACTGCTTTGGCCAATAAGGTTTTACCTGTTCCTGGAGGACCTACGAGCAAAGCACCTTTTGGTATTTTACCACCGAGTTCGGTATATTTCTTCGGAGTTTTCAAGAAATCAACAATTTCTTGGAGTTCTTCTTTAGCTTCTTCTAAGCCTGCTACATCGTTGAATGTGATTTTTACTTTGTTATCAGCATCAAAAAGAGCAGCTCTTGATTTTCCAATGTTGAAAATCTGACCACCTGGGCCTCCACCACCTGTCATGCGGCTCATCAAGAAATACATTAAACCAAGTACCACAACGAATGGAAGCAAATTTACAATCCAGTTGGTCATGTCTTGACGTTCTACGATTTCTGGGTAAAGTGATTTACTGTATTCAGGATTAATTTGAGGGTTTTTCAAAAACTCCCTGTAATCACTCATAAACGAGTCAACCGATACGATATCTACTTTTAAGTGCGGGCCACCTGCGTTATAGCGATTATTGCCCAAGTCTTTTTTATACTCTGGTTTTTGGAGAGCATCACGTGTGAGTGTAACCTCAACGCTACGGTTGCCTTCTACCACGGCTACTTTTTCTACGTCTTTTTGCAAAATCATTTGCTCGAGCTGCTTGTACTTAATCGGTGCCAACGATGCTGACCTCGAAAAAAGCAAAAAGCCTATAATGCCCATGATAATCGCCGCTACAATCCATCCCTGCAAACCGCCACCATTATTGTTGGCTGGCTTTCTTTTCGGAAATTCATTACTGTTGTTGTCTGACATTTTTCTAATTTTTCAAATTTAATGCAATAGTTATTCATATAAAAAAATAACCTTTACATGGCTTTTGAACGATGTAAAGGTTCAAAGATTCTTAACATTATTCGAAGACCATTTGTTTAGGTGCTTCTGGCTCAAAACTTTCTTCGATTATTGTTGTTTCGGCATCGCCCCAAAGTGATTCGAGGTCGTAGAATTTACGGCGGTCTTTTCTGAAGATATGTACCACCACGTCAACGTAGTCAAGCAAAATCCATTCTCTATTTTGACGCCCTTCTTGGTGCCAAGGGCTAAGTTTGGAGGCTTTAAAAACTTCTTCATCAACCGAGTCGGCGATGGCCGCAATTTGGGTATCGGTGTTACCCGAACAAACTACAAAAAAGTCAGTGATAGCATTCTTAACATTACGTAAATCCATCACTACGATATTGGTCGCTTTTTTTTCTAACATTCCGTGTACTACTAAGCGACTTAACTCATCACCAGAAAGTTCTTTAATTTCTTTCATTCAATCTTATCTTCATTTAATTTTGTGAGCGGTTCGTTCTAATAATGGTGAACTATTAATGATAAATGTTTAATGTAAAACTTTCCGTTTATCACTAAAAGTTCAAAAAAATAGGCTTTCTTTTGAAAGTACACGAACTTCACTAAAAAATATTTTATGTATGCGTTACCTACAAACGCTAAATTACTATAAAGTTGCACAATTTTCAACCCAAAACTTTATTTCTCGGCAAAAATACTGTTTATCTGCCAAGTTGTCATTCAACTAACGATATTGCGGCTGAAATAATTCAAACAAAGCGAGTTTTTGATGGAACAATTGTCATAACCGCTGACCAAACGGCTGGGCGTGGGCAGCGTGGAAACAGCTGGGAAACCCTTCCTAACCAAAATATTACGGTTTCGATAATTCTGAAACCTGACTTCTTGGTAGTTGCCCAACAATTTCGATTAAATATTGCGGTTTCGCTTGGAATTTACGAGTTTTTATGTAAATATTTATCTGACGGCTTAACAATTAAATGGCCAAATGATATTTATGTAGGTAATCGAAAAATGGGTGGTGTTTTGATTGAAAATACACTTGCTGGGAGCCGAATATCTTATTCTGTTATTGGTATTGGCTTGAATATCAATCAATTAAGTTTTATGAATGACAGAGCGATTTCGTTACGACTGGCTTCACAGAAAACAGAAGATTATACGATTGAGAAATTGATTGAGCACTTGTGCGAATGTATCGAAAAATATTATTTACAGTTGAAAAACGGACACGCTGAGGCTCAGAAAAAAAAGTATTTAGAACGATTATTTCGGTTCGGAGAATGGCACCAGTATGAACAAAATGACGTACGTTTTCTTGGTAAAATAATTGATGTGGCCGAAACTGGGCATTTATTAATGGAAGTAGGCGAAGAAGTGAAAAAGTTTGATTTTAAAGAGATTTCGTTTGTTATTTAAGTAAAAGTTTACCCTAAAACATATAGATTTTGAAAACAATAATTTTAAATCAGCCGCAAGAATTTCAATTAATTAGCCGAGATTTTGATGACACTTTGGCTGCAAATGAAGCTCTTTTGAAAATTCATCGAATCGGTATTTGTGGTACTGATTATCATGCGTATCGTGGTCGTCAGCCGTTTTTTTCGTATCCACGTGTGCTTGGGCATGAGTTAGGAGCAGAGGTAGTTAGTTTAGGGAGTGGGGCAGAAACGAGCGATATAAAAATCGGAGATAAGGTTTCGGTTGAGCCGTATCTTAATTGTGGTGTATGCCAGCCTTGCCAAAACGGTAAAACCAACTGCTGTGAAAGTCTGAAAGTTTTGGGTGTGCATAGTGATGGTGGTATGGCTGAGTACCTAAAAGTGCCTGTTAATAAACTACATAAATCTGATATTTTGCAATACGAACAACTGGCTTTGGTTGAAACACTGGGAATTGGCTCGCATGCAGTTCTACGTGCCAATGTGTTAGCAAATGATATTGTCTTGGTGATAGGAGCGGGGCCAATTGGATTGTCTGTAATTCAGTTTGCCAAAATCAATGGAGCAAAAATTGCCGTAATGGATTTTAGTAAACAACGCCTTGATTTTGCTAATGAAGCCATCGGAATTGATGAAAGTATTGTAGCAACGGAAGATTTTTCGGCCGATGATTTACGTAGAATTTTAGGGGGAAATATGCCAACGGTGGTTTTTGATGCTACTGGAAACGCTCAATCAATGATGAAGGCGTTTTCGTATGTGGCTTTTGGTGGAAAATTGGTTTATGTGGGTCTTTTTCAAGGAGACGTGACGTTTTTTGACCCCGATTTTCATCGCCGTGAAATTACACTTTTGGCAAGCAGAAATGCCTTACCAACTGATTTTAAACATATTATCTCGAAAATGGAAAGTGGGGAAATCAATACAAAAGCTTGGCTTACGCACGAAGCTGCTTTCGATGATTTACCCACCGTTTTTGAAACTTGGCTCGACCCTAAATCACAAGTGATTAAGGCAATGGTGGTACTTTGATTTTGTGGAGCGAACCGAATTTATCGGTTACATTTTGTTCGCTCCACAATCTTAAAACAAATTTGTATCAATAAATTCGTTTCTAAATTTACCTTCGGGGTCGTGTTTGGTCATTAATGCCTTAAAATCATTAAGTTTTTCGATTCTTGTTTGCAAAACCTGTGGTTTTAAGGTAAATATTTTTCCCCAGTGCGGTCTTGGATTAAATGGTGCGAGGGCTTCTTCAATAAGAGGTAGAACTTTTAATACTTCTTCGGTTTCTTGTTTCCAAGTAAAGTGAAAAGCCACACAAGTTTTTTTATACATTGGGCTCATCGGTAAATCATCACCCGCAATGGCTCTTACTTCGGTGATGAATAAATGTGGAGAAACTTTTTCGTTGAGTTTCTCGATGGCCATTAACCCTTCGTAAGCATTTTCAAAAGCTATAAAAAATTCTGATTGTAATTCTTTACCACTACTCGGCGTGAAACCCATTTTGAAGTGTGGCATACGCTCATACCACGGGCCTTCAACACCCATTTGGTCGGTACAATTAACAGGGTCGAGGGCTTCGATTGGGTGGAGGTTTTTGGTTTGAAGTTTTGCTCCGTAAAACTCAGGGGCAATTTCTTTCATATCATCAGCTTTGCTTTTTATCCAAACTTCGCTGATGTTTTTCTTTGTCCAATCGGTAAATAAACTAACGCTGTAGCCTGCCGACATGATAGCCTCAAAGTTTTTTTCCAGTTCGGCCATTGGCAAGTTCTGATAAACCACTTGTTTCATTTTGAAAGTAGGTTGCAAGGCTAAAGTCATTTTCGTGACTATTCCTAAAGCACCAAGATTCACAACCGCCATTCCAAATTCTTCGCCATCTTTTTCTTTTGATAAGCTAATAATTTCTCCTTTTCCGTTCACAAATTCTAACGCTACTACCTGCGTTGCCAAATTGCCGTTTTTAATACCCGAACCATGGGTGCCTGTGGCACAAGCACCTGCTACCGAAATGTGCGGAAGTGATGCCAAATTATAGAGAGCAAAACCATTTTCATCCAAATATTTGCATAAATCTCCGTATTTGATGCCTGCTTCTACGGTTATGGTTTGTTTTTCTTTATCAAGCGAAATAATTTTATTAAATTCTGCCGAAGAAATCTGATTTTCGGTGCTATCGGCAATTTTATTGAAGCAGTGTTTAGTGCCGAGTCCACGTACTTTTTTTACTTTTTTGATAGTTTCTTGGAGTTCAGCGACTGTTTTGGGCGTATATAAATTATCTGTACTGTATGTTAGATTTCCCGCCCAGTTGGTTCGTGGGTCTGATTTTGGTTTTTCTGCACACGAAAATAATTGTGGAAATGCTGCTCCTGCAGCCAAAACTGATGAGGTTTTGAGGAAAGTTCTTTTGTTCATTCTAATAGGTTTTTGTAAGGTTTGAATAGAGAGGTAAGTTAGAAAAAAAAGTTGAGTTTTCGATGGTAATTTATGAAAAAGCCCAGTTTTTTTGACTGGGCTTTTTCATAAATTTTACAAAGAATTATTTCACTAATTCAAATAATTCTTTGTCCATCTGAGGTTTTACGGTGCAAGTATTGTCGAAGTGCATCGTAGCGGTATTGCTTGCAGTATAAGCTGGCCAATTTGGTAAACCTTTGTGGTTTGGATTTCCAACTTTTGCGAAATTTATCCATGCTGAACTCATTTTATCGGCAAGAGCTTGAGCTTCTTTTGTGCCACCTGTCATATTTTTTGTGCGTTGTATATTATCAAAACAGAACGCAATTTCCATACAGTGAACGGCTTTGTATTTTCCGTCCATTACTGGCGACTGCCAATCGAATAAGTACATATATGTATTAGCTCCACCCGCAAGAGCTGATTTTTGATTGGCTTGTTGCACAGCACCTGGGCGGAAAGTAACATCATAGCTTAGCATTTCGCTCATTTTTCCGTTTGGATAAGCCTTTTTTACGGCTGCAATGTACGCATCTGTTTTGTCGCCATATACTTTTTTGATGGCTTCTTTGGCTTGTTCATCGGTTGCATTACTCGGAATTCCACCTCTGAAAACTGCAAATTCATTAATCGTCGTACCAATCATCAACGGAATGTTTTTTGATAATTCAAATGCTTCATTTGAGAATAATTGGTAAGGTAAAACTTCACCATCGGCACTTGGCCCCCAGCTTAAACCAAAACCAATAACTGGTTTGCCCTCGGCTTTCATTTTATCAGCAATCGTTTTGAGTGCTTTCTTACCTGCATCGCTTAGCGTTTGGAAAGGAACTTTCTGAATATCATCTACTTTATCCGCCGAAATACCTAATTCTTTCAAAACTTCCGCACCAATTGCTTGGGTTGTAGTTTTATCAAGCATGGCCGTACGGAAAGCACCACTCTGATTGATTGCTTTGTGGAAAAGTCCTTTTGCCGAAGGCATTGCCATTAAGGTATTTACTTTTGCACCGCCACCTGATTGCCCGAAAATGGTCACATTATTAGGGTCGCCACCGAAATTCGAGATATTGGTTTTAACCCATTCTAAGGCAGCTTTCATGTCTAAAACACTATTATTAGCTGAAGTTTTGTATTTTTCGCCATAAGCAGAAAGGTCTAAATAACCCAAGATATTGAGACGGTGATTAATAGAAACCACTACTACATCGCCTTTTTTAGCCAAATTTTCGCCATCATACGAAGGTAATTCTTGTGAAGAGCCCGCCGTGAAACCACCGCCATGAATCCAGAACATGACTGGACGTTTTTTTCCATCGTTGATTCCTGGTGTCCAGACGTTGATACGCATACAGTCTTCGTTGGTAAAACCCCAACTGTGGTCGAATACGAATTCACTTTCATCCATCACGTTTGTGGTTGGGTCCATTAAGGGGGCAACTGGTCCATAAACCATCGAACTACGCACATTTGACCACGTTTTTGGTTTTTGAGGAGTTTCAAAACGTTTTGCTTCGGCGTATGGAATGCCTTTGTAAGTGAAAATGCCATTGTTGATATAGCCACGAACTTTACCTGCATCGGTAGAAGTTACGGCTACGTTTTCGCCAGTTTGTAATTGTGCATCAGCCGTTTGGAAGAGTAAACAGCATGACACAAATAGAGAAAGGATTGTTTTTTTCATTTGTTTAAAAATGGAGTTGAAAACTAAAATATAAATAAAAAATAAATGCTTGTTAAATTGAAGGTTAGGGACTTGCTTGGGTGTTTTATATTTCCATTTCCAAGAGTTTATAACTTAATGCTTTTCCGTGAGTATCAATTCTAAGTGAAGTTGTAACTCCACCAGCAAGTGCATCGTGGCACACAAAGAGCAAAGATGAAATATTAGGCATTTCGTAGCGAATGATTTCTCCTTCGATAATTCCTGCAAAATGTTGTTTTACTTTTTCTGTACTCACTTTTTCGCAAAGTATGGCATAATCGCTCTCATCATAAGGAATAAGCGAAAGTGTTGAAATATTACCTTTATCACCTGCACGGCTATGGGCTATGTCGTATAATTTCATGATTCAAAAATTGATATTTGGGGTAATACTTTTTTTCTATCTACCAAAACCGACACGATTCCGATAACTTCATTGACGTATTTTCTTACGCCACCACCACCCGCAGGGCCGTTGGTATAAAGAGCTTCTATTTCTTCGCCAATCAATGCAGCATCCGCTTGCGTTTGAGCTTTAGCAGCGACTCTTAATCGTACTTCGGAAATTGGGGCTTTGGAAATAGGCGGCTGAGCGAAGTCGAAGCCCCGATTTCCGAATGTTGAATTTATTCCAATTAAATCAACTTGGATTTCTTCGAATTGTAATTTTAAACGTTTCTCAACGGTTTCGCCTGCTAACTTGGCTCTTTCGTTGGCGGCAGGCCCTGCGTAAGAGATTTCTCCTTCTCCCTGCCAAAAGGCTTTGTAGCCAACACTAACTTTATAGGTTGATGGTTTTTCTTTGCCACTTCCACCCGTTACTCTCACCTGATTTTGAGCTATTTCTTCCAATTTTACGCTTGTAAAATCGGCAACGACATCTGGGGTATAATATTCATTAGGATTGATTACCTCATAGAGTAATTGCTCTTTGGCAGTTTGCAAATTAATGATGCCACCCGTGCCCTCTACTTTACTAATAACCGCCGAACCATCAGCAAAAATATCTGCAAAAGGATGTCCCAAATTATCCATATTCTCGACAGGCTTTTTGATTGGGTCGGCAAAATATCCGCCTGTGATGTGTCCTGCACATTCCATCAAATGACCTATAACAGTGCCTTTGCCCATTAAATCATAATCATCGGTGGCCCAACCAAACTCATGAATCATTGGGGCAAGAAAAAGCGATGGGTCGGCCACACGACCTGTAATAATTATTTGTGCATCGGCCTTTAAGGCTTCTAAAATTCCATCAACTCCGAGATAAGCGTTTGCGGAAACAATTGGTGAAAGGTGATGAGTGAAAGGTGATTGATATTCGTCTATGAG